>JAZFSG010000064.1:0-22128 GCA_036446035.1 Acidimicrobiia bacterium | reverse complement strand
CTGGTGATTCGGAGGTGGTTGACGGTCATCGAGAAGGGCTCGACCAGGTTGCGCCGGCGGATGGTCACAGGGTCGAGGCCCAGGTCGGCCGCCGCCTCGTCCAATTGGCATTCGAGAGCGAACCGGGGCTGGGGTGTGCCGTGGCCTCGCTTGGGCCCGCACGGCGGTTTGTTGGTGAAGACCCGCACCCCTTCGAACTTGTAGTTGGGGATCTTGTAGGTGGAGGTCTGCAACGCCCCGGTGTAGAGGAGAGAGGCGGCCCCGTAGGACCCGTAGGCGCCGCCGTCGAGGAATGTCCGAAAGTGCATGGCGGTGATGCGGCCCTCGGGGTCGAACCCGGTCTTGACCCACATCAGCACGGGGTGCCGGCCTCGGTGGGCGTAGAAGACCTGCTCACGGGAAAGGACGATCTTGACCGGACGCCCGGTGATCATCGAGAGCTTGGCGGCGACGATCTCATGCGAGAACGGGTCGGTCTTTCCTCCGAATCCGCCGCCGGAGGGCGCAGCGATTACCCGGATCCGGCCGGCGGGAATCTCGAGGACCTTCTCCAGCGTGCGGTGCACGTAGTGCGGCACCTGGGTGGAGGACCACAGCGTTACTCGTCCGTCTGGCCCGGCGGATGCCACCGCGGCGTGCTGCTCGAGGGCGGCGTGGTTGCTGCCCCGGTAGAAGTAGACGTCTTGGCGCACCAAATGGGCAACGGCGAACCCAGACTCGACATCTCCGAACTCGAGGGCGGCCGTGCGGTGCACGTTGTCGCCATCGCCATCTCCGTGGATGCGGGGACCCTGCACCAGAGCCTCATCGATTGTCGTCACGGCATCGAGCGGCTCGTATGAGACCTCTATGAGAGCAAGAGCCTCTTCGACAGTCTCGATGTCCACGGCCGCAACTGCCGCCACCGGTTCCCCGACATAGCGCACCTTGTCGACGGCCAACGCGTGCTCGTCCTGGCTGACGGGAAGGATCCCGTAGGGAACGGGTAAGTCGGCGCCGGTGATCACCGCATGGACGCCGGGCAGGGCCGCCGCTGCTGAGGTATCGATGCGAAGGATGGTGGCGTGGGCCTGCGACGACTGCAGCAGGCCTCCGGCCAGCATCCGGGGGAGGGCGAGGTCGTCTGCGTAGACGGTGCGGCCGGTCACTTGGTCGGTGGCGTCGACTCGGCCACGACGACTCCCAACAACCGAATAGCTCTTCATCGGGACCTCTCGGCGGCCAGCTCGACGGCCTCGAGGATCTTGAGATATCCGGTGCAGCGGCACAGGTTGCCCGCCAGAGCTTGCTTGACCTGTTGTCGGCTTGGATCGGGATCGGCGTCGAGCAGCGCCTTGGCCGTCATCAGCATTCCCGGCGTGCAGTAGCCGCACTGCGCCGCCCCCAATTCGGCGAAAGCCGCCTGCAAAGGGTGAGAGACAATTCCATCGGCCAGCCCCTCCACCGTGGTCACTGCCTCCTCTCCCAACCCGGCCGCCAGGGTCAGGCACGACAGCACCGGCACCCCGTCAACAAGCACCGTGCATGCCCCGCACTCACCCAACTCGCACCCGTGTTTGGTTCCGGTCAATCCAAGGTGCTCCCGCAACACCTCGAGGAGCGTGCGATGAGTCGCCGAGACGAGGCGATGAGTCTCACCGTTCACGGTGAGACTGACGACGCCCTCCGCCATCAGGAGTCCGGGCCGGCTGCCGCGCGGCGGACGAAGGCGGTGCCCTCAGCGAGGCGCCGGGCGGTGCGGTCATAGGAGGCCCGGCCGACGCGCCACCCGTCCCCATCGCGATCTACTGCAACGCCAACGGCCATGACGCCGCTGGTGTGGCCGATGCGCAATGTGCCCGCATCGCGTTGTTCGGCTACCTGGGCCACCGTCGTGCCGGGGATGCGGGCGGCAACGGCGGTGCAGGCTGCGGTGGCACCGGGGTACGCCTTGTGCAGCATCGGGGGCCTGCCACCGATAACCCGCGCCACAAGGTCAACCTCGGAGGCAGCCAGCCGTTTCCCCTTACCGAAGCTGACGTAATCCGTTGGGGCCGCAACTGCGGCCGGTATCGGAGTGAGGGCGTCGAGAGGCAAGCCGAGGAGCTTGGATGTCGCCTCCTTGATCGCAACGACCGCCGCTACGTGATCTTCGGTGACCGCGTCGGGGCCCTCGGTCCCTTCGAGGCCCACTGCGGTCGCACGGAAGAAGACGCACAGGCTGGCGAGGTCGACGATCGAGACCTCTACCGAGCCGATCGCTGTCTCAAGAACATCGAGTGAATTCCCGGTCGGAAGCAGTACCCCGGTCTCGCTGCCAAATGTGCCACTGAGGTCGAGGGCGATGGGGGCGCCGGTGCCGGGGACGCCATCGATGGTGCAGTCGCCCTCGATGGCTGCCCTGCCTTCCCGCACTGGGACGATCGCCCGAAAGATGCGGTCGGTGTTCGTGTTGTAGATGCGGACAGTTGTGCTCGGTTCGTCGGCTGGCGCCATTCCCTCGTCAACCGCGTAGGCACCGACGGCGGACGAGATGTTGCCGCAGATGATGTCGAAGTCGACCACCGGCTCCGAGACGCTCACCTGGGCGAATGTGTAGTCCAGGTCCACATCGGGGCGCGATGGAGGGTCGATGATGGCCAGCTTGCTTGTGAGGATGTCTGCCCCGCCGAGGCCGTCTATCTGCCTTGGGTCAGGGCTACCGAACAACGCCAAGATCACACGGTCGCGGTCCGCGCCAGGCGGCGGCAGGTCGGCGCCGCGCAGGAAGACTGCCTTGGAGGTACCCCCGCGCATCAGGGTGAATGGCAGCGAGAACTGCTCGTCGGTCACTTCACCAGCAGCTGCACCGTGCAGGCCGCTCCCTCGATCCCAACTGCCTTGCCTCCTCGACAATGCGCCAGGCCGACCTTGGCTCCCTCTATCTGACGGACTCCTGCCTCACCGCGGAGCTGGCGAACCAACTCCACTACCTGGGCGACGCCGGTGCCTCCAAGCGGGTGGCCCTTGCCGAGCAGCCCGCCGCTGGGGTTGATGGGAAGGCGACCGCCGATGTCTGCCTCACCCCGCTCGACAGCGGCCGGGTAGGCCCCCTGCTCGAAGAGGCCGAGACCCTCCACCCGGAGTACCTCGGCGATGCTGAAGCAGTCGTGGACCTCGGCGAAGTCGACGTCCTCGGGCCCGATGCCCGCCTTCTCGTAGGCCGCAAGGGCCGTCTTCTGTGTCAGCGGTTCGAACGTCATCGTCGTCGGCTCAACGTCAACCGAGCCGCTGAAGAGTGTCGACGCCGCCAGGCGAACGGCCCGTCCATCTCCGAGCTTCTTCGCCGCCTGGTCGCTGGCGAGGACAACGGCAGCCGCCCCATCGGTGACAGGGGAGCAGTCGTGGAGTCGCAGCGGGTCGGCGATGGGGCGGGACTCCAGGACGTCCTCGATCGTGATCTCTTCGCGAAAGTGAGCCAGTGGGTTGGCGGCGGCATTCCGTTTGTTCTTGACGGCCACCATCGCCAGCTGACGGCGAGTCATGCCGAATTCCTCCATGTAGCGGCGGGCTCTCATGGCGTAGACGGCCGGCATCGTGGCACCGACTGCGGCCTCGGGGTCGCTCGGATCTGGGGTAAGGGCGCCGCGGAATCTGGTCGTCAGATGCTCGGTCCCCACCGCGATCACCACATCGTTCTCCCCGGCACGGATGGCGAGCGAGGCTTCGCGAATGGCTGTGGCACCGCTGCTGCAGGCGTTCTCGACGTTCGACAGGGGAATCCCCGCCAGGCCGACCTGGGCGAGGATGCGCTGACCGGTGACCATGCCTTGGAAGACATGTCCGCAGTAGGCGGCCTCGATCAAGCGGGGATCGATGCCGGCATCGGACACCGCCTCCTGGAAGGCGGCCGAGCCGAGGTCGGCGGCGTCGGAGTCGGGATGCTTTCCGAACCGTGTCATGCCAACCCCGATCACATGCACACCGGTCATCCCGAAACCTCCTTGGGTCGGAAGCGAAAGCCAACCAACTCAGTGCCGTCCTCGTCCTCCCCGAATGGCTCCACGACGAGCTCCATCTCCATGCCGAGTTCATAGTCCTCTGGATCACGACCGGTGAGTTGCGTCATTATCCGCACGCCCTCTGGAAGGTCGACGTAGCCGAGGGCGTATGGCACCTCGAATTCCGGCGTCGATTGCCGAACGACGGAGAAGGTGTACAGGGTCGCGGCTCTCGAGAAGCGAACGGTCTCCAGGCTGTCGTGGAGGCATCCGGCACAGGCCGCTCGGACGGGAAAGAAATGGGCGCCGCAGTTCCCGCACCGACTGCCAACTAGAAAGCCATCGCCCTCGGCCGTGACCTCAAACTCGACGGGGCGGAACGACTTTCGGACCGTCTCTGGCTGCACTGTGGTCAACCTCGAGCCTCCATCATCCACCTTCCGACCGTTCGGTAGACTATGGTACACCAATAGTTGTGTTGCGCGTCCGACCCGCCTGCGGATGCTTGGCGGATGGACCCGTGGCGCTGAGCCGTCGGAGTCGTCTTTCGTCGCCGAGAAAACCAAGGAGGTCGTCATGACAGACCATCCGGACCGCGAGTTTGCCGAGCACCAGCTATTTCACGACTGGAACCTCATCGGCGAGGCAGATGTAGAGGCGCCGGCCAACGTCGAGATCGACGACGAGACCTTGCGCGACGGCCTGCAGAGCCCATCGGTGCGCCAGCCATCGTTGGGCGAAAAGATCGAGATCATTCACGAGATCGCGGCTCTCGGCATCGGTTTCGCCGATATCGGATACCCCGGAGCCGGTAACCAGATGCTCGAGGACGTAGTAGGCGTCGCTCGGGAGATCGACCGCGAGGGCCTGGCCATCGAAGCCAACTGTGCCGGCAGGACTCACCCTTCCGACATCCTCCCCATCGCCGAGGCGCAGCAGCGTGCCGGTTTCCCCATCGAGGCCTCGGTGTTCATCGGCTCCAGCCCCATTCGGCAGTACGTCGAAGGCTGGGACATCGAATGGCTGCTCGAAACGACAGTGAACGCCGTTCGCCTCGCCCGCGACAACGATCTCACGGTGATGTTCGTGACAGAGGACACCACCCGCGCCCATCCCACCGTGTTGGGCCAGCTGTACACGGCGGCCATCGAGGCTGGGGCACGCCGTATCTGCCTCTCCGACACGGTTGGTCATGCCAGCCCGTGGGGCGTGCGCCGCTTGGTGCGCTTTGCCAGGGAAACTGTGGCCGCGACCGGTGAGGATGTCAAGGTCGACTACCACGGTCACCGCGACCGTCACTTGAGTGTCATCAACTCGATCACGGCCCTCTCCGAGGGTGCCGACCGGGTTCACGGCTGCGCCATAGGCATCGGCGAGCGGGTGGGCAACACTCCCATGGAGCCGCTGCTGGTCAACCTCCGGCTGCTGGGGTGGATAGACAACGACCTCACCTCGCTGCCGCGCTACGCAGCAGCAGCCTCCCGCGCCACCGACACCTCGATTCCGGCCAACTCACCGACCATCGGGAAGGACGCCTTCGAGACCAGTACCGGCGTCCACGCGGCTGCTGTTCTCAAGGCGATGCGCGCTGGCGACGCCTGGCTCGCCAACCGCATCTACAGCGGAGTTCCAGCCGAGATGCTGGGGAGAGAGCAAGAGATAACGGTGGGGCCGATGAGCGGCCTTGCCAACGTGGTCGCCTGGCTACAGAAGCACGAGATCGAGTGCACCGAAGAGATGACAGAGAACATCCTCGGAGTCGCCAAGAAGGGCGATCACGTGCTCACCGACTCGGAGATACTTGCCCTCTTGGGTGAACCGGCGTGAGCCAGGAGGGCTACCCATCGGAGCCCGGAACCGGGGAGCGAATTCGCGATACCGCAGCCGCGTTATTCCGTCAGGAGGGCTTCAACGGGACGAGCATGCAGGACCTGGCGACGGCGGTCGGTATCACCAAGTCGAGCCTCTATCACCACTACGCCAGCAAGCAGGCGCTGCTGGCAGACATAATCGCCTCGACCATGAACCTGGTTATCCCGCTCGTGCGAGAGACAGCCGCGGCGACTGACCTCCCGGTTTCGGGACGCCTCCATCGCTCCTTGGTGCTTCACGTTGAGGAGTCGATCCTGGAGCTGGACTACGTCGCCTGCTTCGCCGAGGAGGGCCGATTTCTCTCATCGGACTTCATGGCCACCCACCAGGAGAAGAAGGACCAGTACGAGCGGCTCTTCCGGGACATGATCGAAGAGGGCATCGACAAGGGCGAGTTCCTGGTGCAGGATTCGGCGCTGGCGGCGATGGCCATCCTTGGCATGTGCGACGGCTTGATTCGCCGCTACCGGCCGACGGGTGACCGCCTGCCGAGCGAGATCGCGACCGTATTCGCCGACACCGCGCTCAGGGGTCTCGGGCAGCCGGAGGTCGATCGGGTGGCGGTCGCCGAGGTGGCGCGTTGAGCGGGCCGCTATCCGGAGTCAAGGTCCTCGACCTCTCCCAGGGGGCAGCGGGTCCAACGTGTGCCATGCATCTCGGCGACCTTGGCGCCGAGGTGATAAAGGTCGAGCCCCCCGGGGGCGAATGGAGTCGCACTCTTGGACCGCCCTTCGTCGCCGGGGTCGCCGCCGCCTTTCTTGGCATGAATCGGAACAAGCGCAGCGTCGTTGTCGATCTCAAACAAGGAGGAGGGAGTGAGCTGGTGCTGCGCCTCGCGGAGCGCTGCGACGTTGCGTTGGAGAGTTTCCGCCCCGGCGTTGCCGACCGCCTCGGCATCGGCTACGAGGCGATGGCAGCTCGCAACCCCGCCCTCGTCTACGGTGCCATCTCGGCGTTCGGCCAAACAGGTCCGTGGCGGGAGCGCCCTGGCGTCGACGGCGTCGCCCAGGCGATGGGTGGCATCATGAGCGTCACCGGTACCGAGGAGGCAGGTCCGGTGAAGGTGGGGCTGCCCGCCGCCGATATGGCGGCCGGGGCGTTCATGACTCAGGCGATCCTCGCCGGCTTGCTCGTCAGGGAACGCAGCGGTGAGGGACAGCGGGTGGACGTCTCGCTTCTCGACGCTCTTCTCGCCCTGCAGGTGGTTCCGCTTTCTATGTTCCTCGCCAGCGGGCAGACTCCGCGCCGCCTGGGGAGCGCTGCCCCATACGCCGCACCCAACGAGGCGTACGCCACCGCAGACGGCCATGTGATGGTGGCTGCCTACACCGTCAAGCGGTGGCCGGCTCTGTGCAAGGTTCTCGGGCGACCCGAACTCGCAGGCGACTCGCGCTTTGACGACAACGGCAAGCGGGTGACTGCACGGGTCGAGCTCAACGAGGTGCTGGCTCCCATCTTCGCAACCCGAACCACCGCAGAGTGGATCGAGGCTCTGGAGGGCGCCGACATCCTATGCGGTCCGATTCTCGACTACCCCGAGCTGATGGGATCGGATCACGTGGCATCGGGCGGAATGATCGTCGCCCCTACCCATGAAGCCACCGGACCGGTGCGCTCGCCACGCATCCCGGCGCGGTTCTCTGTCAGCGACGAGCTCCCGGATTTGCCTGCCCCGCCGATTCCTGGAGAGCACACCGTCGGCGTGCTCTCCGAGTTCGGGTTTTCCGACGAAGAGATAGAAGATCTGATGGTCCGCGGCGTTGCCGCAGGCCCGGAGAGTTAGGAGAACAGTGACCGAAGAGACAGTCGAAGAGCTGGTTCTGTTCGAGCGCGACGGGGCGGTGGCGGTGATGACGCTCAACCGGCCTCAGGCATTGAACGCGATGACGACCGACATGCTGGGAACCATGAGTGGCCTACTCGACGACATCGAGGCCGATCCCGACATCAGGGCGCTGGTGTTGGCGGCCGCGGGAGAGAAGGCCTTCTGCGTTGGCGCCGACCTCAAGAGCCGCGCCGCCGACTACGAGGCGGGCGCCGTGCACGACCCGATGGGCGTCTTGGTGCGCAACGTCTTCGGGCGTTTCGAGAACCTGAATGTCCCGGTGATCGCGGCGCTGCACGGCTATGCCCTCGGGGGCGGGCTGGAGATGGCACTGGCGTGCGACCTCCGCATCGCCGCCGAGAGCGCCCAGCTGGGCTTCCCTGAGGCCAAGGTCGGCAGTCTTGCCGGTGCCGGCGGGACCCAGCGGCTCACTCGCCTCGTGGGACCGGGCTACGCCAAGGAGATGATGTTCACCGGCGAGCGCTTCAGCGCTGCTGAGGCTCATCGAATGGGCCTGGTCAACCGGGTTGTGCCGGACGGAGATCTGCTGGCCGCGGCCAAGGCGTTGGCCTTTGAGATCGCCGCCAAGGCTCCATTGTCGCTGGATCTGATCAAGATGCTGATCAACCGAGCCACCGACACCGACATCGAGTCCGGGCTCGACTTCGAGTCAACCAGTCATGCGGTGCTGCGGGCGAGCGAGGACCGCAAGGAAGGCATCCAGGCCTTTGTCGAGAAGAGGGCCCCGGAGTTCAAGGGCCGATGAGGAGGTTGAGATCGTGAACGTCAAGGATCGGGTAGCCGTGATCACGGGAGCCGGCCAAGGGATAGGTGCAGGCATCGCCAATGTGCTGGGCGCTGCCGGCGCCAAGGTTGTCGTCAACGACTTGGTCCCCGAAAGGGTCGCGGAGTCGGTGGCGGAACTTCACGGAGCGGGAATCGACGCCACGGGTGTCGTTGCGGATGTCGGCACCGCCGCGGGCGCAGAGGCGATGGTGGGCGAGGCAGTTGCTGCTCACGGCCGGGTGGACATTCTCGTCAACAACGCCGGTATCGCCCGCGACAGCTGGCTGGTCAAGATGAGCGAGGAGAACTGGGACGAGGTGCTGCGGGTCAACACCAAATCGCAGTTCCTGACATGTCGCGCCGCCGCTCCTCACATGATGGAGCAGGAGCATGGCCGCATCGTCAACATCTCATCCCGCGCCTGGCTCGGGGGGCCGGGACAGGCCAACTACGCCGCCTCCAAGGGCGCGGTGATCAGCCTCACACGCACCCTTGCCCTCGAGATGGCTCGCTACAAGATCACTGCCAACTGCATCGCTCCCGCGCTGGTGGACACCCCGCTGTTCCAGGATCTCGACGAGGAGGTCAGGGAGCGTCTCGTTAAGACGATCCCGCTGCGGCGAGTGGGAACCCCCGCCGACATCGGCAATGCGGTGTTGTACCTGGCTTCCGACGAGGCCTCCTACGTCACCGGCCAGGTGCTCTACGTCTGCGGCGGGCGCAGCCTGGGCGCCGGTTGAAGGAGGCGAAGGGCATGGGCTCGACATTGGCTGAGAAGATCATGGCCCCGGCGGCGGGGCGTGACCTTGTCGCCGCCGGCGAGTTCGTCGTTGCCGACATCGACCTTGCTCTTGTCCACGACATTTTCGCCGCTTCCGTTTTTGACTTGCTGGCGGAGGCGGGTCGCGACAAGGTGTTCGACCCCGACAAGGCCGTAGTGGTCATCGACCACTTGGTGCCGGCTCCGTCTGCGGAGGCCGCCGCCGTCCATGTCCGCATTCGCGAGCACGTTGCCCGCCTCGGCATAGATGCCTTTTACGACGCGGGCGAGGGCATCTGCCATCAGTTGCTCCCGGAAAGGGGCCACATCCGGCCGGGCATGATGGTGGTCGGAACGGACTCTCACACCACAACCGCTGGGGCGCTGGCCGCGGCCGCCACTGGGATCGGCACCTCGGAGATGGTGTATGCCATGGCTACCGGAAGCCTGTGGTTCCGAGTTCCCGAAACCATTCGCTACGAGTTCGGAGGCACCCTGGCCCCCGGCGTGTCGTGGAAGGATGTCATCTTGGCTCTTGCCGGCCGCTTCGGCTCGGACGCTGCCCAGTATCGGGCGATGGAGTTCGGCGGACCGGCGGTTGCCGAAACCGGGATGTCGAGCCGCCTCACCGTCTCCAACATGGCGCTGGAGATGGGCGCCAAGTTCGCCCTGTTTCCCGCAGACGATGTCACCATCGCCTACCTCGCAGAGCGGGGCATCGATGATGTAGCGCCGCTGGGCCCTGACCCCGACGCCTCCTACGAGGCGGTGCACGAGATGGACCTCTCCGAACTGGCACCGCAGGTGGCCCTTCCTCATGACGTTGACAACGTGGAACCGGTGGACGGTCTTGGCGGCATCACCATCGATCAGGCCTTCCTTGGTTCCTGCACCAACGGCCGCTTGGAGGACCTGAGGGCCGCGGCCGCCATCGTGGAGGGTCGCACGGTCGCCCCCGGCGTGCGCCTGGTCGTGGCACCCGCCTCGCGAGCGATTCTGACCCAAGCGATAGATGAGGGCATCATCGCCACACTCGTTGACGCCGGGGCCTCGGTGCTCCCCGCCGGGTGCGGCCCGTGCTTCGGCGGCCACAGCGGCCTGCTGGCGCCGGGCGAGCGTTGCATAGGCACCCACAATCGCAATTTCATCGGCCGCATGGGCAGCCCGCAGGCCGAGATCTACCTGGCTTCTCCTGAGACCGTCGCCGCCTCGGCCCTGGCCGGCAGCATCGCCGACCCGAGGGAGGAGGTAGCACGTGGCTGATGCGGGCGAGGTGATGCGGGGCCGCGCCTGGGCGTTCGGTCACGATATAAGTACCGACCTGCTTTCACCCGGCACCTACGCCGTCGATTCCCTAGAGGTGCGGATGATTCACACGCTGGAGTCCGTTAGCCCCGCATTCGCCTCGAGCGTCGAGGCCGGAGACGTTGTGATAGCCGGGAGGAACTTCGGATGTGGGTCGAGCCGGGAGACGGCAGCAGAGAACCTCAAGGCGCTCGGAGTGGCCTGCGTGGCCGCCGAGTCGCTATCTCGCTTGTTCATGCGCAATGCGGTGGCAATCGGCCTCCCGGTGCTCATTTGCCCCGGCGTCCACGAAGCCTTCGCCGACGGCGACGAGGTGGAGATCGACCTGGCCGAAGGGACCATCACTTCCGGCGAGCACCGACTCAAGGGGGAGCCGCTGCCACCTGCGATGCGAGACATCCTGGCTGCAGGCGGAATTCTTGCCGCACTCGACTCTCAGATTGCGGGGTAACGGTCACGCAGCGACTCAGCCAAACTCTCCAGGTCGGCCAGCGTCTTGCCCTCGAAGCGGCGAGCGCAGACTTCGTCGTACGCCGCGCACAGGTCCTTGCAGGCGGGCCCGGTAACGATCCCGTCAGCCATCTGGAACAGGATCCCGTCTTCCTTGGCGATGTGAGCCCGGATCATCTCGACGTATCCGCGGCCTGCTTCGGTGAGGTCGGCGACGGCTGCAGCATCTCCTTGCTTCGCAGCCGGCAGGGCTTCGCCCATGCGTTTGACCAACCCGCGTCCGATGCGATGTTCCTCGAGCATGACGGCGATGGGCCCGGAGTCGCCCGGCATCCCATGATCCTCGAGGGCGGGGAACAGGAGATCCTCTTCCTTCCCATGGTGGCAGGCGTCGGTGAAGAGGCGGAAGAACACCACGCACTCGTCGAGGGCGTCGAAGGCGTCGCCTCCGTCCAGCGCCCGCTCCAGCACCGAGGCCACTTCGAGGATGAGCTGGTGCTCGGTTCGCAGCACCTCGGTAGCAGTGTCACTCATCCCCGAACCGTAGCCAGTGGGCGGCATCACCTGGCCGCCATTTCACCGAGACTCTCCGAAAGCCCGCGGTACTGGTCTAGCCGCGAGGATGAATCGACAGCGAGATGACAACCGACCGTTACTCCTGGCGTTTGGTGGAGCCTGGCAAGCCGTTGCAGCTGGCGCAGGGTGCCGGGCGTGCCCCGGAGGCCGGTGAAGTGCTGATCCGGGTGGCGGGATGTGGGGTATGTCATACCGATATCGGCTACACCGATGGCCATGTCGATACCCGAGGATCCCTCCCACTGGTGCTGGGACACGAGATCGTTGGCACCGTCATCGAGGCCGGAGCAGGCGCCGAGGACTGGGTGGGCACGGACGTTTTGGTGCCCGCCGTCATCCCATGCGGCGAGTGTGATCTGTGCGTCGCGGGCCGGGGCAATGCCTGTCGGCGGCAGCAGATGCCGGGCAACGACCTCGATGGGGGGTTCGCCACCCACGTCACATTGCCCGCTGTCGGCCTGACCGCCGTCGACGCCCTCCCCGTCGGGTATGAGCTGGCAGACATGGCCGTGGTCGCCGACGCAGTGACCACCCCGCTGCAGGCGGTGCGACGGGCAGGAGTCACCGCGGGCGACCTGGCCGTAGTCGTCGGGACCGGCGGCGTCGGCACCTACGCCGTTCAGGTCGCCGCGGCGTCGGGAGCGACCGTGATCGCTGTTGACATAGACGATGCTCGCCTCTCTCCATTGCTCGACCATGGCGCCGCCGCCATCGTCAACGCAGCAGGCCTGTCGCCACGCGATGTGCGGGAAGCGGTCCGTGAGCACGCCCGTGGTCTCGATGCCGCGCCTACCGGATGGAAGATCTTCGAGTGCTCCGGCACCGTCCCCGGCCAGGAGACCGCCTTCGGGATGTTGGGCCCCGCCGGCACACTTGCGGTGGTCGGCTTCACTATGGACAAGGTCTCTGTCCGCCTCTCCAACCTCATGGCATTCGACGCCAACGCGTTTGGCTCGTGGGGATGCCCCCCTGAGCGGTATCG
Organism: Acidimicrobiia bacterium; assembly: GCA_036446035.1. Taxonomy (GTDB): domain Bacteria; phylum Actinomycetota; class Acidimicrobiia; order Spongiisociales; family JAOTWH01; genus CAXMQS01. The sequence continues at coordinate 9,613 of JAZFSG010000064.1, read as the reverse complement.
CGAGGCCGTCGAGCTGGTCGTCTCGGGGCAGGTCGACCTTCAGCAGTTCACTCGCAAGGTCCCCATGGCGGAGGTCGAGGCGGCGCTGGCTCTGGCCCGCGACGGCTCCGACCCGCGTCGTTCGATACTCGTACCGTGAAAGGAACAGAACCTATGGAGTTCAAGAGTCACGATCTCGTCCCCGGCCGAGAGCTCACCGAGGTCCGTTACGAAGAGAGGCCGGTCCTCGACTCAGCAGGCGATCCAGTGGACGGCCTGCATTCGGTGTGGATCATCCTCGACAATCCGGACCAGCTCAACTCCTATACCACCGAAACGGTCAAGGAAACGATCATCGCCTTCCGCCGCGCCTCGGTGGACCGAGCCGCGGTGTCCGTCGTCTTCACCGGCGTCGGAGATCGGGCCTTTTGCACCGGAGGCAACACAGAGGAGTACTCCGAGTACTACGCCGGCCGACCAGATGAGTACCGCCAGTACATGCGTCTCTTCAACGACATGGTCTCGGCGATCCTTTCCTGCGACAAGCCTGTGATCAATCGGGTCAACGGCATGAGGGTCGGCGGCGGCCAGGAAATCGGCATGGCGTGTGACTTCACTGTCTCCAGTGACCTCGCCCGGTTCGGTCAGGCCGGGCCCAAGCACGGTTCGGCGCCAGACGGTGGCTCTACGGACTTTCTCCACCTGTACGTTGGTTTCGGAGAGGCGATGGCATCGTGCGTGCTCTGCGAACTGTGGAGCGCCCACGAGGCGCTGCGTCTGGGCCTGGTCAACGACATCTTCCCGGTGCTCAAGGTCGACGGCGAGTTCGTCCCCAACCCGCTGGTGATCACAGACCGTTATCTCGACGAGTGGGGGCGAATCGTTCACGGGAAGATGAAGGAGGGGGATGACCTTGAAGCTGCCAAGACGACGCTGAAGGCGGGGGAGATCGACTTCTCGCTCCTCGACGCAGGAGTAGATGGACTGGTGACCAAGATCCTCTACACCATGCCCGACTGCACCATCAAGACCGTCGAGTCCATGCGTAAGAAAAAGTTGGAGCACTGGGACCAGAACAAGGAGACCAACCGCGCCTGGCTCTCGCTCAACATGATGACCGAGGCCAAAGCGGGGTTCCAGGCCTTCCACCGGGGCGACCGTGAGGTAGGTCGCGAGGTGGACTTCGTCGACCTGCGTCGCCGCCTCGCCGCCGGCGAGACCTGGGGCGACGACCTCATCGCCGCCGTCTCCCCGCAGTCCTGATGGCGGCAGTGACCCACGCAACGTCGTACGGCGGCGGGGTCCACACCATCACACTCGATGCGCCACCCGGCAACATCATCGATATTGCCCTTTGCGCCGAACTGCGGCCGGCCATCGCAGCTGCCGCTGCCGATGAGGGGGGCAAGGTGCTGGTAATGAGCGGGGCTGGCGAGCATTTCTCCTTCGGCGCCAGCGTCGAGGAGCACTTGCCCGAGCGGGCACCGGAGATGCTGGCGGCGATAGGTGCCGTGGTGCGCGACCTGGTCGGTTTTCCCTACCCGACAGTGGCCGCGGTCCAGGGCCGCTGTCTCGGCGGAGGGCTGGAGCTGGCGTTGGCATGCGGCATCGTCATCGCAGAGGAGAGTGCCGTGTTCGCCTCCCCTGAGATACGCCTCGGCGTGCTCCCTCCTGCGGCGACCGCCCTGTTGACGGGCCGTGCCGCCGAGGACGTGCTCCTCACCGGTCGCGACCTCACTGCTTCCGAGGCCCACCGACTGGGGATCGTCAACTTGCTCGTTCCTGCGGGTGCAATCGAGGAGTCGGTCCACTCATTCGTTACCGAGCACTTCGTGCCGCGCTCCCCGGCTTCATTGCGGATGGCGACTCGAGCTGTGCGGGATCCCCAGCGACGGGCCGTCGAAGAGCGCCTTCAGGCCGCCGAGCGCCTCTACCTCGACGAGCTGCTGCAGCTCCACGATGGCGTTGAAGGCATTCAGGCATTTCTGGAGAAGAGGGAACCGCGATGGAGGAACGCATGAACTGCTGGCTCTCTGCCGGTTGTTCGATGGACGTGCTCCTTTGATGGCCTGCGGACTTGCGGGAGTGTCGGGGCTCGTCGAGGCGACGAGGAGGTGCTCTCTTGCCCAGACTTAGGCCAGACCTGGACACCATCCCGTCCTACGACCCCGGCAAGCCGGTTGCCGCTGAGGTAGGCGATCTGGCCGAACTCGCCTCCAACGAATGTCCAACGGAGCCCTTTCCCGAGGTCCAGGCGGTCATCGCCGAGGCCGCACGCACGGTGCATCGCTATCCCGAGACCAACGCCCATTACCTGGTGGAAGCCCTGGCCGAACGCCACCAGATCGGCGCCGACCACCTGTGGGTAGCGCCGGGAAGCACGGGGGTACTCATGTCGACCGCTCTCGCTGCCTGCGGGCCCGGGACTTCCGTGGTGTTCGCCGACCCGTCCTTCGTTGTCTACCGGATGGCGGCGCGGGTGGCTGGCGCAGAGCCGATCGCGGTTCCTCTTGACTCCGAGTGGCGTCTCGATCCGGCTGCGCTCGCCGCGGCGATTCGATCCGACACCAATGTCCTTTACTACTGCAACCCCAACAACCCGACCGGCACCTACACGACGGCAGCTGACGCCGAGCGCCTGGTCGAGCTTGTTCCCGACCGGGTCACCATCGTGATCGACGAGGCGTACTTCGAGTACGTAGATGCTCCCAACTACGCCACCGCCGTTCCTCTCGCCGTCAGCCGCGACAACGTGATCGTCACCCGCACTTTCTCGAAGGTCTATGGGCTGGCAGGGATGAGAATCGGCTACGCCATAGGCCAGCCGGAGACGATCCGCTCGCTGCGACGTCCGCAGCCCCCATACGCCACGACCGCTCTCGCCCAGGCGGCGGCCATCGAGGCCCTGCGGCATCCGGACCTGGTGGAGGACAGGGCCAAAGACAACGCTGCTGGGCGGGCCCATCTGACCGACTTTCTTCGTGACCTGGGAGAAGCCGTGATCGACAGTCAGACCAACTTCATCCTGTGGGAACCGCAACTCGATCCGGCCGCAATCGCCGCGGCCCTGATTACGCGAGGCATCATGGTGCGGCCCATGGGCCCCTGGCTGAGGATCACGATCGGCACCGAGGAAGAGAACCGGCGGTGCGCTGCCGCCATCGTGGATGTGATCTGAGCTCGGGTCCCTGCTCGTGGCTGTCATCTAGGTGCAACCTGCAGGCACCAACCTGACTAGGTGCGTAAGGTCGCCGCGGCCGTACCATCCGTCCATGGAAAAGATTCAAAAGACAGATCAAGAGTGGCTGCAGCAGCTCACCCCCGAGCAGTTCGCCGTCACCAGACAGGGAGCCACCGAGGCGCCCTTCTCCGGTAAGTACGCCGACGTCAAGGACGACGGCACCTATCACTGCGTAGCTTGCGGCGCCATGCTTTTCGACTCGGACACCAAGTTCGATTCCGGAAGCGGCTGGCCGAGCTTCCATTCTCCTGCCGACAATGAGGCGATTGTCTATGTCGAGGATCGCTCGTTGGGAATGGTGCGCACCGAGGTGAAGTGCGCTGCCTGTGACTCCCACCTGGGACACGTCTTCGACGATGGACCGAACCCGACGGGCCAGCGTTACTGCATCAACTCGGCAGCCCTCGACCTCAAAGACGCCGACTGACTTCCGTCGGCCTGGACGAGTAGAAACGGACCAGCAAATGCCGGTCCGTTTCCAGATGAGCGTCCGGCTCTATGAGTGCAGGGGATCGATCGATATGTGGTGCATGCTGCAGGCCCCGTCGGACCTACCCGATTGATATCGGAATTGCGGCTCCATCCTTGAGGGTTTCAGCCGATCGAAATGAGCCCGACGGCGGCCACGAAACCGAAGGCGGCCTGTAGGTGTGAGGTGCCCGCCAGCAAGCGAATGAGTGGCGGCCCGGCTACCTCGGTGTATGCGATGCGGATGAGGGGCAGCGCGGCGGGAGTGACGATCAGGCCCAGTGCGGCGCCGCCCGGCAGCGCGCCGACCACCGTGGCCATTGCGACGACGCCGAAAGCCCCAAGAACGCACGCGGTGTAGAGCCACCGCGTCGCCCGCCTTCCCATCGTCACCGCGAGGGTGCGCTTGCCAGCCTCTTCGTCGGTTTCGATATCCCGCAGGTTGTTGGCGACGAGTATCGCGGTGATCAGCAAGCCGACCACCACGCCGAGGATCCACGCCTCCGAAGGGGCGGTCCTGTCGTGAAGGAATCTGGTACCGACCGTTCCGACCAGACCAAAGAAGATGAAGACGAAGACCTCGCCGAGCCCGCGATACCCGTAGGCCGGCCCGCTCGTGTATGAGACTGCTGCGACGACTGCTGAGACTCCCAGGACCACCACCGGCCACCCTGCGATGGCGACGAGGTAGATGGCAGCCAGCCCGGCAACGCCGAAGGCGGTTAGGGCGCCGAACCACGCCTGGCGCGGAGTCAGCAGCCCGGACGCCACTGCCCGCGGCGGACCGATACGCGAGGCGGAGTCTGCACCCTTGGCGGCGTCGGCGACATCGTTGGCGATGTTGACGCCGATCTGCATTGCCAGCGACACCACCAGGGCGGCCGCCATGGCACCTGGGCGGAAGACGTCCTGAGCCTCGGCGAGCGCACTCCCGACCACGACGGGGGTGAGGGCGGCCCACAGTGTCGCCGGTCGGGCGGCAACACGCCACGGTTGCATGGAGCTAAACCTCAGAGGTAGCGGGAGACACTTAGGCGCCGAGCCCCAGGTGTCGCAGGAAGGCCTTGTTGTTGGGCTTGCGACCGAGGAAGGCTTCCAACGACTGTGTGGCATCGCGGGTCCCGCCAACGGCCAGTATCTCGTCGCGATACCGCTTGCCGACACCGGGGTCGGTGACGCCCTCTTCCTCGAATACGGAGTACATGTCGTCGCCGTAGACCTTGGACCAGAGGTAGCCGTAGTAGCCGGCGTCGTAGCCGCCCATCAAGTGACCAAAGCTGGTGTAGAAGAGAGTGCCCTCATGGGGCTGGAAGCCTGTGATGGGGTAGGTCCGCTTGTAGAGCTCGTCGAGGTCAACCGGGGCGTCGGGGCCGTGCATGCCCATGTCGAGCTTGCCGAGGAAGACCTGACGAAGGTTGAACGTACCCTCGTTGTGATTGCGGACGGCAACCAGCTGCTTGACCAGGGTGTCGGGGATGGTCTCGCCCGTCTTGTAGTGCTTGGCGAACCTGCTGAGGACGGCCGGGTCCCAACTCCAGTGCTCCATGATCTGGCTCGGAGCCTCAACGAAGTCCCACTCGGCGTCGAAGCCGGAGAAGCGTGCCAGCTGTGCCGTCGTGAGGCAGTGGTGGAGGATGTGCCCGAACTCGTGGAACAGCGTGAGCACCTCGTCGTGCTTCAGCAGTGACGGCTGCGAGGCCGTCGGCTTGGTGAAGTTGGCGAGGATGGCGGCGACGGGGTTGTCCCGGCTGCCGTCGGGAAGGAGGCGGCCCTTGACCAGGTCGAAGGCGGCGGCATGGGTGTACTTGCCTTCACGCGGAAAGAGGTCCGCGTAGAAGTGGGCGATGCCCTTGCCCGACTCCCTGTCGATGATCTCGAATAGCTGAACGTCCGGGTGCCAGGCCTTGTTGTCTTTGATCTCGAGGTACTCGAGGCCGAACACGTCGCCCGTGAGGTCGAACATGCCGTCGATGACCGACTGCATCTCGAAGTACTCGGCCACCTCGTTCGGATCGACGCCGAAGTCATTCTTGCGCTGCTGAGTGTCGAGATACCAGTAGTCCCACGTCCGCAGCTCGGCATCGGGGTGATCTGTGGCCAGCAGCGTCCGAAGGGCCGCGAACTCCGATTCGGCCAGGCGGTCCAGCCCGGGGATCAAGGAGTCGTAGAACTCTTCGACCGTCTCGGGGTTCTTGGCCATCTTGACTTCCATGCCGTAGTGGGCCCACGATGGGAGACCGAAGACGGTGGCGATCTTCTTGCGGACTTCAACGGCCTCCTCGAGGATCGGCTTGTTCTCCGGCGAGCTCGTGTAGTTCTTGAACTCCAGCTCTTGGCGGAAATCCCGGTTGTGGGCCTGGCGCATGAATGGGAAGTACTCCGGATAGTCGAGACTCACCTGGAACGTGCCTTCGGCGTCATCGGGCTTGAGCCCCTCAACGTAGGACTCGGGGAGACCGGCGAGCTGGTCGCCTGTCACCTCGATGCGGTCGCGGTACTCGTCGATATTCCGCTCGAAAGCGATGCCGAGCTCGATCAATCGTTCTTTGAGCGCCTGAAGTTCGTTTCGCTGATCCTCGGTCAACTCGTGGCCGGCTCGGCGAAAGTCGCGGAGTGTGAACTCCAACAGGCGGGCCTTCTCGCCCTCGAGTGACTTGGCCTCGTCGGTTTCGGCGTACGCCTTGACGGCTTGATAGAGATCGGTGCGGAAGTCCAGCTCACTGGCGAACTTCTGCATGCGTTCGTCGGCTGCCGTTGCGGCTTCGCGAACGGCATCGTCTGGGTGTGCTCTGCCGAGGAAAGCGCTCTTGCCGCCTGCAATGGTCATGGAGGCAACCATCTCGTTGAGCGGCGACATCGTCCCCTCCCAGGTGCGCTCGCCCGAGAGGGCGGCCGCAACAAGGGCTTCGGCGTCGTCGATGGCGCGGCCAGCGATTGTCGTTACGTCGTCAGATGTGATGTCCGTGTAGTCAAAAAGCATGCCGAGCAGGGTAGCGATAGGCAGTATGAGTCGTTATGTCCCTTTCCGGAGTCGTAGCATGCGCGCAACCAACAGGGGCTGCATGACGACCATCCTCGATGTCGCTGCGAAAGCGGAAGTTGGGGTGGGGACCGTCTCTCGCGTACTGAACAACTCTCCTAACGTCAGCGATGCCACGAGAGCCAAAGTCAGTGCAGTCATCGCTGAGCTCGACTATCGACCGAGCTCGGTGGCGAGGGCCCTGTCGTCGGGGAAGACCTCCTCCCTTCCGATCTTCGCAACGAACATCACTGTTCCTTCGGTGACCCAGCGGATTCGGGGCATTCTCGAGGTTGTCGATGAGGTTCATGAGGTGGTTGTCTGCCAGGTTCGAGATCCTGGTCAGCGTTTCGAGTTCGTTGATCGCCACGCCATCCGCCAGCCTGCCTTTGGCGTCATCACGATCTCGGTCGACTTGGAACCTCAAGAGCTCGAGTCTTTCCGTTCTTCGGGCGTTCCGGTCGTGTCTGTTGATCACCGTATTGACGGAGTGCCGTCCGTTGTGATCGATGATGTGACCGCTGCCAAGCAGGCGGTCGGCCACTTGATAGATCTCGGCCACACGCGCATCGGTTTCCTCGGCGATGCGGGGACCGGCGACTATCGATCGAGGGCGTCGGAGGCAAGGCGCGACGGCTATCGCCTGGCCCTGCGAGAAGCTGGAATACGGCTTGTCGAGGAAAACGAGGCAACCGTCGGCGACGGCAAGAAGGCGGCCGCAGCGGCGCTGCTGTCGCAGGAGTTGCCGCCGACGGCCGTCATCGCCGACGCAGATTCGACCGCCCTCTGCGTGCTGGCCGTGGCCCGCCGTATGGGTTTGCGTGTGCCAATCGACCTCAGCGTTGTTGGTTTCGACGACATCTGGGCGGCTGATGCGGCTGGCCTCACGACCGTGGCACAACCTCTCGAGAAGAGCGGGCGGCTCGGCGCTCAGACCCTGTTCAGCGTTGCTCGTGGCGAAGAAGTTCCGATGGTGACGACGCTACAAACGAAGCTGATCGAGCGCGAGACGACTTCTCCACCGGCATAGACCGTCTTGCGAGAGATCATCCACTCTTCAGCTGCCGCGATGAATTCCCGCGCCGGCCTCTCGGGAGTACCGGAAGTCGCCGTTGTCGAGGAACAGCTCCGGATGGTTTTCGATTGCCCATGGAGTGAAGTCGGCGGGGATCAGGCGTTCTTGGCGTCCCGCCATGCCAACCAATCGGCCAATGTAGCCAGGTCGTAATCGGGCCCCTCGAAGGGAAGGGTGAACTGTTTGACACCGGCGGCGAGGAATTCGTCAGCTTTATCGATGTGTGTCGGGTCCTGCAGACCAACTGACCGCTCGATAGAGGATGGGTCGCGCCCGATCTTGGCGCACCACGCGTCGAGCACGCTGTTCTTGTGGGAGATGGTCTCGGGGCTGCCGAAACCATGCCAGATGTCGGCGTGCTCCGCCGTTATCCGAAGTGTGACCTTCTCGCCGCCACCCCCGATGAGTACCGGCATCTTGCGCGGTGCCGGGGGGTTGAGCTTCTCCCAGCGGGCGGCGATACGAGGCATCGCGGCGTCGAGTTGGCGCAGGCGTCCCGGGGCTGTGCCGAACTCGTACCCGTACTCGTCGTAGTCCCTCTCGAACCAACCCGAGCCGATGCCGAAGATGACCCTCCCTCCGGCGATGTGGTCGACAGTCCTGGCCATGTCGGCGAGCAGTTCGGGGTTGCGGTAAGAGTTGCAGGTCACGAGCGGGCCGATCTCGATCTTCTCCGTGGCTTGAGCCCAGGCACCGAGCATCGTCCAGCATTCGAAGTGCTTGCCATCGGCTTTACCCCACAGCGGGTAGAAGTGGTCCCAGTTGTAGGCGATGTCCGCGCCCATCTCCTCCGCTTGAGCAACCGCGCTCATGATGGCTGACATGTCGGCGTGCTGGGGCTGTAGCTGGACGGCGATTCGTATCTTCATGGGGCTTCCTTGGTTGGGCGGTTGGGCTCGACGACCAGCCTGGAAGGATCGTTCTTGGCTGAGGCGGCGGCCACGATGGTATCGGGCGCCTGTTCCAATGTGACCGGGCGCAGTGGGGGCGGTTGCAGGTCGCCGCCGTCGAGCCAGTCGAGGATCCTCTCGGTATCTCCGAGCAGCGAGCCGAAGGAGCCCCGCAGCTCGTATTCGGACATCGCCCACAGGGTCGGCGGAATCGTGGCCAGCGGCGTGTTCCCGATACCGGTGGCGACCGCGATCCCGCCGCGTCGCAGGGATTTGATGGCAGCGTCGACGGTGGTCGCCGCGCCCACGAACTCGGCAGCCACATCGACTCCACCTTCGGACAGCAGCTTGACCTGGCGACCAACGGACTCGGAGGCGGAGGCGTCGACGACCTCGTCCGCTCCCAGTGCCGTGGCTAGCTCTAGAGCCTGTGGGTTGGTGTCGACGGCGATGATGGGCGCGGCGCCGAGCAGCTTGGCGATCTGAACGGCGAACGATCCGAGGCCGCCGATACCGATGACGGCCACCGCCATGCCGGGTCGGACGGCGCCCCGGCGCTCGATGGCGTGAAGTGCCGTTGCTCCGGCGTCTGCCGCCATGGCTGCCGATGTCGCGTCGAGCGTCGGCGGCCTGCTGATGAGAGCACGGGAGGGAACGACGACCTGCTCGGCCCACCCTCCGTCGAAGTCGATGCCGGTCATCAGCACGGCCTCACAGAGGTTGTGCCGACCCTCGAGACAGCGCGAGCACGCCTCGCAGCTGACTCCAGCGGCTACGACGACCAGGTCACCAGTCGACCACGCTTCGGCCCTGCTGTCGGCGACAACACCCGCGATCTCGTGACCGAGCGTGATCGGAGTCCTCGACGTCCTGGCCGAGCCATCGAGGAAGTGCAGATCGGAGCCACAAACGCCACAGGCCACCACGTCGACGACAACCTC
>JAZFSG010000063.1:0-21771 GCA_036446035.1 Acidimicrobiia bacterium | reverse complement strand
GGGGGCAGGATTCGGACCCCCCGCATGGATCAAGGCCGCTTGTACTATTGCCTCAACGCCCCCGTAGCTCAGGGGATTAGAGCACTGGCCTCCGGAGCCGGGTGCGCAGGTTCGACGAGGGGCCCATGAGTGAGCGGATCACAGTGGCCCAAGCGCGTTCGAGCACAGATGTGGAGAGAATGTCTTGGGCCCCTCGCACTGCCGGGGGCAGGATTCGGACCCCCCCCGCATGGATCAAGGCCGCTTGTACTATTGCCTCAACGCCCCCGTAGCTCAGGGGATTAGAGCACTGGCCTCCGGAGCCGGGTGCGCAGGTTCGAATCCTGCCGGGGGCGCGACAGGACCTGGGGATAGACGATGGCGGGCGCCTCGACGGAGTCCATTCTTGAAGAGCCGTTCTCCGCTTCGAGATATGGCCGGTGGCTCAGCGTTGAGCTCGGGGCTGCGGGCTTGGCATCCTCGCGCTGACGCTTATCGGGACATAGCATCGCTCCATGTTCCCCTCCACCATCATCGACGGTCTTCGGGCCGCGCTGACGGCGGCTGTGGCCGCCGGTGACCTCCCGGCCCTCGACCTCGAGCCCGAGATCGAGCGGCCGCGGGACCCCTCGCACGGAAACTGGTCGACGAATGTGGCGCTGGCCGCGTCGAAAGCTGCAAGCAAGAACCCGCGTGAGGTGGCAGACCTCCTCGTTGCCCACCTGCCCGAGATCCCGCACCTCGAAGGCGTCGACGTCGCTGGGCCCGGGTTCCTCAACTTTCGCCTCGCCCACACCTGGCTGGAGGAAGTGCTGCGAAGTGCGGCCGGGAGCGACGACTTCGCGCGTAGCGGCCTCGGCGGCGGGCAACGCGTGCTTGTTGAGTACGTCTCATCGAACCCGACGGGCCCGTTGCACATCGGCCATGCTCGGGGTGGCTTTCTGGGCGATGCGCTCAGCAACCTGCTTGGTCGGGCAGGCTACGACGTTGCCAGGGAGTACTACTTCAACGACGCCGGCGGCCAGATGGACCGTTATGCCGCCAGCTTCCTCGCCCGGTATCGGGGGTCTGCGGTCCCCGAGGACGGGTACCACGGCGATTACATCGCCAATTGGGCCGCAGAGCTAACGGCGGAGCAGGGGCCCGACCTCGACGACGCCACCGCCGCTTCTTGGGGGGTCGATCGAGCCATGGCGCACATCCGGGCGACGCTCGATGGGGCTGGGATCGCCATGGATGCCTTCGTCAGCGAGCAGGAGATCCACGACAAGGGCGAGGTTGAGCTCTCTCTCGAGGCGATGCGCCAGGCAGGCCACGTCTTCGAGGAGGGGGGTGCCACCTGGTTCCGCGCCACGACTTTCGGCGACGAGAAGGACCGCGTCCTGGTCAAGTCCGACGGCAGCTACACCTATGTCGTCCCCGACATCGCCTATCACTGGGACAAGTTCGAACGGGGCTACGAGACCCTGATCAACATCTGGGGAGCCGATCACCACGGCTACATACCTCGCCTCAAGGCTGGGTTGGCGGCGGCCGGGTACGACCCGGACCGACTTGAGATCATCATCACTCAGCTGGTGACGCTGACGCGAGCCGGCGAGCCGATGAAGATGTCAACCAGGGCGGGGGAGTTCGTCAGCCTCGACGAGGTGCTAGCCGAGGTCGGCGTCGACGCCACTCGCTATCACCTGTTGGCCTTCAGCCCTGACTCCGCGATCACCTTCGACCTCGACGAGGTAGCTAGACAGTCGATGGACAATCCCGTCTACTACTTGCAGTACGCCCACGCCCGCATGTGCAGCCTGGAGCGCTTTGCCGCGGCGGAGGGTGCCCAACGGGGAGAGCTTGCGGCGGCATCTCTCGACCTGCTGACGCACGAGGCGGAGACAGCACTGCTACGCCACATCGACCGCCTCACCGAGGAGATCGAGTTTGCTGCCCTGAGGCGGGCCCCGCATCGGCTCTGCACCTACGGCTACGAGTTGGCCAGTGCCTTTCACAAGTTCTACTCCGACGTCCGCATCGTCGGTGAGCACGACGGCGCCCAGATACCTCCCGAGCTGACCAGCGCCCGACTGTGGCTGGTCGAGGCCGCCAAGAACTCGCTCGTGGTAGTGCTCGGCATCCTCGGCATCTCGGCGCCCCAGGAGATGTGACGACACCGGACCGGCGCTCGGTCATTAGGCGATCGTCTCCCGCTTCAGGGAGAAGCGGGAGACGAGGCGCCGCGTGAACCTCCGGCGTAGAGCCTTGCCCCGCCCAGCCCACGGCCCAAAGCCCACGGCTCAGAGCGCCGAGTCGTACTCTCCGGCCATGAAGCCAGTAGGCATAGGCATTCTCGGGGCAGGCACCGTCGGCGGTGTCGTGGTGCGCCGCCTCACGGAAGACCGAGAGTCCGTGCTGGTGCGGACCGGCCTTGAGCTCGAGGTAAAGAAGGTGGCGGTCCGCGACATTGAGCGGGGGAGAGGCATCGATCCGGCTCTTGTCACAGCTGACGCCAGGTCTGTGGTCGACGACCCGGCGGTCCAGCTGGTAGTAGAGCTGATCGGGGGCGTGAATCCTGCCGGGGAGCTGGTACTCGCCGCTTTGGCGGCGGGCAAGCCGGTCGTCACCGCCAACAAGGAGCTGATCGCAGCCAGGGGACCCGAGCTCTTCGCCGCAGCGGCCGCCGCCGGCGTGCCGCTGCTGTTCGAAGCCGCAGTCGGCGGCGGCATTCCGATCATCCGCCCTCTGGCAGAGACGCTTGCCGGCGAGGTGCTGTCGCGGGTCAGCGGCATCGTCAACGGCACCACCAATTTCGTATTGACACAGATGAGCGACATGGGTGAGGACTACTCGACCGCCCTGGCAGCCGCCCAGGAGCTCGGTTTCGCAGAGGCGGACCCGACGGCCGACGTCTCCGGGGCGGACGCCGCCGCCAAGGCCGCGATCCTGGCAAGCCTGGCGTTCGGAACCTGGGTACCCGTCGAATCGATCCACACCGAGGGCATCACGGGCGTCAGCCCCATCGATATCGATTTCGCCGCTGGGCTTGGCTATGTGGTCAAGCTGCTGGCGATCGCCGAGCGCACAGCAGACGGCGTCAACGCTCGTGTCCACCCGGCCCTCGTCAGGGATGACCATCCGTTGGCGGCGATCCGCGGTGCCACCAACGCCATATACATCGAGGGCCCTTCCGTTGGACAACTCCTGTTCGCAGGGCCGGGAGCGGGCGGGGAGCCAACGGCTACCGCGGTGCTTGGCGACGTCATCGACGCCGCCCGCGAGCTGCTCGCCGGTTTCGAGTCTGCCCCGCGGATCCTGTTCGCTCCTGGGCAGGTGCTCGAGTTCGGCGATGTCTCCTCGAAGTGGTACCTGCGCCTTGAGGTTGCGGACCTGCCGGGCGTGCTGGCCCAGATCGCATCTTCGTTCGGTGAGGCCGAGGTCTCTATCAAGTCCGTTTGGCAAGAGGGCCTCGGTGATGAGGCAACCCTGCTGCTGATCACCCACTCCGCCCGGGAGGCCCAGCAGCGCCAGGCGGTCGAGTCGCTAGAGGGCCTTGACGTTGTCAAGCGTGTGGCCGCCTCCATTCGGGTCGAGAGTGACGAGGCGTGAGCACCTGGCGCGGCGTCATCGAGACCTATCGCTCCCGGCTCCCCGTGTCGGAGGCGACGCCCGTCGTGACGCTTCTCGAAGGCAACACGCCTCTGATCGAGGCCCCTGCGCTGAGCGTCGAGCTCGGTCGTCAGACATTCATCAAGTACGACGGCGTCAATCCGACAGGGTCGTTCAAGGACCGTGGAATGACGCTTGCCGTCTCCAAGGCGGTGGAAGAAGGCGCCGTCGCCGTCGCCTGCGCCTCGACCGGTAACACCTCGGCGTCGGCGGCCGCGTATGCCGCTCGCGCCGGCATTGAATGTGTCGTCGTGCTCCCTGAGGGCAAGGTCGCCGCTGGGAAGCTGGCCCAGGCCGTCATGCACGGTGCGCAGATCGTCCCCATCGATGGCAACTTCGACGACGCCCTGTCTCTGGTCCGTCAACTCACCGAGGGCGGGAGGGCGGTCCTCGTCAATTCGGTCAACCCATACCGCATCGCAGGTCAGCAATCCGCGGCATGGGAGATCGTCGATGCCCTGGGCGGAGCTCCGGCAACCCACGCGTTGCCTGTCGGCAACGCCGGCAACATCACCGCATACTGGAGTGGGTACCAGGCGGTCGATTCCTCCCCCCAGATGTGGGGCTTCCAGGCAGCAGGTGCCGCCCCCATCGTCGACGGCGAGATCGTCGAGGATCCCGAGACCGTTGCCACCGCCATCCGCATCGGAAACCCGGTTTCATGGGAGTCGGCTGTGACGGCTCGTGACGATTCCGGCGGGATCATCGAGGCGGTGACCGACCGGGAGATCCTTGCCGCCTATCGCTTGCTCGCCTCCGGCGACGCCATCTTCGGCGAGCCCGCCAGCGCAGCTCCCATCGCAGGGCTGCTCAAGTTCCGTGACCGGCTCCCCGAGGGACCCGTGGTGGCAACGGTCACCGGCCACGGACTCAAGGATCCGGCGACTGCCATGGAGACCATCGCGCTCCCCGACGCCGTGGCCCCGACCATGGATGCAGTTAGTCAGCTGTTGGGGTGGGAAGAGGAGGTGTAAGCCCGAAGCCTTAGGCCCCAGGCCGAGCGCGTCTGCCTATGGCCGGGAGCTCATGGCTTAGGGCTGCCTGCGAGAGCGGAATACGCCTCCCACGAGTGGCGTTGTTGGGAAGGTGGCTGTTATTGGTTGGCCCAACGAGGGTCGGCTCGATACACTGCTCACATTCCCGCCTCACCGACTTCTCGGGAGGCGCGCGCTTCGCCTCTCGGCGAGCATCGAACTTCACCCACGACTGCTGGAGGGTGCCCAGTGAAACTGTTCCTGGACACGGCACATATTGCCGACATCCGCACTGTGTCGGAGTGGGGGATCCTTGACGGGATCACCACCAACCCGACGCTGGCGGCCAAAGAAGGCATGGAATTCCCTGACCTGGTCAAGGCGATTACCGATATTGTGCCTGGCCCCGTCTCGGCCGAGGTCGTAGCGCCAGATCGCGACGGGATGGTTGCGCAGGGCAAAGAGCTCTCTCAGATCGCAAGCAACGTTGTCGTCAAGGTTCCGATGACCGTCGAGGGCGTTGCCGCAGGAGCTCAGCTCGTGAACCTTGGCATCAAGATCAATGTCACACTGGTGTTCAGCCCGGCGCAGGCAATCCTCGCGGCCAACATCGGCGCCACGTTCGTTTCGCCTTTCGTCGGCAGGGTTGACGACATCGCCAACGACGGTCTCAACCTTCTTGCCGAGATAGTGCAGATCTACACCGTGCAGGCCTACGAGACCGAAGTGCTTTCGGCCAGCCTGCGCCATCCGCAGCATGTTGTCGAGTCGGCAAAGATCGGCGCCGACATCGGAACCATGCCGTTCGCCGTCATAGAGAAGCTGTTCCACCACCCGCTCACCGACAGCGGTAACGAGCGTTTCAACAAGGACTGGGCTGCCTATCAGGAAGCCCTCCGATCAGGAGAATGACATGAGCCGTACCCGACTACTGGAGATCAAGCTCCCTGAGCTACGGGCCGTCGCCGCCGACCTGGGCGTCGACGGTCACGACAAGCTGCAGAAGGCAAAGCTCATCGACGCCATCCTGGAGTCGGACGGCTTCGACGTCGCCAAGCTCCCCGAGGCCAGTGCCGCCGAACCGGCCGAAGTCAAGACGCAGCAGAGGTCGAAGAGCCCACGCCAGTCCGACAATCGCAACCGCGGCGACAAACGCAACCGCGGCGACAATCGCAACCGGGACGACAATCGCAATGACGGGAATCGTCGTAGTCGCGGGCGCGGGCGCGGGCGGGGCGGCGGCAACCAGGGTCAAGAGAACCAGCCCTATGACGAGTCTGAGCTCGAAGACCGCGAGGGGATTCTCGACGTACTCCCGGAAGGCTTCGGTTTTCTACGGGTCAGCGGCTACCTGCCGGGTGAAAAGGATGTCTACGTCGGGGTCAACATCGTTCGCAAGTTCGGTCTCCGCAAGGGCGATGTTGTCGCAGGTTCCATCCGCCCGGCACGCTCCCAGGAGAAGTTCCCGGCATTGGTGCGTGTAGCGACGGTTAGCGGCATGAGCCCTGACGAAGCTCGCAAGCGCCCCAAGTTCGCCAGTCTGACGCCATTGTTCCCAGATGTCCGGCTGCCGCTGGAGATCGCAGGTCATCCGGAGGGGATGATGGCTCGCATCATGGACCTCATAGCCCCGATAGGTAAGGGCCAGCGCGGGCTCATCGTTTCGCCGCCGAAGGCGGGCAAGACAACGGTCCTCAAGGAGATCGCCAACTCAGTCACCGCCAACAACCCCGAGTGCCACCTCATGGTGGTGCTGGTGGACGAGCGGCCTGAAGAGGTCACCGATATGCAGCGGTCTGTCAAGGGCGAGGTTATCTACTCGACATTCGACCGTCCGGCCGAAGAGCACACTCAGGTTTCTGAGCTCGCCATCGAGAGGGCGAAGCGTCTTGTCGAGATGGGAACCGATGTCGTGATACTCCTCGACTCGATCACCCGCCTGGCACGGGCCCACAACCTGGCGACGCCGGCGTCGGGAAGGATCCTGTCTGGTGGCGTCGACTCCACGGCCCTCTACCCGCCGAAGCGCTTCTTCGGCGCCGCCCGCAACCTCGAAGAGGGTGGCAGCCTCACGATCATGGGTTCTGCGCTAATCGAGACGGGCTCTCGCATGGATGAGGTCATCTTTGAGGAGTTCAAGGGAACTGGCAACATGGAGCTGCGGCTGGATCGCAAGCTGGCAGACAAGCGCATCTACCCGGCTATCGACATCGAGGCCTCGGGAACACGCAAAGAGGAATTGTTGTTCACTGAAGCGGAGCTGGCGGAAGTCTGGAAGCTGCGCCGTGTTCTCATGGCTCTCGAGCCGGGAGCCGCGCTGGAGCTGCTAATCGACCGGCTCAAGTCGACAAAGTCGAACGCAGAGTTCTTGGCCGAAGTGGCCAAGAGCGGAAACGGTAGGAGTTGAACGTGAAGACAGATATCCATCCCGAGTACGGCACCACAGAGGTTGTTTGCTCCTGCGGCAACACGTTCACCACACGCTCTACCGCTGGCGAATCCATGCATGTCGAGCTGTGCAACGAGTGCCACCCATTCTTCACGGGCAAGCAGAAGCTCGTCGACTCGGGTGGTCGCGTCGAGCGCTTTCAGCGCCGCTACGGCAAGAAGACGTTTACCGATGAGGTCCCGGGTGGGGCCGTTGCCGCTGAAGAAGTTGCCGAAGTCCCTGCAGACGCTGCACCGGACAGCCCAGAACCTCAGCCCGAGGCCTCCGACGAAGTCGCGGCCGATGCCGTTACCGAGGAGGCCTCAGGGGCCGAGGCTTAACGCCAGGTGAGCCGGGCTCCCGGCTCTACCGTCGGCGGACAGGCGGTCATAGAAGGCGTGATGATGCGCGCCCCTGAGGCGTGGTCGATCGCCGTGAGGCGTCCCGACGGCGTGATCGAGGCGACGCGACGGGAACTCCCCGGGTTCGTCGCCCATTCGAGGTGGCGCAAGGTCCCCTTCATTCGGGGGATCCTCGTTCTCGGCGAATCCCTATCCCTCGGATTCCGCGCCCTTTCGTGGTCGGCCCAAAAGGCAGGCGACGAGGAGGAGGGGGAGCTCCGCAAGAGGGACATCGCCTTTGCGATGATCTTCGGGATAGCGTTCTTCGTTGGGGTCTTCATCGTCGCACCGCTGTTGGTCGCCAACGCGGCCGAGCCCTTGGTCGGCGACTCGTCGGTCGCCTTCAACGTGGTCGACGGCCTCGTCAGGGTGTCGCTGTTCCTTCTCTACATCTGGGCGATCGGATTCAGCAAGGACATTCGCAGGGTGTTCGAATATCACGGGGCGGAGCACAAGACCATCCATGCCTACGAGGCGGGCGACCCCCTACAGCTCGATGCGATCCAGAAGTACAGCCCGCGCCATCCACGGTGCGGCACCAACTTCTTGATGATCGTTGTCATCTTGGCCCTGATCGTCTTCACGTTCATCGGCCGCCCGAGACTCGTGCTCTTGATAGCCAGCCGGGTTGTCTTCATTCCGATCATCGCCGGCATCTCCTACGAGCTGCTGAAGGCGGCGGCTCAGCAGCGTTGGTTAGCGGTCGCCTCCAAGCCGGGGATCTGGCTGCAGCGCCTCACCACCAGAGAGCCCGACGGCCCCCAGGTGGAGGTAGCGGTCGCCAGCCTGTTGGCAGCTCTCTCCGAAGACGAAGCCGCTGCGGTCGGCGAGCGCGGCCCGATCATCCCTGGTGCACTCGCTGCCGAGAGCTCCTGATGGACGACGCGCTGCGCTCCAAGCTCGAGGACCTCGAGCGAGCCTTGGCTGAGACGGTCGAGCAGATGGGCGACCCGGCCCTCGTTACCGATCAGGAGAGGTTCGTCGCTGTTGGCAGACGGCATTCCGAGCTGAAACCGGTTGTCGAAGCGTTCCATGCCTACTCGGCAGCTGCCGCGGAACGAACAGAGGCCATCGAGATGGCAGGCTCGGAGACGGAAGACGAGATGAAGGAATATCTCGATGGCGTTGCCCGAGACAAGTCATCGGAAATGGATGAGCTCGATGCTTCGATCAGACGGCTCCTTATCCCCAAAGACCCACTCGATGACAAGAACGTCATCATGGAGGTGCGGTCCGCCGCAGGCGGAGATGAGGCTGCGCTGTGGGCGGGGGACCTCTTTCGCATGTACCAACGCTACGCAGAGCGCCACGATTGGGCCATTGAGCCTATGGACACCTCGCTGGCAGAGGGCGGCGGCATCAAGGAAGCAACCTTCGCCATCAAGGGCAAAGGCGCCTACTCGAGGCTGAAGTTCGAAGCCGGGGCTCACCGCGTGCAGCGGGTTCCGACGACCGAGTCTTCTGGCCGCATTCATACCTCGATGGCGACGGTAGCCGTGCTGCCCGAGGTCGAGGCTGTCGAGATCGACGTGCACGAGAACGACATCATCGTCGACGTCTACAGATCATCTGGACCAGGCGGCCAGTCGGTCAACACGACGGACTCGGCGGTGCGCCTCACCCACAAGCCAACCGGCCTCATCGTCACCTGCCAGGACGAGAAGTCGCAACTGCAGAACAAAGAGAAGGCGATGCGGGTGTTGCGGGCCCGGCTCTATCAGATCCAGATCGAAGAGCAGATGGGGGAGAGGGCAGAGAGCCGCAAGGCCCAGGTCGGCACCGGTGAGCGGTCCGAGAAGATACGCACCTACAACTTCCGCGAGAACCGGGTCACCGACCATCGGATCAACATGACCATCAAGCGTCTCCCGGAGATCCTCGAGGGCGACCTCGACGACTTCATCGAAGCGCTGATGGCAGACGACGAAACCCACCGATTGATGGATGAAGACTGAGGGCTTGACCTGAGATGGACCATGCCACAGAGCTACCAGCGCACGAAGTCATTAGGTTGAAGATGGCGGCTTCAGGGCTTCAGCGCGTCGCTCTTGCCGCGGGCTCGACGCTCGATGCCGTCGCCGAGGAGCGATTCGCGACGCTGGTCGAACGTCGCCGCTCCGGCGAGCCCCTGCAGTTCCTCGAGGGGACCGTTCAGTTCGGGCCGATCGAGCTCGGCGTCGATCGCAGAGCCCTCATCCCTCGACCCGAGACCGAGGTCATGTGGGAGGATGCCGTCAGGTCGCTGGGCGATGTCGGTCCCGGCACGGTGATCGTCGATATGTGCACGGGGAGCGGTGCCCTGGCTCTCGCCCTCAAGCACTCGTTTCCACAAGCCAAGGTGTTCGCAACCGATCTTGATTCCGAGGCACTGGCACTCGCCGCCGAGAACGCCGCCGCTCTTGGACTAGATGTGACCTTCCTCAAGGGAGACCTCTTCGAGGCGCTGCCGGAGAACCTCAAGGGGCGCATCGACCTCCTCGTCGTCAACCCGCCATACGTGAGCGAGGCCGAGTGGTCCTCCCTCGATGTCGAGATCACGGCCAACGAGCCGCGCTCGGCGCTGGTCGCCGGGCCTGAGGGCACAGAGACCATCGCCAGGATCGCCGACGAGGCGTATTGGTGGTTGGGGATCGGCGGTTGGTTGTTCTGCGAGATCGGCTCGGCCCAGGGCGCTGTTGCCGATGAGCTGTTTGGCTCTCTCGACCGAGAGGTCCGCCAGGACCTGGCGCGTCGCGATCGCTATGTCGCCGGGCGCAAGGGAGCCAGCTGTTGTCTGTAAGGCGGCGAGCCATGAGCTTTGGGCTTCGGGCTCGAGCCACAGCCAAGGCCCAGGAGTCCGGTCTTTTGACCAAAGCTCAAAGCCAGCGACTGAAGGTCGCCAAAGCCCATAGTCGGAAGTCCTCTTCCGAGTTAGTCTGACCCGATATCGCCAGGAGGAAGCGCATGACCGACGAAGCTGCCATGTACGAAGCGGTCAATGCGATACGGGAGGGTCTGGTGGTGGGCGTGCCCACGGAGACCGTCTACGGACTCGCAGTCGATCCCATGAACGCCACGGCGGTCGGCACGCTGTTCGACCTCAAGGGTCGGCCGGCCGACAAGCCTTTCGCGGTGCTGGTCTCGAGCCTGGAGCAGGCAAGGAGCCTCGCCGTTCTCACCGAAGCAGCAACGACACTCGCCAACGAGCACTGGCCCGGTCCGCTTACGCTCGTCCTGCCGCGAACGGCTGACACGCCAGATTGGCTGGGGGAACACGATCGAGGGACCGTAGGTATCCGCATGCCAGACCACGAGGTCGCCCTGATGCTCTTGGACATGGCGGGACCTCTTGCGGTCACGAGCGCCAACTGGACAGGTGATGCCTCAGTTGTCGACCATGCTGCCGCTGCGGCGATCTTCGGCGATGCCGTTGCCGTCTATCTAGAGGGAGAGGCAGGCGGCGGATCGAGTTCGACGGTTATCGACGTGTCGTCCGAGACGGCTTCGCTCGTTCGACCAGGACCGGTTCCCTGGGACTGACCTCTTGACGAAGTCGGCGTGGCCTGTTCTGGTCGCTGCCACCATCGGCGTAACCATCGGACACTGGCTGGTCATCGGGGGCGTCCTGTTGGGGGAGGGTGACGCGGATCGCGGCTTGGAGTCCGTTCTCATCGGAGTCGGCCTAGCAGTGTTGGCGGCGACCGTCATCGCGTCTGCCGTGGCCACAGGGCGAGACTTGGTTGCCGGGGTCGCCGCAGCAGCGATCGGGGGGGTGGTGATGGCGGCGGTGTGGCTGATCCGTTCTGACGAGGTCCCACTCGCGGCACTGAGCGCGGGTGTCGTGGTTGCGGCAGCGCTGGCCGTCGGCCATGTCCGCAAAGGGGACGTTCGAGTTCGGCTGTTCATGACCGTCGTCATAGTCGGCTACGTGTTGTGGGTGTCAGGAGTCTCGGGGGGCTTCGCCGTCTTGGTCACTCCGCTGCTGCCATACGTGACGGTTGGAGTGTCTGACTATGCGTCTCGGCGCGAAGCAGATCGCCGTATGCGGCGCAGCTACGCTGGCAGAAAGTGAGGAATCAATGACAGACTCCCGTCCAATCGAAGAGGTTGACGCCGAGGTCGCCCGTCTCATAGCAGCCGACGCCGATCGCCAGCGCAGCCACATCCATCTGATCGCTTCCGAGAACTTCGCCTCAACCGCCGTCATGGAGGCGAGCGGATCTGTGTTCACCAACAAGTATGCAGAGGGCTATCCGGGACGCCGCTATTACGAGGGATGCGAGGTTGTCGACGAGGTCGAGAACCTGGCGCGTGACCGCGCCAAGGCGCTCTTTGGCGCCGAGCACGCCAACGTGCAAGCGCATTCCGGTGCCCAGGCCAACATGGCCGTCTACTTCGCACTGCTGCAGCCGGGGGACAAGGTCCTCGGCATGTCGCTCGACCAGGGCGGGCACCTGACCCACGGGTCGCCAGTCAATTTCTCCGGCCACCTCTATAACTTCGTTTCCTATGGCCTCGACCCCGACTCGGAGCGCGTCGAGCTCGACGTAGTGCGCAAGATGGCGCACGAGCACAAGCCCAAAATGATCGTCGCCGGATACTCGGCCTATTCGCGGATCCTCGACTGGGCCGAGTTTCGCTCCATCGCGGACGAGGTCGGCGCCCTCCTCCTGGTCGACGCCGCCCACATCATCGGGCTCATCGCCGGCGGCGCCCATCCCAATCCGATGCCGCACGCTCACGTTGTCACAGCAACGACCCACAAGGCGCTACGAGGGCCGCGGGGTGGGATGATCCTGAGCGACGAACCGTTCGCCAAGGCCATCGACAAGGCGGTGTTTCCCGACGCTCAGGGCGGTGCCCTGTTCAACCAGATCGCGGCAAAGGCCGTTGCCTTCGCCGAGGTAGCGACGCCCGAGTACCGGGCATATGCCGCACAGATCGTTGCCAACGCCGCCGCCATGGCCGAGTCCTTGATGAGTAAAGGAATGCGCCTCGTCAGCGGAGGGACAGACAACCACCTCATGCTCGCCGACCTGCGGTCGATCGACCCCGATCTCACCGGCAAGGAAGCGGCGCCACTGCTCAACGATGTCGGCATCACCCTCAACCGCAACGCCATCCCCTTCGATCCGCGGCCGCCGTTCGTAACAAGCGGGCTGCGCATCGGGCTCCCGGCCGCCACCACTCAGGGGCTCAAGGAGGCCGAGTGTGCCGAGGTGGGGGAGCTCATCGTCGGTGCCCTGCAAGGCCGCGGCGACCAATCGGAGCTCGATCGAGTAGCGGCTCGCGTTGGCGAACTGGCCGCCGAGTTTCCACCCTATCCGGCGGACTTCCCCGGCCACGTATGACCTATTGTCCCCAGGAGCAAGCCAGCTACATTGTGAATGCATTCACAAGCCCTGAGGGATCCCATGGAGCGACCTAACGCCCACGAACAGGTCACCGGTGCAGTCCGCGACGGCTGGGCCGGTGCCGGCAACCTGTCCGCAACAGTCCTTTCCGGCTTTCTGATCGGCTACCTGCTTGACAGATGGCTCGGCACCGACCCCTGGCTGACCGTGACCTTCATCCTGATAGCGTCGATAGGTGGGTTCTACCGGATGATGGCTTGGTACAAGGAACAGAATGAGCGCTGACACCGCGGTCCCCGGTCGTCGTGACCTCGAGCTGACGCTCGCCACCAGCATCGTCAGACGGGCGCTGTATGTGGCACCGGTCCTCATCGGCTTCTTCTGGCTCGTGCGGGGGTGGGACGGTGCCTGGGCCTCGGCCATCGGCGTCGCCGTTGTCGTCGTCAACTTCTGGGCGTCGGGAAAGGCGCTGTCGATGGCCGCTCGTCACAGTTTGGCCTTCTATCATGCGGCCGCCCTTTTCGGATTCATCCTCCGACTGGGCCTGATCACCATCACGATGATCGGAGTGGCATCGGTGGTCGATGTTGACCGCCGGGCCCTTGGAGTGACCGCCGTTGTGAGCTACCTGGCTCTGCTCATCTGGGAGGCGGTCGCCCTGACTAGCGAAAGGGATGTTGAGTGATATCGATCCTGGCCTCAGCAGGCTGCGACCCGGCTGAAGAGATCATCTGCGCGCCCGCTGAGGTGATCGAGCTCTTCGAGTTCAAGGACGCCCTCTTCTCCATTGGGCCGCTGCATTTCACCAAGACAGTCATCCTCATCTTCCTGGCGATGTTCATCGTGCTGGCCATCCTGTACTTCGGACTGCGCGGCAATCGCCTGGTGCCAACCAAGTTCGGAACTGCCGTCGAGAGCCTCGTCGGGTTCGTCCGCAACGATGTTGCCATCGGCATCATCGGGCCTGAGGGAGCCCGCTACGCGCCATACCTGCTGAGCCTCTTCCTGTTCATCATCGTTGGCAACCTCTTCGAGGTAACTCCCTTCATCAACTTCCCCCTCAACTCGCGGATGGCGATTCCTCTCTTCCTAGCCCTTACCACCTGGGTCATCTTCGTGATCGTCGGGTTCGCCAAGCACAAGCACCATTTCTTCATCGACATCGTGTGGCCGAAGTCGGTGCCGGTCGCCCTGCGACCGCTGGTCGGGCTCATTGAGCTGGTCTCGATTTTCATCCTCCGGCCCATCACGCTGGCGGTGCGGCTCTTCGCCAACATGGTCGCCGGCCATCTCATGCTCACCCTGCTGCTGGCGTCCGGCTGGGTCTTCATGTCGGCCATTGGCGACATCGGGGCCCGAGCGATAATCGGCGTCCCGTGGTTCGTCTTCGGTCTCGGCATCTTCGTGTTCGAGATCGTCGTGGCGATTCTGCAGGCTTACATTTTCACGTTGTTGTCTGCGGTGTACATCCAGACGTCTGTACACCCAGCGCACTAGATCGGAAAAGGAGAACTGAATGGTTGAGGAACTCAAGGGAGCGATCGCCCTGGTCGGCTACGGGCTGGCCGCGATCGGCCCCGGTATCGGGATCGGCATCGTTGTCGGCAATGCCATCCAGGCCATGGCCCGTCAGCCGGAGGCTGCGGCAGAAGCACGGACCACCATGTTCCTGGGCATCGCCTTTACGGAGGCACTGGCCCTCATCGGCTTCGTGCTCTTCTTCATCGCCTAGGAGACACTGAATGAATGCACTTCTCATAGGCGCGCTGCTGGCTGCGGAAGAAGAGGAGCCGCGCGAGGGCATCGACCTACTCCTGCCCGAATCGTCGGAGCTGATCGCCGGCATCATCGCCTTCTCGATCATCTTCTTCGTGGTCTGGAAGTTCGCCTTGCCCAAGCTCAAGGAGACGCTGGAAGCTCGGCAGGCGGCCATCACCGGCCAGCTGGAAGAGGCCGAGGGCGCCAAACAGGAGGCCCAGAGCCTGCTGAGCGATTACCAGCAGCAGGTCGCCGGCGCTCGCGAGGAGTCCGGCAACATAATCGACGAGGCACGACGGGCGGCGGAGGGGCTGCGAGCAGACATCGTGGCCAAGGCCGAGGCGGACGCCGACGAGATTCGCGCCAAGGCCCGTCGCGACGCCGAGGCGGAGATGGGCCGGGCCCAATCAGCGCTTCGCAGCGAGGTGGCGTCGCTGTCAATGGATGTTGCCGAGAAGGTCATCGGTAGCTCGTTGGATCGAGACGGTCAATCGGCTCTAGTCGATAGCTACATCGACGAGCTACAGGGTGTTGAAGGGAACTAGCTCTGAGCGACGAACGAATCAAGGGATACGCCGCAGGCATCTTCGAGATCGCCAAGGCTGAAGGCGAGGCCGATCGCGTCGCCGATGAGCTCTTTCGCGTCGCAACCTCGTTCGAGGAGTCGGCGGAGCTGCGAGATGCGCTTACAGATCCACGCATCCCGGCGGAGCGCAAGAGCGGCGTCATACAAGACCTGCTCGGCTCAAGGGCATCGGCTCTGACAACCAGCCTCGTCGATTTCGTCGTCGCCTCCGGCCGTGCTCGCGACCTCTCAACCATCGCAACCCGATTGATCGAGCATGCCTCGGAGACCCGGGGCAAGACGACTGCCGAGGTGCGCTCGGCTGTCGAGCTGGACGCCGCCACCGTCGCCAGGCTCGAGGAGGCGCTCAGCCGGGCCACCGGCCGCCCAGTCGAGGCTCAGGTCATCATCGACCCCTCGGTCCTCGGCGGGCTGGTTGCCCGGATGGGGGACACCATCATCGACGGCTCGCTGCGCGGCCGGCTCGAATCGCTTCGACAGACTTTGGAGG
This sequence comes from Acidimicrobiia bacterium, assembly GCA_036446035.1. Classification (GTDB taxonomy): domain Bacteria; phylum Actinomycetota; class Acidimicrobiia; order Spongiisociales; family JAOTWH01; genus CAXMQS01. The sequence goes on along the minus strand of JAZFSG010000063.1, from coordinate 6,168 downwards.
CTCAATGACCGAAGAGATGATCGACACCGGGCAGATCGCCGAGGCCCTGCGCAAGAACCTCGAGGGTTGGTCGCCCGACCTCGAGGCCGAGACCGTCGGCCACGTCATCTCGGTCGGCGACGGTGTGGCCAGGGTGGCCGGGCTGCCCAACGCCATGTCTTCGGAGATGCTCGAGTTCCCGGGCGGCCTCACCGGGATCGCCCTCAACCTCGACGAGGACTCCATCGGCGCCGTGATCATGGGCGACTCGTCCCACATCCAGGAAGGCGACGCCGTTCGCTCAACGGGTCAGGTGCTCTCAATCGGTGTCGGCGACGCCCTACTCGGAAGGGTTGTCGATCCCCTCGGCAATCCGCTAGACGGCAAGGGCCCCATCGAGACGGCTGAGCGACGCCTCCTCGAGGTGCAGGCACCGACGGTGGTGCAACGCCAACCCGTTGGAGAGCCGCTGCAGACGGGTATCAAGGCCGTCGACGCCATGATCCCGATCGGCCGCGGCCAGCGCGAGTTGATCATCGGCGACCGCCAGACTGGCAAGACGGCGATCGCCATCGACGCCATCATCAACCAGGCGGCCGAGGGAGTGAAGTGCATCTACGTGGCGATCGGCCAGAAAGCCTCGACCGTAGCCGAGGTGGTCGGAGCGCTGGAAGCGGCGGGCGCCATGGAGTTCACGGTGGTCGTCAATGCCGCGGCTTCTGCGGCGGCGGCGCTGCAGATGTACGCCCCCTATGCCGGCTCCGCCATCGGACAGCACTGGATGTACAACGGCGAGCATGCCCTCATCGTGTTCGACGACCTCTCCAAGCAAGCCGTCGCCTATCGCCAGATCTCTCTGTTGTTGCGTCGTCCTCCGGGCCGCGAGGCATATCCCGGCGACGTCTTCTATCTACACAGCCGCCTGTTGGAGCGCTGCGCCAAGCTGTCTGACGAGCTCGGGGGCGGGTCGATGACGGGACTGCCTATCGTCGAGACCAAGGCCGGGGACGTCTCCGCCTACATCCCGACCAACGTCATCTCCATCACCGATGGTCAGATATACCTCGAGACCGACCTCTTCTACTCGGGCGTCAGGCCTGCCATCAACGCCGGCATCTCGGTCTCGCGGGTCGGCGGCGCCGCCCAGATCGGTGCCATGAAGAAGGTGGCAGGGCCACTGCGTATCAACCTCGCCCAGTTCCGCGAGCTCGAGGCATTCGCCGAGTTCGGCTCCGAGCTCGACGCTGCGTCACAGGCTCAGCTGGAGCGGGGCCGCCGGGTCGTCGAAGTCCTCAAGCAGCCGCAGTTCCGCCCGGTGGCGGTGCAGGATCAGGTGCTCTCCATCTTCGCCGTCACCAACGGTTACATGGACACGGTGCCGCTTGAGGACGTTGCCCGGTTCGAGAGCGAACTGAGCGACTACTTCAACTCACGCCACGCCGCCGTCCTCGAGACCATCCGCAGCACAGGGAAACTGCCCGAGGGCGACGAGATGGCAACGGCGGTCGCTCAGTTCGCCGAGAGCTTCACCGCCAGCGTCACCGCGGACGCCTAGGGGGGCCGTGGCATCCGCCGAACTTCGTTTGATCCGAAGGCGGATCCGCAGCGTCCAATCGACGAAGAAGATCACATCCGCCATGGAGTTGATCGCCGCTTCGCGCATCGTGAAGGCTTCGGCCAGGGTGCACGCCTCGCAGCCGTATACCGACAAGCTCAACGAAGTGATCGCCAACGTCGGGGCGGCTTCCGGGGCGGCCTCCCATCCGCTGTTGGAGAAGCGAGAAGGCGGCGTCATAGGGGTCCTCGTCGTTACGTCGGATCGAGGCCTTGCCGGCGCCTACAGCACCAACATCATCAGGCTCGCCGAGAGCCGGCTCCACGGCATCCCGGCCGCCGGCTACCGGCTCTATCTCGTCGGCAAGAAGGCCCGTACCTATTTTCAGTACCGGGGATATCAGGTCGAGCACACCTATCTCGACATCACGGACACGCCGGCCTACGGCGATGCCAGGGGAATAGCCAACGTCGTCATCGATGACTTCGTGGAGGGTCGTATCGGCTCGCTGGAGGCCTACACGACCAGGTTCCGCTCCGCCCTCACCCAAGTACCCGTGCAATGGCCATTGCTGCCCATCGAGCCGCCACAGGCCGAGGAAGGGGAGGAGACCGCACCCGTCGGCTACGCCTACGAGCCCTCGCCGGAGGAGATCCTGAGCCGATTGCTGCCTCGATACGTGGAGGCGTCGATATTCGGAATGCTGCTCGAGGCTTCGGCCTCGGAACACGCTTCGCGCCGCCGGGCGATGAAGGCGGCGACGGAGAACGCCGAGGAGCTCACCAAGTTGTTGACAAGACAGGCCAACCAGGCACGCCAAGCGGAGATCACCACTGAGATCTCCGAGATCGTTGGCGGCGCCGAGGCCCTCACCAAGGGTTAAGAAGGAGAACGAAATGGCAAACGGACGAATCGTCAAGGTCGCCGGGCCGGTGGTTGACATCGAGTTTCCACGCGGCGAGCTTCCCGAGATCTACCACGCGCTCGAGTTCGACGTGTCGGTGGCAGGCGAGACCAACACCGTCACCGCCGAGGTAGCGCAGCATCTCGGCGAGAACCTCGTCCGCGCCATCGCCATGCAAGCGACAGACGGTCTCGTCCGCGGTGCCGAAGTGCGCAACACGGGGAACCCCATCTCGGTGCCGGTCGGCGATAAGACCCTCGGCCACATCTTCAATGTGCTCGGTAGGCCTCTCGACGTACCGGAGGGCTCCATCGAGTTCGACGAGCGCTGGCCCATCCACCGTCCGTCCCCGGCGTTCGAGGACGTTTCGGCAGAGCAGGAGATGTTCCACACCGGCATCAAAGTCATCGATCTCCTCGAGCCGTACGTCCGCGGCGGCAAGATCGGCATGTTCGGCGGTGCCGGCGTCGGCAAGACCGTCGTCATCCAGGAGATGATCCACCGCGTCGCCACGGAGCACGGAGGCGTCTCGGTATTCGCAGGAGTCGGGGAACGCACCCGCGAAGGCAACGACCTCTTCAGGGAGATGCAGGAGTCTGGAGTCATCTCGAAGGCGGCCCTCGTCTTCGGACAGATGGATGAGCCACCGGGCGTGCGGCTGCGGGTCGGCCTCTCGGCGCTGACGATGGCCGAGTACTTCCGAGACGAGGCGGGACAGGACGTCCTGTTGTTCGTTGACAACATCTTCCGATTCACGCAGGCGGGCTCTGAGGTGTCGACCCTGCTGGGGCGCATGCCATCTGCCGTTGGCTATCAGCCGACCCTCGCAGACGAGATGGGGGTGCTCCAGGAGCGCATCACATCGCTGGCAGGCAAGTCGATCACATCGCTGCAGGCGATCTACGTCCCCGCCGACGACATAACAGACCCCGCACCCCACACCACCTTCGCCCACCTCGACGCCACCACGGTGCTGTCGCGGGCCATCGTTGAGCAAGGCATCTACCCCGCTGTCGATCCGTTGGACTCGACGTCACGCATCCTCGACCCCAGGATCATCGGTGACGTCCACTACAACACCGCCCGTGAGGTGCAGGAGATCCTGCAGCGCTACAAGGACCTCCAGGACATCATCGCCATTCTCGGCATCGACGAGCTGTCTGAGGAGGACAGGTTGGTCGTTGGCCGGGCCCGTCGCATCCAGCGGTTCCTGAGCCAGCCGTTCTTCGTTGCGGAGCAGTTCACGGGCCAGGCAGGCAAGACCGTCGCGCTGGAGGACACGATCCGTGGATTCCGGATGATCGTCGACGGTGAGGTCGATCACCTCCCCGAGCAGGCCTTCTACATGGTCGGGGGCATCGAAGAGGCGATCGAGAAGGCCAAAGAGCTGGAGTCGGTCGGCGCATGACCACCTTCCAAGTCGACGTCGTAACGCCGGAATCGATCGTGTGGAGTGGGGAGGCCAACTTCCTCCTGACCAGGACCAGCGACGGCGACATCGGCATCTTGGCCAACCACGAGCCAACCATGGCCGCCCTCGGCACGGGCGTCGCCGAGATCGAACATGCCGACGGGAGGACGAGCATCGCTCTGCACGGCGGCTTCCTCCAGGTCTATCGGAACCAGGTGACCCTGCTTAGCGATCGTGCCGAGGTGTCCGAGGAGGGCGATGCCCGCCAGCGGGCCCATGCGCTGCGCGAGGCCGATGAGACCGAGGACAGCTCGAACCCAAACTCAGAATCAAACGCAGATTCCGAGTCCTGAGCTTGTCGGGAAGCTATCGCGCCGACTTTGCGTTACAACTGCGACCACCGAACGGAGACTGAACCATGGCAACTGTCGATCTGAACAAAGACAGCTTCGAGAGCACCGTCGTCGACAATGATGTCGTGCTCGTTGACTTCTGGGCCGACTGGTGTGGCCCCTGCAAGTCGTTCGCACCTACCTACAACAAGGTGTCAACGGATCATCCCGAAGTCGTGTTCGGCAAGGTCGACACCGAGGACCAACAGGAGCTAGCCCAGTACTTCGGCATTCGATCCATCCCCACGCTGATGATCTTTCGCGATCAGATCGGCATCTTCAGCCAGCCAGGCGCGCTTCCCGAGGACGCGCTTCGCAACCTCATCGATCAGGCTCTCGCCCTCGACATGGACAAGGTGCGGGAAGAGATCGCCAAGGAGCAAGAGTCGGACACTGCCCAAGAGTTGGACACGGCCCGAGAGGCTGCCAGCAACTAGGTCGGGTCGCTAACGTCTCCCGCCTATGACAGCGGCGTCGTTTTCCCATAGTGCTCCCGTCAGTGCCTCCTCAGACGATGTGTGGGCGCGCCTGCAAGAGGCGGAGGCCTGGGCCCAGATCGGCCCTATCGACGAGGTATGGGGGGCAGTGCACGACGGTGATGGCCAACTCCAATCGTTCGAATGGTCCGCTCGCGCCGCCGGCAGAAGCTTCAACGGTTCGGCGCGGACATCGACAGCCGATCCTGGCGAGCGCATGGTGATCGACATCAAGACGAGCGAGGTGGCCGGCACGGTCGAAGTCACGCTGGGAGACGGTGCCATCGACGCAACGATGTCCCTGCATCCGGTCGGGTTCCTGGCGTCGCTGTTCTTTGGCGCGGTTGCGAGTGCGGTGGGCGAGGGACTCCCCGGCCACGTTGACGAGTTCGCGGCGCAGTTCGACTGAGTATCAGTCTGGCGCTGCGTTAACCTGATTTGCCAATGCGTAAGCGTCTACTGCTCACCCTCCTGGCGGGTGACCTGGCAGCGCTCGGGGGAGCACTCCTCGTCGCTTCGGCCGTTGCTTTCGAGTCACCCTGGTTTTGGCGCGTCGATCTCAAGGCCGGTGACTCGGTTTGGCCAATGGTCGGCATGCTGGCCGTCGGTGCTCTCGTAGCTTCATATGTGTCGATGCGGATGTGGGTGAAGGGCGTACCCCGTCCTTCTTATGGGCGCGGCTTGGCGATCGTGGCCACATCGCTGCTCTTCGCCTCGGTTGGCATCCTCCTGACACGCTCTTACTTCTCTCGACCATTCCTGGGCGTCACCGCTGGGATGTGGCTTGTGGGGGCGTTGGCCCATCGGCTCACCTGGCGGATTCGGACGCCTTGGCTGGAGACGATGGTGATAGTCACCTCGGAGAAGAACCTGGCAAGAGACCTCGATGAGGCAGACCACGCCAACGTGCTGGCTGTGCACGACCCTGGTTCGCTCCCTCCAGACGAGCCGCTGTCCGGCAAGACCATGTTGGTCGTCGACCTGCGCTCGGTTCTGAGCGACCCGATGGCGCAGTGGGTGTCTTCATGCAACCTCGCCGGCCTTCCCGTGCGCTCGCTCACCAACGTCTACGAGGAGCACACGGGACGCATGGCCATGGTCCACCTGGCGGAGGGTTGGGAGATCTCACAACCGGCCTCGCGCAACGCGGACTACGCAATGATCAAGCGTGGCGCTGATTTCCTGGCTGTCGTCGCGACCTCGCCACTGTGGCTAGCCATGGGGGCGTTCATCTGGGCTGCTATTCGGTTTGATTCGAGCGGTCCCGCCATCTTCCGCCAAGAACGCGTCGGGCGTAATGGGGACCTCTTCACTCTCTACAAGTTCCGCACCATGGTCGCGGGTGCGGAGAACCTCGGTCCGCAGTTCACATCAGAGCAGGATGAAAGGCTGACCAGGGTTGGGAAGTGGCTGCGACGCTTCCGCGTCGACGAGATCCCTCAGCTGTGGAA
>JAZFSG010000062.1:0-13126 GCA_036446035.1 Acidimicrobiia bacterium | reverse complement strand
AGCTGGCAGCCGACCTGACGCCGGTAGTTCTCTACAACGATCGAGCGCCCCGCCCCGGGGAGGTCGACGGTGTCGACTATCACTTCCGTCAACGCGCCGAGATCGAGCGCCTCGGAGACACGCCGGGATTCGTGACCTGCGACGTGCGCGGCGACCTGCAGTGCCTCGACCTCGATGCCGTCGAGCGGACTTTGGAATCGGGTGGAAGTCCCTTCTTCGAGGGCAATCCGTTCGTCCCCGAGGTGCTGCGCCAGGCCGGCGTGTTGGACCGCTACCCCACGCTGACGGTGTTCGTCTCGCCGCTGCGCCAAGAAGAGATCGTCTACCTCACCGTCGCCGAACGCAACGTCGACCTGGCATCCCTGGTGACCGATGTGATGCGGCGCAAGCTGTTACGCAGGACGACCCGCCACAAGGGCAACCTGTCATTGCCCGATCTGGAGAACATCGAGCGACGAGCCGCCAGCGCCATCGCCGAGCTGCGGCTCGCCTGGAAGTACGACTTCGTCATCGCCAACCACGATGGCGAGGACAGCGAGAACTGGGATGCCTTCTACTACCCCCTAGGTGATGCCTTCACTGCGCTCGGCTCCCTGGTGGCGCTTCTCGAAGGACGCTCCGTCTCCGCAGTAGAGCATTGGTCCGAAGACCTCATCCCCGATTGATGAGTTAGCGAACGCCACAAGGCCCTTGCCAAACAGCGGTCCGGCAGTCCGGATCCCCGTTGCTGGCGAGCAGGCCCGAGCCGCGGTCAGCGATACAGTCGCTTCGCGCTCGAGCACCGGCCTGCCCGGGGAGTGCGACTCTTGGCGGACGACAAGGCTTGAGACGCCAGGCGTCCCGAGGCGCTGACTATGGAGGTTCGGGTGAACAGCGAAGCCGGTTTGCAGCGACGCATCTGGTCTGTTGTCGCGCTGACCAGCCTCGGCTGGGGAACCGCCGGGGTCATGATCCGGGTGGCGTTCGAGGAGGGCCTGGAGCCCTTCCAGGTCGTCGCCTTCACCTCGGCGATTGCCGCTGTAGGGGTTCTGGTGTTCATGGCAGTCGTGCGCCGTGGCGCGAAGATCGATGCTGTGACATGGCGGGTCGGCGCCGTGATGTCGGTGATAAGCGTCACGATCCCGTTCGTGACCCGCAACCTGGCGCTGCAGTACGCGTCTGCCGGGTTCATCGGCCTTGCCGCCGCTCTCATCCCGCTCGCCACAGCCATCGCGGCACACCTGTTTCTGCCGGACGAGCCTTTGCAGGCTGCCACGATCGTCGGCTTCGCGGTTGGTCTGGCGGGTGTCGCCGTGTTGGTGCTGTCGGGTGATGCCGGCATCGCCGAGGGGGGCCGCCCCGGCATCGCCGGGGGGTTGTCGCTCATCGGGGTTGTGTCTGTCGCTCTCGGCGCCGTCTACGCCAAGAAGCATGCCGGGCGCTATTCACCGATCGGCTTGTCCGCGGTGCAGTTCATGCTCGGCTCCGTCATAACAGCCGTCCTGATGTTCATCGTGGAGGGCGCTCCGTCCAATACGACGGGAGTGGGATGGGCGAGTCTCGCGTACATCGGACTCCTCTCGACCTTCATGCCGGTCGCTCTGTACTACTGGCTCATCCGACACGTCACGGTGACCTACTCGGCCGTCATCGGCTACATCATTCCCCTGGTGGCAGTGGTCGTTGGCATTCTGGTTCTGGACGAGGAGCTGCAGCCGGGAATCATCGTCGGCGGGTCTTTGATACTTGCCGGAGTGGTCATCACAGACCGGATAAGACTGCGAAACATCAGGGCGAGCGAGGTTCCCCAGGTGCCCTTGTAGGAGACGCATGACTACGATTGGTCTGACCGTAAGACCGAACTGGGTATCGCGATGCAGCATGAAGGACAAGTCACGATTGCGGGCAGTGTTTGCACTGGTCGCAGTACTCACCCTCATCGCCAGCGCCTGCGGCGATTCCAGCGAGGAGACCACCGCCCCGACGGCGGCACCGGCTACGACTTTGCCCGATTTCGGCGCCGCCGACTTCAATGGCGACGGCAAGGTGTTGATCGCGATGGCCTCGACAGGACAACGTGATGACGGTGCCTACAACGAGGCCCTCGTCACCACACTCGAAGAGATCGCGACTGCTGGCGGGTATGAAGACATACTCATCGTTGACGAGATCGATCCGGCCGAGGGCCGTGCCGAGCTCGACAACATCGTCGCCCAGAACCCCGACATCGTCGCTCTCGTATCGAGTGTGCTCGCCGACGGCAACGAGGACATCTTCCTCGAGCACGAGGAGATCTTCTGGTACTGCAACTGCGGCTCCGGCTACCAGGATGTTCCCGGCTTGCTCCGCAGCACGGACAGCGGAGGTGAGTTGAGCATCTCCGGCGGATATGCCACCGGATTGTTGATGCAGGAAGCCGGCGGCGACAGCGCCGTGTTCATCGGCTGCTGTGATCTCGGCTTCGAGGTCGAGTGGTTCAATGCCTGGGTGCTCGGGATTCAGCAGGTGGACGTGTCCTTCACGGCGACCTACGTGCCTACCGGGACCTTCCCGTTCGACTTCGCCAACACCGCCGGAGCTACGGAGGCGTACAACACCGCCGTTGCCGCCGGAGCCGACGCGATCTACCCGTTCCTCGACGGTGCCCACGAGGCCATCGTGCAGCTCGCTAATGAGGACGGACTGATCGTGATGACAGCAGGCCAGTCCAACGGGTGCGAACGAGACGACGTCGACTACAGCCTCGAGATCAAGTTCGATGCTGGTGACTACATCGCCGACATCTTCGACGAGATCCTCTCGGGTGCTCTGGAAGAGGGCGGTGCTCGTAAGTTCACCGTCGGCGTCGATCCCCAGGTCGGTGGCGAGCTCTGCAACGCCACTGCAGAGCAGGTACAGATGCTCGAGGACTTCAACCAGCGAGTCGGTGCTGGCGAGTTCGCCGACCTACTGTTCGAGATCGCAGCCGACGCCTACGGTTTCTAGGAGAATCACAACGATTGAGCAGAGCGCGAAGGGCACCCTCGGGTGCCCTTCGCCTCGGTTCGGAGTCTGAATGAGACCAGCGGCCGACAGCCGCGAAGACGTTGCAATACTGCAATTGTCTGGAATGACGAAGCGCTACGGCAGCGTCGTAGCTTGCGACGATGTCGACCTGACCTTGCGGCGCGGCGAGATTCACGGGATCCTGGGCGAGAACGGTGCCGGTAAATCGACCCTCATGCGGATGGCGATCGGGCTGGCCATTCCGGATAACGGAACAATCGCCATCGATGGTGAACCATGCACGATCCATGACCCGACGCAGGCGGTGGGGTATGGCATCGGCATGGTGCATCAGCACTACAGCCTGGTTGACGCTCTGTCGGTCTGGGAGAACGTCGCACTCGGCGAACAGGGTGGGCTCGATCGGGACTCGACTCGCCGACGAGTACGCGAGGTGTGCACCAAATACGGACTAGAGGTCGATCCGGACGCCGTCGTGCGGGATCTCACGGCGGGTCTGCGCCAGCGAGTCGAGATCATCAAGTGCCTCAAGCACGAGCCTCGGATCATCATCCTCGACGAGCCGACATCCGTTCTCACCCCCAGCGAAAGTCAGTACCTCTTCGAGGTGCTCGCCGAAGGAGTCAAGCGCGAGGGCTGGGCAGTGGCCCTCGTGAGTCACAAGCTCGACGAGGTACTTCAGGCGACGGATCGCATCACGATCATGCGCGATGGCAAGGTTGTGGAGCAGGTCATGACCGCCGACGCCGATGCTGCCTCGCTGGCCCGCGCCATGGTCGGTCGTCCCGTCAGTCTTCGAACAGCTGCGGCCTCGATCGGCGTCGTTGACACCGAAGTGATCGCAGCCACCCACACGGCCGCGATTGCTCCCGAAGTGCCTCCGATTCTGGAGGTTTCCGATTTGGTAGCGCGCGCCCCCGACGGCGCCGTCGTGCTCGACGGGCTTTCGCTGGAAGTTCGACCAGGCGAGGTCGTCGGCGTCGCCGGAGTCGAGGGCAATGGGCAGACCGCATTGGCTCGGTCGCTGGCGAGCCTCATCAAACTTGACTCCGGCGCGATCCGGGTAGCCGGCCAGGTGGTGCCTTCGGGTGTCGCCGGGGCAATGCACCGCGCTGGCATCGCCGTCATTCCGGCTGATCGTCACCATTCCGGATGCGTGCCCGAGATGTCCGTCGCCGAGAACCTTGTGCTGTCATCGATCGAGCAATTCGCTGCCCGTGGAATCCTCAGCTTCGACGAGATGCGCCGGCGCGCCCTCGAACTCATTGGGGAGTTCGACATCCACACCCCCGGCCCTGACGTCCCATTGGCGACGCTTTCGGGGGGCAACCAGCAGCGAGTAGTCCTGGCCAGGGCCCTTTCGGTTGGCCCCAAGGTGCTCGTGGCGCATCAGCCAACCCGCGGGCTGGACGTTGGGGCGATCGAGTACATCGGTGAGCGGCTCCGAGCGGCCGCCGAAGATGACGGTATCGGCGTGTTGCTCGTTTCGACCGACCTCGGCGAGATCCTTGCTTTGGCCGATCGGATCGTCGTGATGTATCGAGGACGGATCATCGGCGAGATGACTCTTGACGATCTCGACGTCGAACGATTGGGCCTGCTCATCGGTGGATCGACGGAGGGGGAGACGGCGGCGTGACCGACCTCAAAGTGCCGACACCAGAGATTCCTGTTGTGGTCACCTCGCCCTCCCGCTGGCACTCGATGGGCGAAACAGCGTTGCTCTATGTGCTCAGCTTCAGTGCGGCGCTGCTGCTATCGGCACTCCTCGTTGCGGTCACCGGCAATTCGGCCACACAGGTATTCCAGGCGCTGCTCGACGGGGCATTCCTGGCACCCGGCCGTTGGGGTAACACGTTCGTCATCGCGGCTCCGATGCTGCTCGTCGCCCTGGGGATGGTCATCGGGGTCAAGGCCGGGGTGTTCAACATCGGTCAGGAAGGCCAGCTGCTCATGGGGGCGATGGCGATGGCCTGGGTCGGGACGAAGTGGGGCGGTCCTGGGCCCCTCCTGGTTGTGCTCGGCCTGGCGCTGGGGTTTGCTGCCGGCGGCGCCTACGCCGCCGTGGCGTCCTTCATGAAGATCCGCCGTGGGGTTCCCGAGGTGATCTCCACGTTGTTGCTCGTCTTCATCGCTTTCCAGATCGTGGGCTTCGCGGTCACGACCGATTGGATGCTGCGCGACGTCGACCCGAACCGTCCGACGCGAGCAGTCACCAGCGCTGCCCTGCCTGACGACGCCCGGTTGCCCTTCCTCGACATCTTCGGCAACGAGTTCCATATCGGGTTCGTGCTGGCCCTGGTGTTGGCAGTGGTGATCGCCTACCTGCTGGCGCGCACCGTGTGGGGGTTCCACCTTCGGTTGCTCGGCAACAACGCCAACGTCGCCCAGAAGGTGGGCGTGTCGGCCAACCGCACCGGAACCATGGCCTTGTTCCTGTCCGGAGCCTTTGCCGGTCTCGCCGGTGCGGTGATGCTGACCGGCGGCTCGTCGACCTATCGGCTCACCACGGGCTTTGCCTCCAACATCGGCTGGCAGGGTCTGCTCGTCGCGCTGCTGGCGCGGAGTAGACCGTTGCTCTGCATTCCCATGGCCATCCTCTTCGCCGCCCTGCGCACCGGCTCCGGCTTCCTTGCTTCTACCGGTGTTGATCGCAAGATCGTGGACGTGGTGCAAGCCTTGTTGGTATTGGCGTTGCTCATTCCGCCGGCCGTTCAGTTCATCCGTGATCGGCGACGCGCGCTGGCCACCGCGACTGAGGCAGCATGATCGGCGATTTCCTCTCCGCAGTCTTCGACATATTCGGCAGCTCGACGATGTACGGCAGCGCCGTTCGGCTGGGCGCACTCCTGGCATTCGCCGGGCTCGGTGAGTTGGTCGCCGAGAAGGCCGGGACGATCAACATCTCGGTCGAAGGGTCGATCCTCGCCGGTGCGTTCGCCGGAACGGTGGGATACCACATAACCGATTCGACTGTGATCGGCCTTGCCGCCGGCGTCGGGGGAGGCCTCCTGGTGGGCCTCATCCAGGCGAATATGAGCCACCGACTGACTGCGGATCAGTTCGTGGTTGGATTGACCGCCAACGTTCTTGTCTTGGGACTGGCCGGGTTCCTCAATGCGGCGATCGATCCGATGGCGCGCCGAGCCAACATCATCGAAATTCCGTTGCTGTCTGACATCCCACTCGTCGGGCCAGCGCTATTCGGCCAGACCTGGCCCACCTACCTGCTGTATCCGTTGGTCCCGCTCACCTGGTGGCTGCTCTACAAGACCCGGTGGGGTCTCGAGACTCGGGCGGTGGGGGAAAACCCCCAGGCAGCGGACGTCTCGGGGATCGACGTCAACAAACGACGTCGCCAGGCCGTCTACTACGGCGGGATGCTTGCCGGGCTGGGCGGTGCCTTCCTCGTTGTCGGGCAGGTCGGCACCTTTGACGCGGGGATGGTGGGTGGCCGCGGTTTCATCGCGATCGCCGCCGTCTACTTCGGCGGATGGACGCTGGGCGGTGTGGTGCTGGGATCGTTGGTGTTCGGTATGGCCGATGCGTTCCGGCTCGCCACTCCGGTTCTCGGCTATCAGCTCAACGCCCAGTTCCTGGCGGCTCTGCCCTACGTGCTGACCCTGCTCGTGATGTACTTCATCACCAAGCAGTTCCGTCAGCCTTCAGGCCTGGCGCAGCCGTTCATCCGCGGCCTGCGTTAGCCGGGGAACCGACGCGAGCCGGCGCGGGTTCGCCCTACGGCAGGCTCGAGCAAGCCTTGCCGTCTATGAGAGAAGCGACCGCTCCAGACCTCGGGCGCTATCGTCTGGCGCTCCCGAGGTGTGATTAGTGGACGAGGATCGCAGCGCCAGTTTCGTCGAACTCTTCTTCGACCTCGTCTTCGTGTTCGGCATCACTCAGGTGGTGGCGTCAATCCACGGGCACCTCGACTGGCCAACGTTGTGGCGTGCCGCGGTCGTACTGGCACTCCTGTGGTGGGCGTGGACCCAGTACACCTGGCTCGCCGGATACGCCGACTTCGACGAGCTACAGCCTCGGCTTGTCATCCTCGTGGCCACCGCCGGCACTTTCGTCTTGTCCGTGTCGGTCCTGGAAGCCTGGACCGACGAGGGAGCCATCTTCGCCATGGCGTACTTCGGGGTGATGGCTCTCGCTGGGTTCTTCATGGTGATGCAGGCCAGTCTCCGGGAGATGGAAGGGCGGGACGGCCAGTTGAAGGGGACCCTCGACTACGTATTGCGAATGATGGCTGGTTCGGTCCTCGTTCTGATCGGAGGCTTTGTGCCCGACGACGTACGGCCGTGGCTGTGGGTCGGCGCTGTCGTCGTCAACGTCCTGAGCGCACTATCGGTGGAGCAGTACGAGTACGAGGTTGACGCCTCCCACTTCTCGGAGCGCCACGGGCTCTTCGTGATAATCGTGCTCGGCGAGGCGTTGATCGCCGTTGGCGTCGGCGTTGTCGGCCAGTCTGGCTCGGCCGCTTTCTACTTAGCCGGCACCGCGATGCTGCTGACCGCGTTGGCCATGTGGTGGTCGTATTTCGACTGGATCTTTCAGGTAGGGGAGAAGGCACTCACAGCAGCCACCGGTCTCGACCGAGGACGGTTGGCACGCGACGCCTACTCAATAGCCCACTACCCGATCGTGGCTGGTGTGATCCTGTTCGCAGTAGGCACCGAAGAGCTGTTGGCACATCCAGATGTTGCTATGGACGATGCGAGCAGATGGGCGTTCGTTGGGGGCCTGATGCTGTTCATCGCGGCAGAGTCGATCATGGTTCGCCGCTTCACCGGACACCTCACCTGGGAGCGCCTGGTACTCATCGGCCTATTGGGGATCGCTGGTCTGGCGCTGGGCGACCTGAGCGGCGCGGCACTCGGGGCGACGGTGTGCTTCGTCCTCTTGGTGACGCTTGGCGTCGAGACGTACCGGCACCAGGAGGACCTCAGCAAGCTGCGAGCTGAACAGAACTCCAAGCAGCTCGAGGGTCCTGCCTAGCAGCTAGGGGCAGAATCGAACTGCCGACCTTCGGTTTTTCAGGTCTGTGCCTGGGAACAGCCAGTGCCGTCGCGTGTCGGCTAGTCCCGCATTCTCGGAGAACCGAGCTCCTCACACCGTGGGGAGAAATGCAGGTCGGCTCAGTTCGTGCTCGGCGATGGCCGCCTCGTTCTGCAGTGTCAGGTCGATCTCGTCGAGGCCGTTCAACATCATGTGCTTGGAGAACGGGTCTATCTCGAACCGTTCGCTGAGCCCCGGCGCTGTGACCGTTTGGGCCTCGAGGTCGATCTCGACCAGGGCTGTGGGATCCTCGTCCGCGATGCGGAGCAGTGATCCCACCACCCTCTCGGGCAACTCAACTGCCAAGAGGCCGATCTTGGAGCAGTTGGAGCGGAAGATGTCGCCGAGAGACGGGGCGATGACGGCCTGGAAGCCCCAGTCCGATAGCGCCCACGGCGCGTGCTCCCTGGATGACCCGCTGCCGAAGTCGGGCCCCGCCACGAGCACCCTGGCGCCCTGGTACTCGGCGCGGTTGAGAACGAACTCAGGGTCGAGTTCGCCTTCGGCGTCATGAGCCCAGTCGTAGAACAGGAAGTCACCGAATCCGGTCCTGTCGACTCGCTTGAGAAACTCCTTGGGGATGATCTGGTCGGTATCCACCTGTGCGCGCGGCAGTGGGGCCATCGTCCCCGCGATTGCGGTGACCGGTTCAATCATTCCCAATCCCTGATGTCAACGAGGTGCCCTGCGATCGCCGCCGCCGCTGCCATGGGCGGGCTGACGAGATGGGTGCGTCCGCCGCGGCCCTGGCGCCCCTCGAAGTTTCGGTTGGAAGTCGAGGCACAGCGCTCGCCAGGTGCCAGGATGTCGGGGTTCATGCCGAGGCACATGGAGCAACCCGGCTCCCGCCACTCGAATCCAGCCTCGGTGAACACCTTGTCCAATCCTTCGGCCTCCGCCTCCTGTCTCACGAGTCCTGAACCGGGAACGACCATGGCGCCGACATCTGGGTGAACTCTGCGGCCCCTGATAACGGACGCTGCGGCTCGCAGGTCGCTGACTCGGGCATTGGCGCATGACCCGATGAATACACGATCCAGTGTGATCTCCGTGATGGGGGTTCCCGCTTGTAGGTCCATATAGGCGAGTGCCCGGACGGCGGCCTCGCGCAGGTGAGGATCGTCGAAGCTGTCGGGTGAAGGCACCTTCGATGTGACCGGGACGGCTTGAGCTGGGTTGGTTCCCCAGCTCACGAACGGAGCGAGAGCGGGGGCGTCAACGACGATCTCGGCGTCGAATGAGGCGCCTTCGTCGCTCGGCAAGGAGCTCCAGTATGCGACCGCCTCGCCCCAGGCGGCGCCGGAGGGCGCGTAGGGACGCCCTTGTATGTAGGAGAACGTTGTGTCGTCGGGGGCAATGAGACCGGAGCGGGCCCCGGCCTCGATCGACATGTTGCACACCGTCATCCGCTCCTCCATGGTGAGTCGGGCGATTGCCTGGCCGCGGTACTCGATGACGTGGCCGGCGCCGCCGGCGAAGCCGATCTGTGCGATGATGCCCATCACTAGATCCTTGGCAGTCACTCCCCTGGCCAGCCGGCCTTCAACGGTGACGGTCATGGAGCGCGGCTTGCGCTGGCGGATGGTTTGGGTAGCCAGGACATGTTCGACCTCGGAGGTGCCGATGCCGAAAGCGAGAGCGCCGAACGCGCCGTGGGTGGACGTATGGCTATCACCGCACACGATGGTCATGCCCGGCTGAGTGGCGCCCTGCTCGGGGCCAATCACGTGCACGATTCCGTTGCGCGGGTCGTCGGGGCCGAACACGGTGATCCCGGCGTCGGCGCAGTTGGCGAGGAGCGTCTCGACTTGCTGGCGTGACAGCGGGTCGGTGATGCCGAGCGCTCGGTCGATGGTGGGAGTCCCGTGGTCTGCTGTGGCCAGGGTCAGGTCGGGCCGGCGCACTCGTCGGCCCGCCAGGCGCAGCCCCTCAAAGGCCTGGGGCGAGGTGACCTCGTGTACGAGGTGGAGATCGACGAACAGCAGGTCAGGTTCGTCGGTTCCCGCGCCCACCACGTGCCGCTCCCAGAGTTTGTCGAACAGGGAGAGGGGCTTGCTCAACGCGAGACCAGTTCGGCCACACGATCTCCAACGTCGGCCGTGCTGAGGCCCATGGCACCGGCAGCGAGCGACGGGAGTTCGCCCGCCACCTGAGCCACTGCGGCGTCGATGGCTGCTCCGGCAGCTGGTTCGCCAACGTTGGCGAGGAGCATGGCGGCCGCACTGATCGCGGCTAGCGGGTTGACCAGGCCCTTGCCGGATATGTCGGGAGCGGTGCCACCGATCGGCTCGAACATCGATACTCCCTCGGGGTTGAGGTTGGCTCCGGCAGCTATCCCCAGGCCTCCCTGGATGGCAGCGCCAAGGTCAGTGATGATGTCACCGAACATGTTGTCTGTGACGATGACGTCGAATCGCTCAGGGGTCTGCACCATCCACAGGCAGACCGCGTCGACGTTGGCGTAGGCAGTTGAGATGCTGGGGTAGTCGATGGCTACCTCGTCGAACACTCGCTGCCAGAGATCATGGGCGTGGACGAGGACATTGGTCTTCCCGCAGAAGGTGAGGTGGCGTCGGCTGCGGGCCTTGGCCAGCTCGAAAGCGAATCGGACGCAACGCTCGACCGCGTAACGGGTGTTGATCGACTCTTCGGTGGCCACCTCGTCGCTCGTGCCACGTTGGGCAAACCCGCCGGCTCCGGAGTAGAGGCCCTCGGTGTTCTCCCGCACCACCACGAAATCGATGTCGTGGTGGTCCTTGTCCCGCAGCGGACCGTGAACACCGGGGTGGAGCTTCACCGGTCGCAGGTTGATGTACTGGCCAAGCTCATGGCGCAGGCGAAGGATTATCCCCCTCTCGAGTATCCCGGGAGCCACATCGGGATGTCCCACCGCTCCGAACAGGATGGCGTCTGCTTCACGCAGCGACTTCAGAGCGCTGTCTGGTAGCAGATCGCCGGTCCGTAGATAGCGTTCTCCGCCGAGATCGTGATGCTCGTAGTCAACGTAGGTGGACGATCGCGCGGCCACAGAGTCGAGCACCTTGACGGCTTCGGCCACCACCTCGGGCCCGGTTCCGTCGCCCGGCACGACCGCGACGCGCATCTACGCAGCCGCTGAGTTCTGGTCAACGGCGGCAGCGAAGGCGCGCACCGCACCGGCCACTACGTCGTCGTCGACGCCATGGCCGATGTACATGCTCCCATGCACTTGCACCGTTGCGGTCACCCTGGCGCGAGTTCTACCTTCGTCCTCGACCGGACGAACGCTGTATGCGCCAAGAGTCGCTTCGACGCTGGTAACGCGCCGATAAGCGTCGAAGGCTGCACCGACCTCTGGGTAGGCCTCAGCGTCGAACTCCAGGGTCAACCCGCGCGTTTCCACCTTGAGGAGGGGTCGGGGAGAGACCTTGTCTCCGCCCGTTACCTCCTGCGAAACCTGTTCCGCTACTTGTTCAACTGTCATTCTCTGTCTCCTATCAGTTCACGAGCTTGGATACGTCGTCATGCGAGACCGTGACGCCTTGATCGGCCAACTTCTTGAGGCGATCGAGCGCTTGTGCAACGCCCGCATCGTCGATCTCGACACCTGCACGGTCGAAGGCTTGGCGCAACGCCGCCCTTCCCGAGTGTTTGCCCAGAACGATCGTGGAGCCAGCCTGTCCCACCTCAACGGGATCCATGATCTCGTAAGTGGTGCGTTCTTGGATCACCCCGTGCTGGTGGATCCCTGACTCGTGGGCGAAGGCGTTACGGCCAACAACGGCCTTGTTGTATTGGATCGGATAGCCGCTGAGCTCGGACACCATCTGGCTCGTTGGGTAAAGCTCGCGGGTGTCGACGCCTACCTCGGCCCCGAAGTGGTCGGCGCGAACGTTAAGGGCCATGACCACCTCTTCGATAGAAGCGTTCCCGGCGCGCTCTCCGATGCCATTGATGGCACCTTCCACCTGGCGAGCTCCGGCTTCGATTCCCGCCAGCGTGTTGGCGACTGCCATGCCGAGATCGTTGTGGCAGTGGGTCGAGACGATGATGTTGTCCCGGTCTCCGACAACCTCGGTCACAACCCGTCGGATCATGGCGCCGAAGTCGGCAGGCATGGCGAACCCAC
Organism: Acidimicrobiia bacterium; assembly: GCA_036446035.1. GTDB lineage: Bacteria > Actinomycetota > Acidimicrobiia > Spongiisociales > JAOTWH01 > CAXMQS01. The sequence goes on along the minus strand of JAZFSG010000062.1, from coordinate 972 downwards.
AGGTATCTGGGATGTTGATGGTGGTGGCGCCGGCGTCAACCGCCAGGCCGCATACCTCCATGACGAAGTCTGGATCGGATCGAGTGGCATCCTCTGGTGAGAACTCGATGTCGTCGCAATGCTCTCGAGCCCGGGCAACGCCCTCCTTGATGGCTGCGCGCACTTGGTCCGGCGTCATCTGGAACTTGTGCTCCATGTGAAGGGGCGACGTTGCCATGAACACATGGATGCGCGACTGCTCGGCGTCGCGCACGGCCTCTGCTGCCCGATCGATGTCGCCCTCGACGGCTCGGGCCAGGCCGGCGATTGTGGGTCCCTGTATCTCGCGAGCGATTCGCCGCACTGCGGCGAAATCGCCTTCGGAGGCGACGGGGAAACCGGCCTCGATGATGTCCACCCCAAGGGTCGTCAGCTGTCTGGCGATCGCGATCTTGTTGTCGGGCGTGAAGGCGATCCCGGGGGATTGCTCACCGTCCCTAAGGGTGGTGTCGAATACTCGTACTCTCATTTGACTTCTCCTGTGAAGGCGCCCTCGGGACGCCGGTAGTTGGTGCTTGGCGCTAGGGCCGGATCAGCCGATGTGGCTGCCCGGCCGTGTTAGCGCCAGGGGCTCCAGTAAGAGGAGAAGCCGTAGGGTCATGCTGGTGGGCTCTTGGGGTCCAGGAACGGCATCAGCGATCTGAGGCGGGCACCGACATCCTCGATGGGATGTGCCGCATCCTGGGCGCGATACTTGGCGAGGTTGGGCGATCCGTTGCGGTGCTCGGCCATCCATTCCTTGGCGAACTCACCGGATTGGATCTCCGCCAAGATCCGGCGCATCTCATCCCTGGTCTCGTCGGTGATGATGCGTGGGCCTCGGGTGAAGTCGCCGTACTCGGCAGTGTCCGACACCGAGTAACGCATCCAGCTCAGGCCCCCCTCGAAGAGCAGGTCGACGATGAGCTTCAGCTCGTGGAGACACTCGAAGTA
>JAZFSG010000061.1:0-17037 GCA_036446035.1 Acidimicrobiia bacterium | reverse complement strand
CGGCAAGAGCACACTGTTGAAACACATGCTCGGCATCCACCGGCCGGCGGCCGGGCGCGTACTGGTCGACGGCGATAATCTGGCGGCGGCCACCGGCGAACGACGGCTGCAGATACTCCAGAAACTCGGCGTGGCCTATCAAATGGGCATCGACTGCGCCAACACCGTTGCGGTGGTGGTGCCGTCGCCGGCGACATCGTTGGTCTTATTGGCCACTTCCTTGGCGAGCTGGGCGCCCATGTTCTCCCACGCATCCTCCAGCTCGATCTCTTTGGCGATGGTCACGCCGTCGTTCGTGATGGTGGGGGAGCCCCACTTCTTCTCGAGAACGACGTTGCGACCCTTGGGGCCGAGCGTCGTCTTGACGACATTGGCCAGCTTGTCTACGCCGGCCTGGAGGCCATGGCGGGCGTCTTCATCGAATCTGATCTCTTTGGCTGCCACTTGACCTCCTACTTGACGACGGCAAGGATGTCGCGCGACGAGAGGATGAGGTATTCCTCACCGTCGTACTTGACTTCCGTGCCGCCGAACTTCGAATACACGACGATGTCCCCGGCGTCGACGTCCATGGGGACGCGTTCACCGTCTTGGAAATCGCCAGGACCCACAGCGAGCACTTCGCCCATCTGTGGCCTTTCCTTGGCGGTATCAGGGATAACCAGCCCACTGGGTGTGGTCTGGTCCCCGTCATCCTTTGCTTTGACGACCACACGGTCGCCCAAAGGCTGCAACTTCATGAACCCTCCTTGGGTTAGCACTCTTGGTGCGCGAGTGCCAATGCTAGCAGTCTGAGGGCGCGACTGCTAAGTCGCTTTTTGGCGTTCTCAGGCCTGCCTGGCAACAAGTTCCAGGACATCGCGAGCCGCCAGCACACCCACCGCCCGACCCTCCGATGTCACCAACTTGACGGCGTTGGCGTTGACAAACCGCGGCAGCAGCTCCCCTATCGCGGCGCCGGCGGGCACGACGTCGTCCGGCCCGATCGGCGTCATGATCTGGTCGACCGTCGTCGTGGCAGGAGAAGCGACTGCAGCGGCGTCAGCGGGTCGGATGAGCCCGCGCACCCTTCCTCTGTGCACGACGGGCATGGCCGGAAGATGGGCAGCGGCCCCTACCAGATAGTTCTCCAGCAGCGCCTGGACGGTAATCGTCGTCGGAGCGGCCTGTCGCACCGCAACCATCAGATCGGCGACGCGAACCTCGGCTAGATCCTGGCGAGCAACGCCAAAGACACCTCCAACCCGAGCCGCCTGATACAGGAACCACCCGATCGCCAAATACCACAATCCAACCGGCTCGCCCCGTATGAACAGGAGATAGGCGCCACCGGTGGCGAGGAGGGCGCCAACGATCCGGCCCGAGGTTGCGGCGACCGTGGTGGCTCGTCGAAAGTCGCCGGTCGCCTTCCATACCGCCGAGCGCAACACCCTGCCCCCGTCAAGGGGGAACCCGGGCACCAGATTGAAGAGACCGAGCGCCAGATTCACGAAGGCCAGCAGGCCGAGCAACTGGCCAAAGGGATCGTCGATCGATGGCAACGCTCTGTCGAGGCCCCAGAACCCCGCCGCCAGCAGGAGTGAGGACACGGGTCCGACGACCGAGATCACGAATTCGTCTTGAGGCGTTGCCGCCTCCTGTTCGATCTCGGACACTCCGCCGAAGATGAAGAGGCGGATCCTTCTAACCGAGATCCCGCGTCGCCTGGCGACCACCGAATGGCTCAGCTCGTGAACGAGGACGCTGCCGAAGAAGAGCAGCGATCCCACGACGGCGGCCAGGCCGACGACGCGACCCGAGCGATTCGGGTCCTGAGTGCTGAACTCGATGAACAGCGAGGTGGTTATGAGCCCGGCGATGACAAGCCACGACGGGTCGATGACGAGGTCTATGCCGAGGATGCGCCCGACCTTGAAGCCCTTCACAGGGTCATTGACGAGTCGACCTCGGATGCCCAGCTGGTGACGTCGCCGCGCTCCAAACGGCGCGCCGCGGCCGCGGCCACCATGGCGCCGTTGTCCGTGCAGTAGCCGGGGGACGGCAAGAAAAGACTGATCCCACGCGCCGCCGCCTCCTGGTCCAGGCGCTCCCGCAGTCGCCGATTGGCAAGCACCCCTCCTCCGCCCGCGACCGCCCTGGCCCCCGTCTCATCTACGGCATTGAAGGTCTTGGACACAAGCGCGTCGACTATCGCTTCTTGGATAGACGCAGATACATCGCTTCGTGGCGGCAGCGTTCCCGCAGCCGCCGCTTTCTCGAGATAGGTAACGACCGCCGTCTTCAGGCCTGAGAATGAGAAGTCGAAAGGTCGATCGCCGAGCGCCCGAGGAAAGGCGACTGCAGTGGCGTCTCCTCCTTCGGCATCGGCATCGATGGCCGGCCCCCCCGGGTAGCCAAGGCCCATGAAACGCGCCAGTTTGTCGAATGCCTCGCCCGCGGCGTCGTCGATCGTGGCGCCCAGAGTCTCGTACTCGCCCCAAGCCTTCACATGAACGATCTGGCTGTGGCCACCCGACGCCAGCAGTACAACCACCGGAGGTTCGTAGTCCTCGTGCTCCAGGCGCGGCGCCATCAGATGGCCCTCCATGTGGTCTATGCCGATGAATGGCTTGCCGAGAGCCCACGCCATGGACTTGGCGAAGGCGAAGCCGACAACAAGAGCTCCTGCCAGGCCGGGTCCCTGGGTGGCTGCCACCGCGTCCAGGTCCATGGAATGGACGCCGGCCTCGGCAATGGCGCGGTGGGTGAGGGACCTGATCGCCTCAACATGTGCCCGCGCTGCAACCTCTGGAACAACTCCACCGAAGCGGGCATGCTCATCCGTCTGGGAGGCCATCACCGACGACTTGACCTCAAAGCCATCAACTACGCCAACAGCGGTCTCGTCGCAGCTGGTCTCGATGCCAAGGATCAACGCCATGTCTTGTCCAGTTCCTCGAGCCTCGCGGCGAACGATTCGGTTTCTGCATCGTCGACCCACATCACGATCGCGTCCTCGTCGCGGTAGTACCGAGGACGAATCCCAACCGGCACGAAACCGAACTTCTGATACATCCGCCTGGCGGCTCTATTCGAGGGTCGTACTTCCAGCAGCATTCGAGTTGCGCCCATCTCGATCGCCGCCTGGAGCAGCGTGACCATCAGGCCGGTCCCATAGCCGCGCCCCTGCATGTCATGGGTGACAGCGATCGTCATGACGTGCCCCTCATCTTCGGTCACCATCACCCCCCCATAGCCCTCGAGTCCGGCCGGGCCTTCCAGCACGATGTAGTTGCGACGAGATGCCCCGAGCTCGTCCGTGAGCATCTGGCGCGACCAAGGGGCACTGAAGGTGGCCTGCTCGATCGTGAGCACGGCATCGATGTCGTCGAGAGTCATGTCGCGGATGTGGGTCATCACTCTGGCCATACGCCCTCAGTCCTGAAGGTCTTCCAGTTGATGTCGGTGTCCGGCTGGCGCAGGTACAGCGGACGCACCTCGGCCGATGGCGCCACTCCCGAGTGCGCTGTCCGCTGTGCGGCCAGCTCGAGGAGCACATCTGCAGACGGATAGCGCGGGCGCCCCGTCTTGACGCGGTGCAGCCCTCTCAAGACCTCGGATGGAAGTACGTGCCAGTTACCCACGACGAGCGAGTTCTCCGGATCCGAGTCGAGCGTGGCCCTCAGCGCTTCTGGCGAAAGCAGCTCAGGCAGCGTTTCCTTGACAACACCGCCGGGAACAGGCCGATAGGAGGCGGTCGCGAACTCGCCCCGCCGTGCGTCGATCAGCGGCCAGATGCGGCGGTGTCCGGTCGCGGCACGGAACGCCAACGCGTCCAGTGCCGACGCTGCCATCACCGGAACGCCTACGGCGGCACCGACGCCCTGGGCCGTGGCTATCCCAGCCCTGATGCCGGTGAACGCCCCCGGCCCAACATCGACGATGATGGAATCGAGGTCGCCTGGCTTGAGCTCTGCCTTGCGCATGCAGAAATCAACGGCGTCCGTCAAGAACCCCACATGACCACGCCTATTGACGTTGAGCGCCATAGCCAGCAGCTGACCGCCATCGCCAACGGCCACCGACGACGCAGGCGTCGCGCTCTCGATCGCAAGTATCTTCAAGCAAGCTCCTCCAGCGCACGAGCTCGCCACGAGCCCCTGGCCTCGAGAGTGATAGTACGGGCGTCGCCGGAACCAACCTCGATGGAAACGACGAGGGCATCCTCACCGAACGTCGAGCCCAACGCATTGCCCCACTCGATAACCAGCACGCCGTCGCCAACGGTCTCTTCGAGGCCTAAGTCCTCGAGTTCACCGCTGCTGCCAAGCCGATAGGCGTCGGCATGGGTCAGCCCGAGAAAGCCCACATAGCTTCGGACAAGGACAAAAGACGGGCTGGTGATCCTGGCATCGATCCCAAGGCCTTCGGCGATTCCACTGACGAACACCGTCTTGCCCGCCCCGAGGCGGCCAGCCAGCAGCACGACATCGCCGGGGCGCAGCAACGATGCCAACCGCCTGCCAACTGCCATCGTGTCGGCAACTCCGGCACATTCGATCTTCACGAGAAGAGCCCCAACTGCTCCTCAGCCTCGGGTGCCGGCGATGGCTGAGCCGCGCCGAGTAGCTCCTTGACGATGGCGAAGTCCTCTCTGAGCTGATCGACCACACGGGGGCCGCCCCGTAGGCCCGCCGCCGGATGGAAGGTCGGCACGAGGTGGCGCCCCCACCACGGATACGACCGGCCGCGCAAACGGGTGATACCGGTCGTGGTCTTGAGAAGGAGTTTGCTGGAGAAGTTGCCGAGCGTTACCACGACTCGAGGCTGGATGAGCTCGAGCTGGCGACGCAGATAGCCCTTGCAGGCGTCGATCTCGTCCGGTCGTGGATCGCGGTTGCCGGGCGGCCGGCACTTCACGACATTGGCGATGTAGACCTCATTGCGATGCAAGCCGATCTCGGCGAGAAGTTCGTCGAGCAGCTCCCCTGACTTGCCAACGAACGGGAGGCCCTGCTGGTCTTCGTTGAACCCGGGGCCTTCGCCGATGAACATGAGATCGGCACCGGGATCGCCGTCACCGAACACGACCTGAGTGCGCGACTCGGACAAACCACAGTTGGTGCACGATGACGCCACGACGGAAAGCTGATCGAGCTCAGTTGGCAACGGTCCTCCACAGCGGGCCGGGCGATTCTAAGAAGAACCGCTGGCGAGTGTCGGGTTGCCTCGCAGGCCAATAAGTCGCCTCCAGTGCACTCGGGTCTTTCGGCCCCGGATAAGTCGACCACCGATGCCGTAGCGTGGGGGGCAAACAACGACAGAACGGTAAACCATGAGCGACGCTCCCCAGTTCAGCGAGGCCCTCGACTATCACCAGCAAGGTCGGCCGGGGAAGACCGAAGTCCGGGCCACCAAGCCGACGGCAACCCAGCACGACCTGGCTCTCGCCTACACCCCCGGAGTGGCCGAGCCGTGCCTGCGGATCCGCGACTATCCCGAGGATGTCTTCTCATACACCAACCGCGGTAACCTCGTCGCCGTTGTCAGCAACGGAACCGCCGTTCTCGGGCTCGGCGACATCGGACCGCTCGCCTCGAAACCGGTTATGGAGGGCAAAGCAGTCCTCTTCAAGCGCTTCGCCGACATCGATGTCTTCGACCTCGAGATCGATGCCGCCGACCCTGAAGACGTCATGCAGTTCTGTCGCCTCCTGTATCCAACGGTCGCCGGTATCAACCTCGAGGACATCAAGGCCCCTGAGTGCTTCATCATCGAGAGCACGCTTCGCGAGGAGCTGCCGATCCCGGTGTTCCACGACGACCAACACGGCACGGCGATCATCGCCGGCGCCGCTCTCCTGAACTCCCTGGAGCTAACCGATCGCGCCATCGAGGACGTGTACGTGGTGTTCAGCGGAGCGGGGGCTGCGGGCATCGCCTCCGCCCGATTCCTCGTTCAGCTCGGTGCCCACCGCGACAACATCGTGCTGGTTGACTCCAGAGGGGTCATCCGCAGTGACAGGGATGACCTCCCTGCCCACAAGGCAGAGTTCGCCACGGAAAGGGACAGTCACACGCTGGCCGACGCCATGGTCGGCGCCGACGTGTTCATCGGCGTCAGCCAGGCTGGCATCGTTAGCCCCGAGATGGTGCAGAGCATGGCCGACAAGCCCATCGTCTTCGCTCTCGCCAATCCTGACCCCGAGATCACATACGAAGACGCCAGGCAAGCACGTCCAGATGCCATCGTGGCAACGGGCCGCAGCGATTACCCCAACCAGGTGAACAACGTCCTCGGCTTCCCATTCATCTTCCGAGGTGCCCTCGACGTCAGGGCGACGTCGATAACGGATGGGATGAAGGCAGCGGCGGCTCGTGCCCTTGCCGCTCTCGCCCACGAGGCTGTGCCCGAGTCCGTGCTCAAGGCATACGGACTCGAACACCTGTCGTTCGGACCGGACTATCTCATCCCGAAGCCGTTCGATAGTCGAGTGCTGACCACGGTGGCGCCGGCGGTAGCCGAAGCTGCTATGGCCGAGGGCGTGGCCTCGCTTCCCCTCGATGACTTGGACGCCTATCGCGAGGAATTGCGCGGCAAGTTCCGCGCCACCTATGGCCTCCTCCACGGCATTGCCCTAAGAGCCCGCGAGCGCCCCATGCGGATCGTGTACCCCCACGGCGCCGACGCCCGGACGGTGCGGGCGGCGCGCCGGGTGCGCGACGAGGGCATCGCCAGCCCCGTCATTCTCGGTCCGCTCCACGAAATCGAGGCGAAAGCCGCGGAGATCGAAATCGAGCTCGACGACATCCTCGTCCTGGATCCGTGGCAGTCTCCAGAGCAGGCTGATCGATACGCCCATGAGCTGTTCGAGCTACGTCGACGGAGGGGGCTGACGCTTGAGGACGCCCGTCGGTCGCTCAGCGATCCCGACTACTTCGCCGCCATGATGGCTCATTCGGGCGATACCGACGCGGTGATCGGTGGGCTTACGACCAATTACCCGGCGACTCTGAGACCAGCCCTTCAGATACTCCCGCTCGAAGAGGGAAGGACGATCGTGAGTGCCCTGTATGTCGTCGTGGTGCGCGGGCGGGCCTTCGTCTTCGCAGATTGCGCGGTAAACCTGTTGCCGACATCGGAGCAGCTTGCGGAGATCGCGCTGTCGGCGGCGGAATCTGCCCGTAGCGAGTTCGACATGGAGCCGAGGGTTGCCCTCCTCAGCTACAGCAACTTCGGCAGCGCCGGCGGTGAAGAGCCGGCACGGGTCAGACGAGCCATCGAGATCTGTCGACAGGCGGCGCCCGACCTTCCACTGGACGGGGAGATGCAAGCAGACACCGCGGTGTTACCCGAGCTCCTGGACCGGCGCTACCCCTTCAATCGCTTGGGCGGCGAAGCCAATGTGCTCGTCTTCCCGAACCTGACGGCGGCCAGCGCCTCGTACAAGCTGCTCGATCGCATCGGCGGAGCCGAGGTGGTTGGGCCCATCCTCACCGGACTCTCGAAGTCGGTTCACGTGCTGCAACGCGACGCCTCGGTGAGCGACATCGTCAACCTCACGGCCATCGCCGTTCTCGACGCACAACGCAAGGCGGCTGCCGTCTAGAGAAGCCCCTAGCCCATGGCAGGGATGCCGCCCGCAGGCTCGGCAGCCCGAATCGCCCCCTCGATGGCCCGCGCCGCAGCGACGAACGCCGCCTCGCCAACTGCGTCTGCGTCTGACTCGAGCGAACCACAGGAGACCGCATAGGCGATGTCTCCGTCATATCGCGTATGGCCGGGCCTAACACAGGCCCCCATGGCGTCGTGGCCGCGGACGTTGAGCCTCATCAGGTCGGTGCGTGACAGGCTGGCGTTGGTGACGATGGCGAGGAGGGTGGTATTGGCCAGCTCCGCCTGTGACGGCGGCTTGGGCTCGATCGGCGGCACCAACGGCCCATCGGTGAGCGGTTCCCCCTCGAGGGTGAACACATCGCCAACAGCATTGACGACGGCCAGCGCCCCAACAACGGTGTCGCCGACGTCGACCGCAGCCGATCCGACTCCCCCTTTGCGTACCGCGTCGCGACCGCGCCAGCCGGCAACGGTCGCTCCGGTCCCTGCCCCAACGTTGCCCATAGCTACAGGCCCTGTGCTCCGTGCCGCATAGGCCGCTGCTCCTTCAGCCGGTCCCGGCCTGGCGCTCTCGTCGCCGATCATGAGGTCGAAGATGATGGCGGTGGGGACGATGGGCACGAGAATGTCGTTGATGGTTCTATGCCCCTTGCCGTCAGCAACCAGCGCCGAGACCACTCCGTCTGCGCTGGCAAGGCCATAAGCACTGCCGCCAGAGAACACCAGCGCCTGGATGTTCTCGATCCTCGAGCCGGGTTGTAGAAGTGCGATCTCGCGAGTCCCCGGCGCCGCCCCGCGCACCTCGCCGGTGGCGACGTTGGGCTCGGGGAAGGTCATAACCGTGACCCCGGTCAGCCCCTCCCGGTCGGTGTAGTGACCGACCTCGACTCCAGGAACCGAGGTGAGTGTCACGTCAGATACCGACGTGGCAGTCGCGGACCGAAGTCGCAGACGATCTCGTAGTTGATCGTTTCGAGCCGCCTCGCCCACTCATCGGCTGTGATCTCTTCGTCTCCCTGGCGCCCAAGAACAACGACGTCGTCACCAACGTTCACTTCGGCGTCGCCGCAATCGACAACTATGTGGTCCATAGTCACCGTTCCCGCGAACGGATGGCGATTGCCGCCTATGAGCACCTCGCCTCCGGTTGCGCCGAGACGCCGCGCCACACCGTCGGCGTAGCCGATGGGAACCGTCGCCACGGTCGACTCTGCTGGCAGTGACCGTACCCGGCCATAGCTCGGGCGAGCCTCGGCAGGCAGACGCCTGGAGAAAGACACCTTGGACTTGACGGCCATCGCCGGCCGCAGGTTGGCCTCGAATGCTGGTCCCGGCGCCAACCCATACAGCGCGATACCGCAGCGAACCATGTCTAGTCGCGCCTCGGGATAGCCAAGGGCTCCGGCGGAGTTGGCGGCATGCAGCATGTCTGGTGGCATCCCGGCGCCCCGCAGCCGGGATGCGACGGCAGTGAGCTCCTCTGTCTGGCGTTTCGTGAACTCGGCGTCATCTTCGGCCACGGCGAAATGGGTCCACAGGCCTTCGAGGCGAAGGTTGACGCCGTTGGAGACGGCCGCCGCTACCTCAATGGCCGTCGCGGCATCGGCGCCGACTCGGTGCATCCCGGTGTCGACCTTGACGTGGACGCCTATAGGGGCACCTGTCGCGTCGAGGGCATCGACGAACTCGGTGCGATAGGCAGTAGGGGTCAGCCGCCAGTTGACGATTGCGGCGGCGTCGTCGAGAGCAGGCTCCGACAGCACCAGGATCGGAGCCTCGATCCCCGCCTCGCGCAGACGAACCCCCTCCTCGACCAGAGCGACCGCCAGCCAGGCGGCACCACCCTCGACCGCTGCCTCAGCGACAGGGACATCGCCGTGGCCGTAGCCATCGGCCTTGACGACCGCGCACAACTTGGCAGGCGCCACCGCGTCGACCAGGGTCGCCGCGTTGTGCCTGATCGCCCTGAGGTCAACTTCAACAACGGATGGCCTCACAGATAGCTCCCGATGTGGATCGCCAGCGCGTCTGCCGTCACGACGCCATGACTCGCCAGGTCCGCCCCGGCGCGGCCGTGCCAATAGGCCCCAGACCGAGCCGCCGACTCCGCGTCAAGGCCGCGAGCCCACAGCGATGCGATAGCGCCGGCCAGCACATCGCCCGATCCGGCAGTGGCAAGTTCTGGGCCCCCGCTAGCGACCGCCCAGCGATCGGTACCGGCTATCAGCGTCGTCGGGCCCTTGAGGACGATGACTGAAGAGGTCTCTGCGGCGAGCTTGGACGCGGCGCGCGGCGTTGGCCCTTTGTCGGACAGTCTGCGGAACTCTCCCGCATGAGGCGTGAGGATGGTCCCGCCACTTCGCGACGACAGAACGCCGGGAGACCCGATGGCGTTGAGGGCGTCGGCATCGATCAACAGGTTTCCCTCTAGCCCGTCGGCGATGGCGGCCACGAACTTCTCTTGGTCGGGCCCGATGCCGGGTCCAAGCAGGATGACGTCGAAACGCTGAGCCGCAGCCAGCACCTCGGGGACGTCGACGGCATCGAAGCTCTCTCCCTCCCCGATCGGGGCCGTCATGATCTCGGGGTGCGCGGCGTAGGCCGTATCGAGGCGTCCCGGGCAAGCCAACTTGACCGCTCCGGCACCTCCGTGGAGAGCGGCCAGAGCGGCCAGCAGCGGCGCACCCGTGAGACCGCGGGAGCCCCCGACAACCAACACGGATCCGGTGCTCCACTTGTGGGCATCTACGGGCCGCAACGGGATCGGTGCGTCTTCGGACTCGCACAACATGAGCTCGGCCTCACCGTCCGGCAGGCCGATGTCGACCACTTGCACCTCCCCACTGTGGGCAGGACCGTCGGCGAGTAGGTGGCCGGTCTTGAGGGCCCCGAAGGTGACAGAGCGCTCGGCCGTGAAGCAGGGGCCGGCCGCGGTTCCCAGGGTGCCGTTGAGACCGGAAGGCAGGTCCACCGCCAGCACGCGATGGCCGGCCTCGGCCCACATGGCAACGGGGCCTTCCAGGACGCCGTGGAAGCCGCCGCCGAAGAGCGCATCGACGACGAGGTCGGCCTCTTCGGGACCCTCTATCAGCTCGATGGGGACTCCGGCTGCTGCCGCAGCCGCCCCCGCCTGCCTTGCCGGTGAGTCCTCACCCTTGGGGTACACCAGGGACCGAATGGAGACATCGACGCCGCGCTGACGGAGGTAGTGAGCCGCCACGTACCCGTCGCCGCCGTTGTTGCCCGGTCCGCACAGCACCATCACCTTGGTCCCGTAGCCGGCACCCATATCTGCTGCAGCGACCGCAACGGCGAAACCGGCCCTGTCCATGAGGACCTCAACCGGATCGGTGGCAAGGGCATCCAACCGCGCCGACTCGTCGGGCGTTATGACGGGCTTCATGTGGTGATGCTATCTGAGCACGCCTCGGATCAGCTGAGGGATCGCGATGGTGGCGATCTGATAGCCAGTCAGGCAGCTGCTGGAAGCGTCCGGGTCAAACGGCCCTAACGGCACTTGGACACGAAGTGTCTTATTCTCCCAAGCAACCTGAGGGAGGCGTTATGGAGTTGAGTTCTCGAGAGACGTGGACGGTGATCCACGGCCTCATCCTGGGAACACTGTTCCTTCTCGCATTCGGCGGCGGTCTGGCGGGGCTGTGGAGCCTGCGCCCTGGCCTGATAACGGCCGATGGCGTGAAGGAGCGGATGAAGAGACTGTATGTGGGCACATGGACCATGGCCGGCGTCGCTTGGCTCACGGTCATCACGGGCACGTGGATCGTGTATCCGTGGTATCGCGTCAAGCTGTCACCAGTAGGGGACAACCTCTACGCCGGATGCGCCGGGCTGAACCTCCCAAGCGAAACCTGCTCCCCTCGTGACTTCCTGAAGTCCAACGTCTCGGGAAACACTGAAGACTGGCACATCTTCGGGATGGAGTGGAAGGAGCACGTGTCGTGGGCGGCACCGATCCTGGCAACAGCCGCCGCGTTCTTGGTTTACTACTACGGCGCTCGACTGATCTCGCGCAGTTGGTTGCGGATGGTCGTTCTCGTGATGTTCGTCGCCGCCTTCGCGGCCGCCGTCGTCGGCGGAGCGTTCGGAGCGTTCCTCAACAAAGTCGCCCCGATCTCCTAGGAGGATCTCATGCCTAACACCACAACTCGCCAAGACGTTGAGATCGCCCCGGAGCTGGCCGGCCTCGACCTTCCGGATCTTCCCGATGGTCCCGCGGCAGCAGCCATGGTCTCGGCAGGCGTCGGCGTCTTCGTGCTCGGCCTGCTGACGACCTTCGCCGTCTTCTGGACCGGGCTCAAGGACTTCCTAGCCGACTTCCAGGGATCGCGCGGGGTGGGCCCGCTTGCCGGCAAGACCATCTTGACGGTTGTTGCCTGGGCGGTGACCTGGGCCGCGCTGCACTTCGCATGGCGCGATAAAGACGTCGACCTGCGTCGCATGTTCTACATCGGAATGGTTCTGGGCCTCCTCGGAGCGCTCGGGACCTTCCCGCCCTTCTTCGAGGCGTTCGAATAGCGGTGGATCAGCGCTCAGACCGCATCGCGGCGATCGCGACCGGCATCGGCACAGGTCTCATCGTCTTGATGGTGGCCTGGCTGATCGTCAACCGCATCGCCGCGATCTTCTGGGAAGCACCGGTGGGGCCAGTGGTCGCTATCGCCGTCGCCATGCTCGGAGCAATCGGCACGGCGATAGTGGTCGGCAGCAGGCTGGTCCGATCACTCGCAAACTGAGTGTCGGAGGCTGTTAGTGGCGCCTAGTGCTCCCCTACGGCAACTGCCATCACCATGGCGGTTACATCGGTGTGGGTGATCGTCACCAGCACGTTGGTGACGCCAAGGACCTCGGCTCGCGCCGCGGCGGTGCCGCCGAGGCGAACCGTTGGCGCTCCCCCTCCAGTGATCTCGACGTCGCGCCAGCGGATCTGGCGCCAGCCACGACCCATGCTCTTCATCACGGCTTCCTTGCCGGCGAACCGCGCCGCGAACCTCCTGGCGGGGAGCGCGAACCGGTTGGCGTACTCGCGCTCATGCTCGGTGAAGCAGCGCTCGGCGAAGCGCGGATACTTGGCCAGGACATGGGAGATGCGGTCGATCTCCGCCAAGTCGATTCCTAGGCCGATGATCTTCATTCGACGGTCACCGACTTTGCGAGATTGCGGGGCTGGTCGATGTCGTGCCCTCGATGCCTGGCCAAGTGGTAAGCGATGAGCTGCAGAGCGATCGCCGCCAGAACTGGAGACAGCAAGTCGTCACATCTCGGAATGCCGAGCACTTCATTGGCGTGCTTGCCGATCTCGGTGTCGTCCTCGTAGGCGATCGCGATCACCTTCGCCCCTCGCGCCTTGACCTCCTGGATGGCGGAGATGGTCTTGTCGTAGACACGGCCCTGGGTCACGATGGCGATGACGGGCGTCTCGGGCGTGACCAACGCCAGGGTGCCGTGTTTCAGCTCCCCTGCCGGCATGGCCTCCGAGTGCAGGTAAGAGATCTCCTTGAGCTTCAGTGAGCCCTCCGTGGCGACCGCGTAGTCGAGGCTACGGCCAATGAAGTAGGCGTCCTCGGCCTCCGACAGCCTGGTGGCGAGCTCGACGATGGTGTCCTCCATCTTGAGCACCTCTTCAGCTTGTGCCGACAGATGATTGAGGCCCCTGGCAAGCTCAGTGGCGACTTCTGGCGCAAGCGACTTGCGCTCGGCGCCTAGACGGAGGCCCAGCAGGTACCCGGCGATGAGCATCGCCAGATACGCCTTAGTCGAGGCGACCGCGATCTCGGGACCGGCTCTGGTGTAAAGCACATCGTCGGCGTCACGGGACAGCGTCGAGCCGACAACGTTGGTGATCGCCAGCAAGCGCGAGCCGCTCTGCTTGGCGAGCCGAGCTGCGGCCAGGGTGTCTGCGGTCTCGCCAGATTGACTGATCGCCACTGTGAGGCTTCTGTCGGAGATGAGGGGATCGGAGTAGCGCAGCTCGTGGGCGTACTCGATGGCGACCGGGATCCGCAGCACCCGCTCGAAGAGCTCCTTCATCACCAGACCGGCGTGATAAGCAGTACCGCACGCGGTGATCCACACACGATCGATGTCGGCAGCGAAGCCATCTGGGAACGAAACCCCTTCGAGGGCAACAGATCCATCGGCTTCGAGCCGGCCTGCAAGCGTCTCGCTGATAACGACCGGCTGCTCGAAGATCTCCTTGAGCATGAAGTGGGGGTAGCCCCCCTTCTCCGCCTGCTCGGCATCCCAGTCGATCAACATGGGCTCGCGGTCGATGGGCGTGCCATCGATGTGCTGGAGCTCGGCGCCGTCGGCCGTGACCACCACCATCTCGTCGTCCTCGATGATGAGCACCTCCTTGGTGTGCGGCAGCACGGCAGGGATGTCCGAGGCGAGGATGGTTCCGTCCTCGGTCAGTCCAACTACCAATGGGCTGATCATGCGCACGGCGACGATCTTGTCCGGCTCGTGAACGGTCATCGCGACGAGGGCGTAGGCACCACGAGCTCGACGCAGAGCCCGACGCACCGCCTCGGGGAGACTTCCGTCGTATTCCTCGGCGATGAGATGGGCAAGGACCTCGGTATCGGTCTCGGATTCGAAGGTGGCGCCCTTGGCGACCAACGCTTCCTTCAGCTCGAGGAAGTTCTCGATGATCCCGTTGTGAACGACAACGAACTCCCCTGAGGGGTCGGTGTGAGGGTGGGCATTCACGTCGACCGGTGCGCCGTGAGTTGCCCAGCGCGTGTGCCCGATGCCTACCGACCCCGGGGTCGGTGAGTCGCCGACAAGCTTGGCCAGCTGCTCCAGCTTTCCCGCCGCCTTCAGCACCGAGAACTCGCCGTCGTTCATTACCGCGATACCGGCAGAGTCGTAACCGCGGTACTCAAGTCGTCCCAGGCCGTCCAGCAGCATCGGCGTTGCCGAACGCGCTCCGACATATCCCATGATTCCGCACATAGCTGTCTCCTTCTCGAGGAGACCGGAGTAAAGAGCGGGACTTCCCGCCTCACATCGGTGTGGCCTCTGTCCCTGGAGTCGCCTCCAGGATTTGCTCCACATCGTCACGACCGTGAGCGGCCGAGAGGGCACCCGCCGAATGGTTCGATACTCCCTCTACCTCGTCACCTCAGAGAGGTCAGGCGCTAGGGGGGTCCCCGGTCATTTTCAGTTGTCGCGCATCGGTGGATACCGACGCCCAGCCATGTTACGCCGCGGGCCTTCCAACCGCGAGGAAGCCTCTCAACGAGCCCAAACCGCCGGCAGTCGGCAACTCCGTGCCAGACTCACTCCATGGACTTTGCACCGGACTTCGCGTGGGGGGTTGCCTCATCCGCCTACCAAATCGAGGGAGCCGCCGCGGCCGACGGCCGCGGCCCGTCGATCTGGGACCGCTTCGCGCACACTCCCGGCAAGATCGCTCGTGGCGAGACGGGCGACGTTGCTTGCGACCACTACAACCGATATCGCCAAGACGTTGCCCTGATGGCGGACCTCGGCGTCACCGCCTATCGCTTCTCCATATCGTGGTCGCGGGTGTTGCCAAGCGGAACCGGCGCCGTCAACGCACCCGGACTCGGGTTCTATGACCGCCTCGTCGATGAGTTGCTGGCGGCGGGCATAACGCCGTACCCGACGCTGCATCACTGGGACACACCGGCCGCGCTCCACGACGAGTACGGAGGATGGGTCGACCGTCGTGTCGTCGACGCTTTCGCCTACTACACGGCGATCGTCGCGGAGACACTGGGAGACCGCGTCAAGCATTGGATCACGATCAACGAGCCTCGCGTCACGGTGCAACACGGCTACCAGCTAGGAGAATTCGCCCCGGGGCACACAAACGTCGCCGAGTCCCTTGCCGTTGGCCATCACCTGCTGCTTGGCCACGCCTACGCGACGCAGGCACTGCGGGCCGCGGTCCCCGATGCCGTGGTTGGCATCTCTCCGGACCCCAACCCCGTTGTTGCCGGATCGCAAGCCTCTGCCGCGGCGGCCTCTCTGAGAGACGGGCTCCAGAACAGGTGGTTCCTCGACCCGCTAGCCGGTCGCGGCTATCCCAGCGACGTCGTCGAACACTACGGAGTGCCGATGGACTTCGTACTTGACGGTGACCTCGAAGAGATCGCCATGCCTATCGACTTCCTAGGAGTCAATTACTACCGGCGTGAGATCGAGGGTGCCTCGTCGCTCGATCCGCTGCCAACCACCGACATGGGGTGGGAGATCTACCCCGAAGGCCTAACGGCGATGCTGCTGCGGCTCGCTAATGAATACGGGTTCAAGCGCCTCATCGTCACCGAGAACGGCGCCGCCTATCCCGATGTCGTCGTTGATGGAGCTGTTGACGACACCGCGCGAGTCGAGTATCTGGCGGCTCACATCGCGGCGATCGGCGATGCCATAGCCCAGGGCGCGCCTGTCACGGGCTACTTCGTGTGGTCCGTCATGGACAATTTCGAGTGGGCCTCGGGGTACGCCAAACGGTTCGGGCTCATCCACGTCGACTTCGAGACCCAGCAACGCACCATCAAGAAGTCCGGCTATTGGTACAGGGACTTCATCAGGAGCCAGCGCTAGGGGCACGTGTCCTCCCCTTTGGGGAGGACAGCCGAGCGAAGCGAGGTAGGAGGGGGTTTCCTCTTCGGTGACCTGTCGCGCAGAAGCCCCCCTCCCCGGCCTGCGGCCGGTACTCCCCCCTAAGGGGGGAGAGACACGATCGGGCTTTCCACCTAGTTGGCGACGCCATGTCCAAAGCTCATGGCCCAAAGCTCAAAGCCTGCGCTCGTTAGCCGGCGACCACCTTGTACACCGTGCCCGAAAGGGACACCACGTACATCTCGTCGGAACCGTCCGTGCCGAATGAAGACAGCGTCGAGACGGTTCCGAGCTCGCCGGTGAGCTCCCAGCGATCTGTCGCGACCCCGTCCACCAGTCTGAAACTCCACACTCGACCAGAGCACAGGTCGCCGTATAGGTAGGTCCCCTCGAGGCCGGGAAGATCAAGACCCCTGTAGACGTAACCGCCGGTGACCGAGCAGCCGTCTGCGTGCGCATACTCAACGATGGGTGGCGTTATGCCTGAGAACGAGCAACCGCTTTGATAGCAGTGATCGCCCTCCGTCCGGTTCCAGCCGAGATTGGCACCGCCGTCACTGGCCACATCGACGACCGATATCTCCTCCCACAGGTTCTGACCGACGTCTCCGATATAGAGAGCCGATCCGTCGAACGAGAAGCGCCAGGGGTTGCGCAGCCCATAGACGAAGACCTCCGGAGCCCCGCCGCCTCCGACGAACGGGTTTCCGGCCGCGGCGACGCCATCCGTATCGAGTCGCAGGATGGCGCCGAGCTTCGTCGAGGGGGTCTGGCCATTCCCATTCGGATCGCCGCCGCCCCCACCGTCACCGAGCCCCCAATACAGCA
>JAZFSG010000060.1:0-5937 GCA_036446035.1 Acidimicrobiia bacterium | reverse complement strand
CGAGCGCCTCAAGCGCGAATCCCCAGTAGAGCTGCTGGCGCCTGGCGAGAAGATCATCACCTTTGGCGACGAGGATCCCGCCGCTGCACCCGAGGCCGCGCTGGCTCCGCCGAAGAAGCCTGCTGCTGCCAAGCCAAAACCTGCTGCCAAGACCCCAGGGCCAGCCAAAGAGACGGAAGACGTCGCGGGAGTCGATGAAGAAGAGCCGACCGAGGCCAAGGTGCCGCGTATCAAGCTGGTCGAGCCGCCGACGGTAGAGAAGGTCGCCGCCAAGGCTCCCGACGAGGTCACGGTCGAGGCCGACGACGACGACGACGACGACGAGATCATGCTCGATCCCAAGGCCTTCGATTGGGGTGCCGCCCGTCAAGAGGCGATTCAGGCACGCGGCGGCGACGAGGTCACTGCCGAGCCTCCTGAGTTCGAAGAAGATCCAGAAACTGCGGCCATCGCAGCCGCCAGGGAGAAGCTGCCAACTGTCATGAGACGAGAAGGTTCGCGGTACGAACGCCACAGCGCCAGCCTTCCCAAGATCGGCAGCGAGGGTGAGTCGACACTTTCGGACGTTTCCAAGGTCAGCAAGCGCCGGAGGCGCCGCGCCGCCTACCGGGATGACAAGGGGCGCTAGGCCTCCAAAGCGCTTCGTAAGCTGCGGCCGTGAAATGAAAGCGCGGTTACCGCAGCAAAGACGTCAAGGACGCCCGTAATGAACAGTCCTCAAGCCAAGCCTGGAGCTTGTAGCTAGCTTTCCCCTTATGGAGTTCATCGGCGACGTTCTTGGCGACGCCCTTTCGTTTCTTAGTGATTTCGGTCCGGAGCTGCGACGCGTCACAGCATTGACGCTCGTCGTGGGCGGACTGGCGACGGCCATCGGTGTTGTCATCGGAGTGCCTCTCGGAGTAGCGCTTGGCCTGGGGCGATTCCGGGGTCGGGGCGCCCTGACCGTCGCCGTCAACACTGGAATGGGCATGCCTCCCGTGCTCGCCGGGCTGCTGCTCCTTCTTCTGCTGTGGAACGACGGGCCCCTCGGCTCATGGGAACTGCTCTTCACTCCGGCGGCCATGGTCGGCGCCCAGGCTCTGCTGGCTATACCCATCGCCGCCGGAGTTACGGCCGCCGGGATGCGTTCGCTATCCGGCGACACCCGAGAACAACTGGCGGCTCTCCGTCTCAACCGCCGCCAGACTGGATGGCTGGCGATCGGCGAGGCGTGGCCGTCTGTCGCCGCCGCCATCGCTGCCGCCTTCGGACGGGTGATCGCCGAGGTGGGCGCAGTTCTGATCATCGGCGGCAACATCGCCGGCGAGACCAGGGTGCTGACAACCGCCATCGTCCAAGAGGCGCGACGCGCCGAGTTCGGCGCCGCCGTCGGCCTCGGGATCGTTCTGTTGCTCATCGCCCTTGCCGTCAATGGAGCATTGACCTACTTCCAGCTCCGAGAGGCGAGGTGAACTTGGACATCCGTCACCCGATAGGTCAAGGAAGGACGCTCGCGGTGAAAACGCACGAGCTCCTCGATAAGGACCACCTTGTCGTCTTCGGCCCCAACGGCGCCGGCAAGACGACACTGCTGCGTCTACTCGCGGGCACGCTGCGAGGCGGCTCGGCGATCGCTGCCGGCTACCTCCCCCAGCGCCCGGCGGCGCTGCGAGGTTCGGTGCGGCGCAATCTCGAACTCGGGCTCGCCGACAGCGACGATAAGCAGCGAGCACATGCGCTCGCCACAGAGTTAGGCCTGGCTGGGCTGCTGGATGCGTCGGCACGGTCATTGAGCGGAGGCGAGCGGCAACGCATGGCCCTGGCGAGGACCCTCGCCCGATCGGAGGCGACGATGCTGCTCGACGAGCCGCTGGCGGCCATAGGGCTGGCAGATCGCGGCGCCGTTGCCGCAACCATCGGAAAAGCACTCGAAGGGAAGTCGGCGCTGATCGTCACCCACGATCGGCAAACGGCCGCAGCCCTTGGCGACCGGGTTGCCGTCCTCATCGACGGAACGATCCGTCAGGTGGGTCCCCCCTCGAAGGTGTTCGCCCTTCCCGACGACGAGGTGGTGGCCGGCGCTCTTGGCATCGCCAACGTGATGACGGGTGAGGTGATGGACTCAGAAGGCGGATTGGTGTCACTCAGGGTTGGACCGCTCGAGGTATGGGGAGTCGGAGATCCCCAGGCGTCCGGCCGCGCGCTGTTCGGCGCCGAGACGGTGACGCTGTACGCAGGCGACCGTCCAGACAGCGGCTCCGCCCGCAACTCGTGGTCGGGAACCGTGACCCAGATCGTGCCCGTCGGTCAACTCGTCGAGGTGCTCGTGGACTGCGGTCCAACGGTCGTCGCTCTGGTGACGCCGGGAGCCCTCGATGGACTCGGCGTTGCTGTTGGCGACTTGGCGAGCGTTGCCGTCAAGGCAACGGCGATCCGGATCCTGTGAAGCGCCTGGCGGCGCTGTTGATCGCCGTGACGGCATGCGGTGGAGGCGCCAGCCAGCGGATCGTCATCGGCGCCGGCACCACCGTCGTGGACAGTGGCTTCGTCGAAGCCGTCGTCGCCGCCTATGAGGATCAGCACAACCGACAGATATCGATCGTGGGGGAATCGTCGCAGCGTCTGCTCGACCTCGCCCGCCGCGGCGAGGTTGACATCTTGATCACTCACGAGCCAGACGCCCTGGCAGCCTTCGTCGAAGAAGGCTCGGCGACCAGATCCGACGCGGTCTTCGCCAGCACGTTCCTTTTGGTGGGACCTCCCGAACGCGGACTCATTGGGTCTGAAGCCGCAGAGGTCTTCTCCGAGATCGCCGCCAGCGGCCTGCCGTTCGTCAGCCGCGCCGACGGCTCCGGGACCTACCTCCAGGAGTCCATCTTCTGGGCCCTTGCCGGCGTCGACCCCACCAACGAGCCGTGGTATCAGACGACGGGACAGGGAATGGGCTTCACGATGCAGGTAGCCGACCAGCGCGGAGCCTTCGTCGTCGTCGAGGAAGGCGCCTGGATCGAGGCAGCAGACAAGCTGAGCCTCGTTGAAGTTGACATCGGCGTGTGGCCGAACGTCTACTCGGCAACGGTGGTCGCCGGCAGCGGCGAAGGGGCTGCCGAGGACTTCTACAACTGGCTGATCAGCGACGATGGGGCCGAAGCCGTCCGCCTCGCCAACGAGGAGCTGTTCGGCCTACCCGTCTACCGCTACCTGCTCGCGGAACGTAGCCTCCCCTGATGGTCAAAGAGGTTGGTCCCGCAGCTATCGGCAGTGATGTCGCCCTGATCGATATCCGCACGTCCGGGGAGTACGAGGCCGCCTTCATCCCGGGTGCCATCTCCCTGCCGTTCGATGTCATCGCCGGACGAATCGAGGACGTCGTTGTCGACAGAGACAGGCCGATCGTTCTCTACTGCCACTCGGGCATCAACTCGGTGATCGCAGGACGCTTCCTCGACATGATGGGCTACACCGATGTGGCTTCGATGACCGGGGGCATTGTGCGTTGGTCCGAGGAGGGCCGACCGGTCGAGGGAAACAGTCAGCTGACCCCCGACCAACGCACTCGCTACAGCCGGCACCTCAGCCTGGCGGAGATCGGCGAAGAAGGACAGAAGCGACTGCGCAGTGCCAGTGTCGTAGTCGTCGGGGCCGGCGGTCTCGGCTCCCCGGTCGCCCTGTATCTGGCAGCGGCCGGCATCGGACGCCTCACCCTCGTCGACTTCGACGCGGTCGAGCTCTCCAACCTGCAGCGTCAGGTTGTTCATGACACAGCCTCGGTCGGGACGCCGAAGGCGTTGTCGGCGGCGGCCCGAGTGGCCGACCTCAACCCAGACGTCGTGGTCAACGGCATCGACTCCCGCCTGACGGCAGCCAACGCTCTGCAGATCCTCGGCGAGCACCATCTGATCATCGACGCCACCGACGACTTCCCGACCCGTTACCTGATCAACGACGTCGCCCTCCATCTCGGCACGCCCGTTGTCCACGGTTCGATACTTCGTTTCGAAGGTCACGCCACCGTGTTGTGGCCGGGGCGCGGTCCCTGCTACCGCTGCCTCTTCCCGATGCCTCCGATCGACGCCCCAACCTGTGAGGATGCCGGGGTGCTGGGGGCCATGGCGGGGATGATCGGTTCGATTCAGACGCTCGAGACCATCAAGCTGATCACCGGGGCCGGCAAGCCTCTCATCGGCACGCTCCTCACCTACGACGGTCTCGACCACGCTGTGACCAAGTTCGAGTACGAGAGGCGCTCGGACTGCGCCGCCTGCTCTGGTTCGCCGCCAGAGCTCGTCGACTACGACGCCAGCTGCATCGCAACCTAGAGCAGCGATTTCGCGCTCTCCCAGGATGGCCCCCTCGAGGGAGGGCCATGGCCAACGAACACGGGGCTCTCATGGTCGGCATCGTCGAAGAAGAGACACCGCCCGCCTAGTAGCTCGCCGTCGACAGGGCCCGAGGGTCACCCGTCACAATGTGGGTAGCCTCGGGCGCAATGGTTGACACACTCGGGCGCCAGCTACGCGACCTGCGCATCTCGGTCACCGACCGCTGCAACATGCGGTGTAACTACTGCATGCCGCGCGCCATCTTCGATAAGGACTATGAGTTCCTGCCCAGAGAAGACCTGCTTACCTTCGAGGAGATCACCCGGTTGACCCGTCTCTTCGTCGACGCCGGGGTCGTCAAGATCCGACTCACCGGCGGCGAGCCGCTGTTGCGCCGTGATGTCAGTCTCCTCGTCGGCGAGCTGCGCGCCGTCGCTCCGGACGCCGACATCGCGCTGACGACCAATGGTGTTCTGCTACCGCGACTCGCCCCCTCCCTGGCAGCTGCCGGCCTCGATCGAGTTTCGGTCAGTCTGGATGCCGTTGACGACGAAGTGTTCCGGAAGATGACCGATGCCAGCTTTGGGGTTGAAGCCGTGTTCGCCGGTATCAACGCCGCCGCAGACGCCGGCCTCGGGCCGATCAAGGCGAACGCGGTCATATTGCGAAGCGCCAACGACGCCGAGGTGGAGAAGCTGGCAGAAAGGTTCCGAGGAACGGGAGTCACCGTCCGTTTCATCGAGTACATGGACGTCGGGATGACCAACGGCTGGAAGCTCGACGACGTCGTTCCGGCCGCCGAGATCATCAGCCGGATCAACGACCATTGGCCTATCGAGCCCGTCGAGCCGGGCTATCTGGGGGAGGTAGCCGGCCGCTACCGCTACACGGACGGGGCCGGCGAGGTCGGCGTTATCTCCTCGGTAACTCAGCCCTTCTGCGGCAATTGCAGCCGAGCGCGATTGTCTGCAGACGGCAAAGTGTTCACCTGCTTGTTCGCCACCTCCGGAACCGATCTAAGGGGGCCTCTTCGTAGCGGGGCCTCAGACGAGGAACTGGCAGCCCTCATCGACGATGTGTGGACCAAGAGAGACGACCAGTACAGCGAGCTGCGCTCCAAGGCGACTGCGAAAGTCCCACGAGTCGAGATGTCCTACATCGGCGGCTAGAGATGACTTTCGCGGTCGTGTCACAGCGGTAATCGTGGGTGTAGCCTGAGGGACTCGAAAGGCGCCGCGCTGGCGCCGGTCCCATCTAGGAGGAATACAAATGAGGCGGCTAGGACGTCGATGGTCATGGGGGGCCCTATTTGCGGTCCTCTTTCTGATCGCAGCGGCATGCGGGGACAGCGGGTCCACCGAAACGACTACGGGCGCTACGCAGGCCCCAAGCACGGATGCTCCAACGACGGATGCACCGCCACCAGCCGAGCCGGTCACGATCGGGATGATCCTGGTTGGACCAGAGAACGACCGCGGTTGGTCGCAGGCCCACGCCGAAGGAGGCGAATACGTGGTCAACCAGCTCGGCGGCGAGGTGATCATCATCGACAAGGTCAACCCGGCAGAGCGGCCCGAGACGACGTTCGCGGCCGTGGTGGCCGACTTGAGCGACCAGGGTGCGGAGATCAGCTTCG
>JAZFSG010000059.1:0-2322 GCA_036446035.1 Acidimicrobiia bacterium | reverse complement strand
CGCCGGCCTGGGGCTGGGTGGTATTCGCCAACGTGTTGCTTGGGGTCAACCAGGGTCTCACCTGGTCAATGACCGTGATCATGAAGATCGACCTGGCCGGGCCTAAACAGCGCGGGCTGGCAATGGGCCTGAACGAAGCCGCCGGGTATATGGCCGTCTCCGTGACCGCTCTGCTCACCGGGTACATCGCCGCCGGGGCAGGGCTACGACCCGAGCCGTTCTACCTGGGCATCGCCTACGCGGCGCTCGGTCTCGGATTGTCGACCATCGCAGTACGTGAAACGCGCCAATACGCCGTCCATGAGGCAGCCAATCACCAAGCCGCCGGCAACGTCCTCGAAGAGGGCCTCTCCACACGGAACGTGTTCATCCAGACAAGCTTTGCAGAGCCATCATTGTCGGCGGCAAGCCAAGCGGGACTCGTCAACAACCTCAACGACGGCATGGCCTGGGGTCTCCTACCGCTTTTTTTCGCCGCCGCCGGCATCTCAGTGGGACGCATCGGGGTGCTGGCGGCCATCTACCCAGCGGTCTGGGGTCTCGGGCAACTCGCCACCGGCGCCTGGTCCGACCGTGTCGGGCGAAAACCTCTCATCGTGGCCGGGATGTGGACACAAGCCGTAGCCATCGGAATCATCGCCGCTGGAACGGGTTTCGTCACCTGGGCGGCGGCAATGGCCCTCCTCGGGATCGGGACCGCCCTCGTGTATCCCACGCTCCTGGCCGCGGTCGCCGACGTCGCCCACCCCCGCTGGCGAGCCTCCGCCGTCGGCGTCTACCGCCTGTGGCGTGACGCCGGATTCGCTGTCGGTGCTCTCCTCACCGGCATCATCGCCGACCTCATCAACGCCCCAGCGGCCATCTGGACGGTCGCCTTCCTCACCGCCGCCTCTGGCACCCTCGTCGCCATCCGGATGCGCGAGACTCACCACCACGCGATCGCCGTTCCTAGTGAGATGGCCTCTGATTAGCACCGGCGTCGCCAATACGGGCCGCATATTCTCGCACCGTCAATGAATGTGGGGAGGCTCACTATCTGGGCGCCAACCCTTTATCCCCGCCTGGTTTGGACTCTGGCGATCAGTATCGAGATGATCAGGTTTAAGGAGACGGCCGCCGTGTAACGACAGCCAGGGAGTGATTTCCTCAGTTCGCCTTGCGCCGAATTTCAAATAGCGCATCTCGACGAGTGGGCTGCTGCCTGGAGGGCAGATCAAGCTTCGTAGCCGGAGTCGGTTCTGTGGGCGACATCCGCACGACCCAGGCTCGACGCGCGTAATGGGCGCTTGATTGAACGCGTGTGACATGGACGCCGGGTACGGGGGCTGCCGTTCCGGGTCGAGGACCTGCCTCCACCGTGACGCCTCTTCGCGATGAACGCAGAACTGGCAGGGATCCGGCTGGTTCGTCGATCGGCTCCACGCCTTCTGGGCCTGACTCTGGGCGACGCGCCAGACGAAGCTCGCCACACGCTCGCGAGCGCCTACCTCGGTTCTGGCACAACCCGGAGGTAGGGGAGCGACGACTCCCAGCCATCGGGGTACTTCTTAGCGGCCTCGTCGTCGGAAACCGAGGGCAGGATGATCACGTCGTCGCCACGTTCCCAGTTGGCAGGAGTGGCCACCTTCTCGTTGGCGGTGAGCTGGCAGGAGTCCAGCAGCCTCAGGATCTCGGCAAAGTTCCGGCCCGTGCTCATGGGATAGGTGAGCGTCGCCTTGATCCTCTTATCGGGTCCGATGACGAACACCGAACGGGCGGTGGCGTTATCGGCCGGCGTCCTCCCCTCAGACGTGTCGCCGACGTCGGCCGGCAACATGTCGTAGAGCTTCACCACCTCCAGGCTCGGGTCACCGATCAACGGGTAGTTGACGGCATGGCCCTGGGACGCCTCGATATCGTTGGACCAGGCCTCGTGGTCGCTGACCCCGTCGACGCTGATGCCGATGATCTTGCAGCTGCGCTTGTCGAACTCGCCCTTCAGGCCCGCAACCGTACCCAGCTCGGTGGTGCAGACGGGCGTGAAGTCCTTGGGATGCGAGAAGAGCAGGGCCCAGTCGTCGCCAATCCAGTCGTGGAAGCTGATCGTGCCCTGGGTGGTCTCGGCCGTGAAGTCGGGTGCCACATCGTTGATTCGTAGAGACATTGGGCTCCTCCCATCTCACATCTGTCTGATACCCGGATCCTACTCACGCGCCGGGGAGTGATGCCAGGGGCTCACCACCAGTTGATGGTGAGGTAGCCGGCACGCCTTCACCCGCACATAACGGCACATTTAGAGCGGCCTAACCCCTTGAGCCGGCACCGGTTATGTGCGGGGCGACC
>JAZFSG010000058.1:0-5386 GCA_036446035.1 Acidimicrobiia bacterium | reverse complement strand
GATGCGGGAGCGGTGCTCGGAGATGGGCGAGCGGATGCTGGCCAACATGCCGGAGTCGTTTCCCCCCAATCGCATGCTGGCCGACCTCAAAGTTCTCAAAGACCACACGGCTCGCATCCTTGAGCTGCTGGAGGAAAGTGAAGAGGACGGGCCGCAAGAGTAGGGGCGCTCTGGTGAGGGCCGACTGGCGGCCCGCGAACAGTATCAATGTGAGATGACTTGGAACGCAGGCAAGCGACTATGACTCGCCACCTGCCGCATGGACGACGGGACGGTCCTCTCCGCATTCGACGGTAGCTGGCCTTGCGACGACAACGGCCGGGGAGGCGTTCCCCTGCCAGTCAATAGCGAGGCTCAGGCGATTAGCCCTTGTAACCCGAGTGTGTTTCGTAGGACAAGACGCCGTACAAGACCCACATCGGCATCCACTTTCGCCACTTCGCCACCCGCGAGGACGTCCATGCCCCCGGGTTCTACCTTCACGTCGAGCCCGCGGGCGCCAGCTTCGCCGGAGTCGGGCTATGGCAGCCCGAGACCAAGAATGCCTACGCCATCAGAGCCAAGGTCGACGATGAACAGGCACGGTGGAGGCGATCGACGCGCTCCAAGAAGTTCACCGACGCCTACGAGCTGGTTGGCGATGCCCTGGTTCGACCGCCCAAGGGCTACGACGAGGATCACCCGCTCATCGAGGACCTGAAGCGCAAGGACTACCTCGCCACCACCAAGCTCAAGCAGAGCGAGATCACCGCACCTGACTTCATGAAGTCATACGCCCAGTCGGTGCGTACCGCCGGTCCGTTCATGAAGTTCCTGTGCGAGGCGGTCGGCGTCCCCTACTAGGAATATGACACGGCTCCCGGTTCGTGTGTAGATTCGAAGCTGCTTCGACAACTCTGAAAGGGGAGTTATGAGTTTCAAGCAGACAGCCGGCTGGGCCGGCCTGCTCGCAGTGGTGTTCTTCGTTCTGAGCCTCGTCCTCGCGGGTTCGGTTCCGGCACCGGAGGATTCCCTAAACGAGATCGGTGAGTACCTCGCCGACGATGTTGGGATACACAAGCTGAGTGTGCTGTTCGCCGTGCTAGCAGCACTCCCGTTCATCGCCTTCCTGGCAGGATTCCTCGTTCCGTTCTTCAAGAGCGACCGAGAGAACGGCGAGGCCTACAGCATCGTCATATTCGGCGGAGCATTGCTCTTGGGCGGAGCGGCCACCATTGCCAACACGGCGCTGGGCACGCTCCTGCTCAGAGGAGGCGATGGTCTCGATGGGCCGACTGTGCGCGGGCTGTGGGATCTGCAGCAAGTGGCGTATGGATCTGCCGGAATCGCCATCACGATCTTCGCCGGCGGTATCGCCATGGCAGTGTTCCGCCGCAAGGTCATGGAGGACTGGGTCGGCTGGGTAGCGACGCTGTCGGCGGCTACTGGAGCGCTCGGGCTGATAACCCTGACCAACGAGGAGAACATAGCCCTCGTCGGCTACGCCTTCTTCATCGTCTTCCTGCTGTTCGTGCTTGCCGTGTCGATTGACATGGTGCGCAGCACTTCCGACGCCTAGCCCCGGTACCTCGAAATCGACCGGTGTTCGCCTAAGGCTGCACCGGTCGATTCGCGCCTCGGCCCCGCCGCGCGGCGGCTAGCTTCGGTGTCAGGAGGTCGCCAATGATCGTCACCAGCCCCTATCCCGATGTCACCATCCCCGACACCGATATCACGTCCTACGTCCTGCGGCAAGCTGAAGAGCTCGGCGACAAACCAGCGCTGATCGACGGCCCGACCGGACGCACCATCACCTTTGGCGGCCTCGCCAAGGGCATCGAGTCGGTGGCCGCCGGCCTCGCCGCCAGGGGCTTCGCCAAGGGCGACGTCTTCGCCATCTACTGCCCCAACGTGCCCGAGTTCGCGGTCGCCTTCCACGCGGTCGCGCGGCTAGGTGGCGTCAACACCACCATCAATCCCCTCTACACAGCAGAGGAACTGACCCTCCAGCTCAACGACGCCGGGGCTCGCTTCTTGCTGACGATCCCGCAGTTCCTGGACAAGGCCGCCGCAGCCGCCCGCAACAGCGGCATCGAAGAGGTCTTCGTGCTCGGCGAGGCAGCCGGGGCAACACCCTTCGCCGATCTCATGGCAGAGGGGCCGGCGCCCGAGGTCGCCATCGACCCCCAAGACGTGGTCGTCCTCCCCTACTCCTCGGGAACCACCGGACTCCCCAAGGGGGTGATGCTCACCCACCACAACCTCGTTGCCAACATCCAGCAGTGCGGTCCGGCGCTGACCGTCGACTCCAGCGACACGATCATCGCCGTGCTCCCCTTCTTTCACATATACGGCATGCAGGTGATCATGAACATGGCGGTGAGTTTCGGAGCCACCGTTGTGACGATGCCCCGCTTTGACATGGAACAGTTTCTCGGCTTGATGCAGGACCACAAGGTGACCAACGCCTACCTGGTACCTCCCATCGTCCTGGGCCTCGCCAAGTTGCCGCTCGTCGACGACTATGACCTGTCGTCCCTGCGCCTGATCATGTCGGGCGCGGCACCTCTCGGCGCCGACCTCCAGAACGCCTGTGCCGAGCGACTCGGCTGCACGGTGATGCAGGGCTACGGGCTCACTGAGACCAGTCCGGTGACCCATGTTGTTCCCCCCGACTCGGACGATGCTCGACCGGGCAGCATCGGCCCTCCACTGCCGAAGACAGAGTGTCGCATTGTCGATCCCGTTACCGAGCAAGACATGGGAGTCGGCGAACCCGGGGAGCTATGGATGCGGGGACCTCAGGTCATGAAGGGCTATCTCAACAACCCAGAGGCCACCGCCGCTTGCATCGACGAAGGCGGCTGGTTCCATAGCGGCGACATCGCCACGGTCGACAGCGACGGATGGTTCACCATCGTCGACCGCCTCAAAGAACTGATCAAGTACAAGGGGATGCAGGTGGCACCGGCCGAACTCGAGGCGCTCCTTCTGTCCAATCCAGCTATCGCCGACGTCGCCGTCATCGCCTCCCCGGACGAGGAGGCGGGCGAGGTCCCCAAGGCCTTTGTCGTGTTGCGCTCGGAAACGACGCCAACCGAGATCATGGACTGGGTTGCCGACCGGGTGGCGCCTCACAAGAAGATCCGCCGCCTCGAGATCGTCGACGAGATCCCCAAGTCGGCATCTGGCAAGATCCTGCGACGGATCCTCGTCGAGAAGGAGCGGGCGGCGACCGGAAGCCTGTAGTCGCCTCGGCAGGTGTGACCGGTATGAACGGGCATCAAATACACTCCCGGCTCGTCGTCGACGAAGAGGACCTCAGATGAACCGCCTAGTAGTTGCGGCGGCCTTGGCGCTGCTCGTCGCCGCTTGCGGTGACACGACCACGACCACGGCGGCACCTGGCACGGCGGCACCTGTAGATAGCACGACACCGGCCGCACCCGACACCACCACCCCAAGCGAAGGCGATCACACTCATGACGGCGACGAGATGGCCATGGAGTGGGATGCTGCCTTCGCCGCACCCGACATCAACGTCGAGGTAACGGGCGATGCCGAGTCGGGTTGGATAGTCAGCGCCGGCGAGCTGCCGGGGTTCGAGTTCAGCAGCATGGACCGGATCGAGCATGTTCCCGGGGAGGGTCACACCCATGTCTTCATCGATGGTTCCCTCTACATGATGGCCTACGCCGCCGACGTCCTCGTGACCGAGCTGGCGCCGGGAGAGCACGAGTTCAAGGTCGTCCTCTCCCGCAACGATCATCTCGACTACGCCCTTAATGGCGAGGAGATCGCGGGGACCACAGTATTCATGGTCGAGGGTGCCGTCGACGCCGCGGATGTGACCGCCTCGGCATCGTTCGAGGCGGGCGCAGTGACGACCGAGGCCGATCGGGTGAAAGCCAGCATCGGCGACACGGTCGAGATCATCGTGACGAGCGATGTGGCCGAGGAAGTCCACCTCCACGGCTACGACATCGTCGCCGACCTCGAACCCGGCGTCGCCAACACGCTGCGCTTCATTGCAGACATCCCCGGGATATTCGAGGTCGAGATGGAGAACTCCGGAACCCTGATCTTCGAGCTCGAGGTCTCTTAGCCACGCCGCCACGAGCCGACCTCGGCGCGACCTAGGCTGACTCGGTGCTCGCAACCCCCAAGGCCGCGGTGCGACGCGCCTGGTCTTCGTCGCCTGACAACCGGGCGTTCCTGGTGGCGCTGCTGTCGCTCCTTCCGCTGCTGGTGTGGTGGCTCGGATGGTTTCCCGGGTTCATGTCGAGCGACTCCTTCGACCAGCTGAGCCAAGCGCGGGAGTTCGAGTTCCGCAACGCCCATCCCGCCCTCCACACCTTCATTGTCTGGATGGCGACGCGTGTCTGGGACAACCCCGGGTCGGTCACACTTCTTCAACTGGTGGCGATGTCAGGAGTGCTCGCCCTCGCTGCCAAGCGGCTGACCCGAGTCGGCGTTCCCTGGCAGCTGGCCGCGGGGACCGCCATCGTGATCTCGCTGTTGCCTGCCGTCGGCGCTACCACCATCGCGTTGTGGAAGGACGTCCCGTACACGCTCGCCCTGGTGTGGGCCTTCACCGAGTTATTGGTGCTGGCCGCGGACCGCCAGGCCTTGTGGGACAAGCCGTGGCCACTTATCCGTCTAGGGGTCGCACTCGGTCTGATGTGGATGCTGCGCCACAACGGCTTTCTTACCGTCGTCCCCACCCTCATCGTGTTGGTGGTGTGGGCAAAGGCGGGAAGGCGGCGCCTCGCCATCACGGTGGCCACCGTCGCCGTGATCGTCATCGGCACCAACTATGCGCTCTATCCGGCTCTCGACGTCGATCGATCGGCCATCGAGCCCGGTGCCGTGTTCATCTCAGACGTTGCCGCCAGCCTGCATCACGAGCCGTCCAACTTCAGCGAGAGTGAACTGGCCTACCTCGAAACGATCGCTCCCCTGGAGCTTTGGGACAGCAACTACAACTGCCACGATTCCACGCCACTGGTGTTCGACCCGGAGTTCAACGTGAGTCCCATCACAGAGGACGGCGGGCGCTTCCAGCGGCTTGTCGCCAAGACCTACCTGCGTGATCTGGACACCGTTTTGGGCCATCGCCTGTGCGCCGCCGACTACCTCTTCTGGCCAGCCCAACCGTCTTCTTCCTACTTCCAGCGACCCCCGTTCGTGATGGAGGAGAACCAGTACGGCATTGATTTTGACCCCATAGTCAAGCGAGCGCAGAGCGTGACGCTGGAGATAGTGAAGTGGGCCGAGCAGCCGGGCCGCCTGTGGCTGACCTGGCGTCCGGCGCTTGCGGTGTGGTTGGCGATCGTCGTCTACGCCGGCATCGCCTGGCGGCGACGCCTACGGGTGCTGCTGCTCGCCGGTGCGCTGCTCGCGGCGC
>JAZFSG010000057.1:0-2830 GCA_036446035.1 Acidimicrobiia bacterium | reverse complement strand
AATGGTGTGATCTTAAAGTGCACTTTCTGTGTGCATCGGCTCGAGAAGGACCTCCTTCCGTCCTGTGTGGTTACCTGCCCGGTCGACGCTCTCGTCTTTGGTGACAAGGATGATCCGGCGAGTCCGATCAGCAACATATTGCGCGAACGCGAATCCTTCCAGCTCCTCGAGGACTTGGGCACCGAGCCGAGCGTGTACTACCTCGGGGGCGTGCCGCCCAACTCCAAGGTAAGGGAGATCGAGCGGCCCTTGACGAAGGTGGAACGATGACAACAGACACACTCACCGGTCGAGATCTACCTCAAGGAGTCTGGCGCTTTACCCGAGGGTGGATCACATTCATGGCGATCGCCGCCGCGATCGTCTTGTTCGGCGCATTTGCCTACAGCCGGCAGCTGAGCGAGGGTCTCATCACAACCGGGCTGCGCGATTTGGGGAGCGCCCGGGGTGCACCATGGGGCCTCTACGTGGCGTTCGACGTCTATTTCGCCGGCGCCTCGTTCGCCGGGATCACCATCGCCGCAGTGATCCGATTGTTCAACATCGAGCGACTCAGGTCGCTGGCACGGATGGCCGAGGTGTTGACGATCGTCTCCCTTCTATTGGCAGGCCTGGCAATCATCGCCGACTTGGGCCAGCCGCTGCGCGGCTTGTTCAACCTGTTCAGGTTCGGAAGGCCGCAGTCGCCGTTCTTCGGTACCTACAGCATGGTGATCGCCGGGTACCTGTTTTCGAGCCTGATCTTCCTGTACCTCACCGGAAGGGCCGACGCCACCAAGATGGCAGAGAAGCCGTCGCAGCTGCGGTGGTACTACCGGTTGTGGTCCTCTGGGTACCGCGACACGCCCGACCAGCGGAAGCGGGATCACACGGCGTCGTTCTGGATGGCAATTGCCATCCTCCCATTGCTTGTCGTAGCCCACTCGTCGCTCGGTTTCGTGTTCGGACTCCAGGTGGGCCGGCCGGGTTGGTTCGGCTCCTTGCAGGCGCCGGCGTTTGTCGCCCTCGCCGGCGTGTCGGGACTGGGGCACCTCATCGTGCTGGCGGCGATCGTCCGGCGCACCGTCGAGGGGGGCAAGCGCATCACCGTGGACGCCTTTGTCTGGCTGGGGCGGCTGCTGATGCTGCTCGTCTTCGCGTACCTCTACTTCACCGTCGTCGAAATGCTCACCACCGTTTATCAGGCCGACGTTGCCGAGCAGTCGGTGTCACAGGCCCTTCTCACCGGGCGTTACGCCTGGATCTTCTGGGGCTCGATCGCCAGCCTGGCCCTGCCGGCGCTCGCATTGGCCTACATGGCGGTGCGAAGGACATGGAAACTGAGCTGGATAGTGGCGGCAGGAGCCGTGGTCAACATCGGGGCCATCGGGAAGCGGTACCTGATTGTGGTCCCGTCGGAGACTCATGCCCAGCTGATTCCATACGGCACCGGGTCCTACTCCCCGAGTTGGATCGAATACTCGGTGATCGTGGGTCTCATGGCGTTGGGCGCTCTGCTCGTCGGTCTGTTCATCAAGACCTTCCCGATCATGGAACTGGAGGAGGCGGATCTATGAGGCGGGTTCTCACATACACATTCCTGCTGGGTGGGCTCGGCCTCATGGTCGCGACGTACTTCTTTGGTGCGGCTCCGTGGTGCGCCGAAGAGGTCGCCTGCTCGAATCCGCGCCTGGAGTGGTCGTCGGTGCTGTTCGTCTTCGGGATCTTGCTCGCCTTCGGAAGTGCGATCGTCTACGAGGTGATGAAAGATCCGTCCGACGGCGAGATTGAGTGATCCTCGGCGACATAGCTCGGCTTCGCCAGGGCGTTCATCGGCTGGCCGTAGAAGGATTCTCGCCGCCTACGACGGATCGACTCGACGGCATCGCCACCGGCCTGGTGGCGTTGGAGGAGATGGGGCTCGACGATTTCGCCTTTGCGACGCCGTGGTTCGGGGTCGGCAGAGTGATCGACGAAGTCAGCGTCGACGAGCTCGGTATCGGATACGTTCGACTATTTGAAGCCGGGGTGAGGGGATCCGCTTGCCCGCCGGTTGAAGGTGCATACGGTGTGGACGCCCGCGTTGGCGATGTGGCAGCCCTGCAGGCGCAGCTTCGGAGCCTCTATCTGGAGATCGGATCTCGTCCCTCCGGCTTCGCGGCGACACCCGATCACGCATCTGAGGAGTTCGGGGCCATGGCCACGCTGTGCGCCTACGAGGCTGCCGGGCACGAGACCGGCGATGTCGAGGCTTCGAATTGGTCGTTGCGACGTCAAGGCGTCCTGGTCTCCGAGCATCTCGGCCGGTGGGTGCCCCAGTTCAACGCCTGCGTGCAGGCGGTGGATGGCATCCCTCTCTTCTTTGCTGCTCTGGCCCGGGCCGCCCATGCCTTCGTCGTCCACGAGCTCGACTGGGTGACGCTTGCATGGGAATCGAGGCCGGATAGATGACCTTGCTTGCGGTCTGCGCCGACGCAGGGTCTGACCTCCCCTCCCTTCCCGGCGATATCGAAGTCGTCATCATTCCCAACCTCTGCAGGTCGCCGGAGCGGTTGGAGGAACTTGCAGGATCGACGCCTCTCGTGATCGCTGTGCACGATGGCGAGTACGCCGTGGGCAGATTCCAAGCAGCACTACGACGCGCCGGAGCGGATCCGTTCGGCGTCGAGATCGTTCATCTTCACGACGACGACCGTCGGCTCGGTGTCGAGTTGTCGGGTGCCGTTGCCCGAGCTGCAGCCTTCCCCGGCGCGATCCCCGAACAGGTCAAGATAGATCTTCCTCCCCGGGTGAACCGTCATCAGTTTCTGACTCTGGCGTCGCCGCCCTATGTCGCGGCGCCGCGAATCGA
>JAZFSG010000056.1:0-27153 GCA_036446035.1 Acidimicrobiia bacterium | reverse complement strand
CCTTTCTCTTGGCAGAGGCGCTAACCGAAGCAGCACTAAGGGACGGCCATCCCCACCATGCAGCCACGCAGAGCGTTGCGCAAACCATGCGGGGTCCCTGCATCATCATGCGCGAGTCGGAGAGCTCAACGGCTGCGCTCCGAGCCCAGGTGACATCGCCCGGAGGCACGACCGCCGCCGCCATGCATGTGCTCGACGGCGGGGGCTTTCGCTCGCTGGTCGAGGATGCCATCAGGGCAGCCGCAGCACGCTCTCGAGAGCTGGGTTCAACGGACGACGACCGTTAGGCGGATTGCGGGCAAGGCCGCGGGGAGGACGCTTGCTGGAGGAACACGCTTGACTCCGGCAACGCATCGGGACAGATCATCTTGGTGCCCCAGAGACTGCTTTGTTGCTGAGGAGTCGTCAATAGTGCGGACACGCCGGCCCGACCGAGCAATGTCACGCGTTCCTCCTCCGGCACACCCTGACCAGGGCCCGCCCGACATTCAGTTCCCGTTCGGCGAGAGTCCGCGGCTGCCGGTGGCGGGGAGGCTCGGGCTCGGCCAGAAGTCTCTGCCGGCAATCTCGGCCGGCAGTCGTTGTTGAGGAGACCCTTTCCACGGAGGGGTTCTCCGCGTAGCGGCGCGCTCTTCGGGCCCGGAGTTGCCCCTTGCACCGGGTCTATCCTCTCGTGGCTATGACTCGCCGATTGCTCTCACTCATCGGCGCGCTGATGCTGGTCGCCGCCCCTGCGGCCGCCCAGACCACCATCGACGCCGCTGTTGCCGTCTCTGAGGAGGGCTACTACCTCGGTCCCGGGACCAACATCAGCGAGTCTCGGGTGAGCGATCTTGTCAGCGGTGCTCGCGACCGGGGATTCCGCCTCTCCCTCGTGGTGCTGGACGAGAGCCCGGGCGGCGGACCAACCACCTTTGCCGGTGGTGTTCTCGACGCCATTGGCGGCCCAGCGACCGTCATCGTTCTCACCGAAGATGGCTTTGTTGGCTACGAGACGGTCGACGAGTTCGACCGCGCAGACGTCGAGGCAGCCCTCAATGCCGCAGACGCAGCCGGGGGCAGCGATCTCGCCTACCTCACCAATGTGGTGGAGACACTGACCGGCGCCGCAGCCCCAGCGCCAACCCAGGCTCCTGGCCCGTCCTCCTCTAGCTCGGGCGGCGGCAGTGGGCTGTGGATTCTTCTGATAATCGTCCTCGGCTTCGTGGCTATCGCCTGGTTCGTGATGAGGAAGTCCAAGAAGGCATCGGTGGCGCGCTCGGAGGGCGATATCCAAGAGGCCCGCAACGAGATCCGGTCGCAGCTCGACTCGATGGCCAACGACATCCTCGACCTGGCTGACCGGGTTCGGCTTGGCGCCCCCAAGGCTGTCGCCTTCTTCGAGGAGGGCAGCGGGGTCTACGAGAAGGCGTCCGAAGAGTTCGAGAAGGCCACGACCTTGGCCCAACTCGAAGCCCTGTTCGATCGACTGGACGAGGCGGCGTGGCAGCTCGATTCGAGCCAGGCCATCCTCGATGGAGATCCGATGCCCCCCAAGCCTCGCAAGGAGATGGCTCGCTGTTTCTTCGACCCAACTCACCGGGGGCCAACGGTCGAAGCCACCATCAAGACCTCGGCCGGGAACAAAGAGGTGAGGGTGTGCAAGACAGACGCCGGCAAGCTGGCTGCTGGACAACGGCCCGACCCCAGGATGATCGACGTCGGTGGTCGTCGGGTGCCTGCTCCTCGTGCGCCCAAATCCCACGGCGGCGGAGGCTTCGGAGGGATGGACCTGCTGTCGATCATTGTTGGTGGTGCGAGTCAGGCATTGCCAGACCTGCTCGGCAAGGGGCGCCGCGGGGGAGGGCTCTTCGGCCGCTCATCACGCGGATCCACGTCGAGAGCCTCCTCGAGTAGGTCGTCGGGACGTTCATCCGGGCCGATTCCGGGACCATCCTCCTCCCGTTCAGCTACCCGCCGATCCTCGTCTTCTCCGAGCCCAAAGTCGAAGCGCTCACGCGGCGGCAGGCGCCGCCGCCGGTAATCGACCGGCCCAGCCGTCCCCCACTTCTCCTAGACTGCCGCTCTCATCGAAAGGGACGTGGAACATGGGTTTCCTCAAACGACTGTGGGGATATATCAAGCAGCTATTCCGCTCGACGGCGGAAAAGGCGATGGACCCCGAGATCGAGATGGAACAAGCTATCACCGAGGCTCGCAAGCGCGACCAGGAACTCCGCAATCAAGCCGCCAAGGTCGTGGCGCATCGCCACAAGCTCGAGAGTCAGATTGAGAACTCGGCGGATGACGTAGGCGAGGCTCGCGAATTGGCCAAGCAGGCGCTTCTCAAGGCGCAGGAAGCAGCAGGCGCCGGCGACGCCGCTGGCACCGACAAGTGGACGCAGTCCGCACAGGGTCTTGCGATGCGCCTCCAGGCTGCCGAGAACAACCTCACAGCGCTGCGCGGGCAGTACGAGACAGCCATGAGCCAGGCCGAGGACGCCAAGGGAGCCGTCCAGTCAAACGCCATGCGTCTCCAGGAACTGTCGGCCAAGAAGATGGAGCTGATGGGCTCTCTCCAGCAGGCCAAGATGCAGGAGTCTGTCAACAAGGCGATGGACGCCTTGTCCTCGACATTCGACGACGAGATGCCGTCCCTGGCGAGGGTCGAAGAGAAGATCGAATCCCGCAAGGCAGATGCGATGGCCAAGGCCGAGCTCAACGAGGCGACCCCGCAGGGCGCCGAGGCTGAGCTACGCGAGGCGATCTCGCTGAGCCAGGCGGATGCCAAGCTCGAGGAGCTCAAGGCCGAGCTCGGCATCACAGGCTGAGGCGGCGCAAACCGTAGAGAGACGCCGCTGGTCCGCCAGCGGCGTCTGTCGTTGGAGGCAGCGATGGCGATGGAGCCGTGGGAGGGGTCGGCAAGGATCTACGACGTCCTGTATGGCCAGATGAAGGACTACGAGGCCGATGTCGAGCGTCTTCACACTTGGATCCAGGCGAGGAGACCTGGTGCGGCAACGCTCCTCGACGTCGCCTGTGGCACGGGCCTGCACATTGAACGCCTGCAGCGGTTCTACGAAGTCGAGGGCGTCGATCTCTCCGAGCCGATGCTGGCCATTGCCACCGAGCGCAATCCCGATGTCGCCTTCCACCTCGGTGACATGCGACACTTCGAGATCGATCGGCGATTCGATGCGGTGACCTGTCTCTTCAGTGCTATCGGCTACATGCCAGACACCGACTCGCTAGCTAGGGCGATCAGCAACATGACCAGGCATCTGGTGCCGGGCGGCGTGTTGATCGTGGAGCCATGGTTGGATGTCGAGGGGTGGAGCGACGGCCATCTCGACTTGATGACATACGACAGCGACGATCTCAAGGTGGCCCGCATGAGCACCGGAGAGAGGGTCGACAACCACGTGGTCATCAACTTCCATCACATGGTGATGACGCCACACGGCGTCAGCTACTTCGCCGAAGACCACCCGACAACGCTGTTCGCGGCCGCCGAGTATCGAGCTGCCATGGAAGCTGCCGGCCTCGAAGTCGACTACGACGACGAGGGCTTCATCGGCCGCGGGATGTGGTTCGGCACCAAGTAGGTCGCCGGTCTCGGTACGGAGACCTCGAATGGCGCGTCGGTAGGCTTCTCTGCGGTGAACGAACCGGCCCCTAAGACGAAGCTTCTTACCGCCAGCGGCATCTTGTCGGCCCTCGCCATCATCGGCCCGTTGAGCATCCTCGGGGCCTGGGTAGCGGCGTCGCTCCAAGCTCACCCCCACTACGACATAGGCCGCAAGATTTTCGGCAACGTCCCCGGCCCCCTCAAAGCCCTGTTCTACGTCGGCGTCGCCGCGGCCGTCGGTTTGATGTTCCACTTGTTCTCGCTGCGGGCACGCAACTGGCAACGGGGAGGGGAGGACCGCCGCAGTGGGAAACCCCTGGAGAGGCTGAAGAGGCTCGAGGCCGGGCTGTCGATGAGAACCCTGCTGCGCGATCGGGTGGCGGGTCTGATGCACTCGATGATCTACTGGGGGTTCCTCGTTCTCTTTGTGGGGACCGTGATCCTCGAGATCGACAACCTCGTCCCCGAGAGTTGGAAGTTTCTCAACGGCGGCTTCTACCAGGGCTACTCCTTCACCCTGGATCTGTTCGCCCTGGTGTTCCTTGGCGGCCTGACTTTCGCCACCGTCCGCCGCTATGGGGCTCGCCCGTGGCGCATCCGGACAAAAACGAAGTCCGAGGACATGTGGATCCTTGTAACGCTCGCCATCATCGGCGTAAGCGGTCTTGCCGTCGAAGCAGCCCGCATCCGACTCGAGGGCAGGCCGTCCTTCGAGACGTGGTCCTTCGTCGGCTATCCGCTCAGCCTGGCGGTTCCGCAAGGAAGCGCCGCGGGTATTCACCAGGTGCTGTGGGTGGGGCATGCAGTGGCGTTCGGTGCCTTCTTGGTGATGCTGCCGACAACGAAGCTGCGGCACATGGTGACTTCGCCGGCGAACATGTACCTGTCACCTCGCGATCGCACAAAGGGTGCGATGCGGGAGATGCCGAACCTGCTGGAAGCCGCCGACATCGAGACCGTCGGTGCCTCGCGGGTGGGTGAGTTCACCTGGAAGCAGCTCTTCGACACAGATGCCTGCACAATGTGCGGCCGCTGCACGGCGGCGTGTCCAGCCAACCTGACGGGAAAGCCGCTCGATCCCCGCGAGATCGTGCTGAAGCTCGGCGAGGTGGCCTCGCGCACTGCGGCCGTTGCCGTGTCGCCGCCGGTCGGTGTCGACATGGAGATCACCCTCGGGTCGGACGTCGTGTTCGAACGCATCACCCCCGAAGAGGTGTTCGCGTGCACGACATGCAAGGCTTGCGATGACGCCTGTCCCGTCGACATCGAGATCCTTGACAAGATCCTGGATATGCGTCGGCACCTCACGCTGATGGAGTCCAACGTCCCCCAGGAACTCGGCTCGGCCTTCCTCAACATGGAGAACTCGCAGAATCCGTGGGGAATGAGCCAGCAGTCAAGAGGCGACTGGAGGGACGAGCTCGAGTTCGACGTGCCACTTCTCGGCGTCGACACCGATAGCGCGGAGTATCTCTACTGGGTCGGCTGCTCCGGGAGTTTCGACGAACGCAACCGCAAGGTCACCATCGCGACTGCACGCCTTCTTCATGAGGCAGAGGTCGACTTCGCCATCCTGGGACCAAGAGAGCTGTGTAGTGGGGATCCGGCACGACGCTCCGGCAACGAGTACGTGTTCCAGGGCCTTGCCCTACAGAACATCGAGACCCTGGCCGACCTCGGGGTGCGCAAGGTCGTAACCCAGTGTCCGCACTGCTTCAACACGCTGGCGAACGAGTACCCGCAATTCGGAGGCGAGTACGAGGTCGTGCACCACAGTCAACTGCTAATGGACCTTGTGGAGCAGGGACGGATCGTTCCCAAGAAAGGCATCGATAAGAGGGTCGCCTACCACGACCCGTGCTATCTGGGGCGGCACAACGACATCTACTCACCAGCTCGCACCGTGCTCGATTCTTTCGTGTCAGATCGAGTGGAGATGCCGCGCTGCGGCTCCGAGGGACTGTGCTGCGGGGCCGGCGGTGCTCGAATGTGGATGGAGGAATCCACCGGCAAGCGGGTCAATGTCGAACGCACCCAGGAGGCGATCGCCACCGGTGCCACCGAGATCGCGACCAGTTGCCCCTTCTGTTACGTGATGCTCGATGACGGGGTCACCGAGCTCGGCGGTGCGGCCGTCGTTCGCGATCTCTCGATGATGTTGGCCGAAAGCGCCCTCGACCCCGAGTAGCTCAAGTGGTTGCGGCGAAATGCCGAAGTATCCCGCAGAGAAGCCAGGAGACCTGTGGATTGCTCACGCTGTAACGCCGAGGCCGTAGTCAA
Organism: Acidimicrobiia bacterium; assembly: GCA_036446035.1. Classification (GTDB taxonomy): domain Bacteria; phylum Actinomycetota; class Acidimicrobiia; order Spongiisociales; family JAOTWH01; genus CAXMQS01. Next base: position 21,266 of record JAZFSG010000056.1, on the reverse strand, counting down.
GCGGGGTAGCGCTGCCTATTGCGCCAAGTGCGCCCTGGCGCGGGATTGGGAAGATGTGATCGCTTTGGTCCAGGAGGATCGGATCGACGTTGAGGCTCCGGCCAAGAAGGCCGCTGCCAAGGCGACCGCTTCCGCCTCCAAGGTTGCTGCCGAAGCCAACGGCAACGCGGGCTCGGACGATCTCCCAGCAGACCCGTTCGCCTAGGCCGCCAGGGACAGCGCCAGCTGCGCAGCCTCGCTGAGGATGGCCTCAACCTCAGGGCCCTCTGCATCCAGAATCGAAGCCAAGGTGGCGCCCAACGCCGCGAGCACGTTGTCGATGCCGTCCACTACCGGCAGCGGATTCCCAGCCTCAGCCGCCGCCTGTAGCCCTGCGAGAACCTGATCACCGGCGACGAGGTCTGCGGTGGCCCTGTAGGCGGGAAGCCCTGTCGACGCTCCAAAGACGTCTGCCATCGCCGATGGAGTGGCCAGATAGTCGCTGAGGAAGAGAAGCGCCGTCTGCTGTTGAACACTTCTTCCGGCAACCATGAAGCCGGTCACCTCGACGAAGGGTCGCGGCGTCGTACCTGTGATGATCGGCAGCCGTGATACCCCGAAGGATGTGGCCGAGGAGCTGAGGGCCTCCGCCAGTCCGATATCTCCTATGAGGAATGGCGTCTCGCCGCTGGCGAACCTTGCCACCATCGCTGCGCGGTCGTCGGCACCGGCGAGAACACCGTCGGCAACTAGGGAGCGCAGCGTTGCTGCCCTGCTGACCGCGGGGTCGGTGGCGAGTCCGACATCGGTCGCGATGTAGGAGCCATCGACCCGTCGGTAGAGATAGCCGTCTCCAGATGTAACGAGAGCTAAGCCAGCTGTGGCGTCATCGACGAGATACTCGAGGCAACCAGCCCCGAGTGGTTCGGGGAGCGTTGTCGTCGTTGAGTCAACGGTCGTGGTAGTGGCGTCGCCACCGCGAATCTGTAGGCACGCCTCCTTGATCTCGGAGAAAGCTCCCGGGGGGTTGGTCACGACGTTGGAGTTGTAGAAGAGAGCTATGGATTCCATGGTTGCCGGGGCGCCGTACACGATGCCCTCGTAGGTGAAGGCGTCTCCAGCAACCTCGACGAAGTCATCGAGGCGGGACTCCAGTCCAGCCGGCACGGCGAGGCCCCGCGGCGCCAAGCGCGCCAGCCAGGTGTGTCTGCCCATGAAGATGTCGGGTCCGACACCGCTGCTGATAGCGAGCTCCATCTCGTCGAGCTCGACGGATTCGACTGCGACCCCTATACCTGTCGCCGTCGTGAAGGTCGCTGCCGCCTCCTGTACTGCCGCGCGCGCCCGCACCGGCACCCACACCACAATTTCTGTTGCTTCGACAGGAGCTTCCGTCGTCGTTGAGGCGACGCTGGTCGTTGCCGAGGGCTGTGATGTAGGCGCCGTAACTCCGGTTGCGGACTCGTCAATGCCGCGTCCGCAGCCAACGGCCACGACGCCAAGGACGCCAGCCATCAGTGTGCTTCGAACTAGCAGCTTCAAGTGAGCCTCCGTGATGGCACCGGCACCCGGGCCATAGCTGCGGCATGGTAGGCGGTGCTCCCATCGCCATATGAGCCGTCACTCGATGCCGAGCACCGCACCTGAGCGACGAGGGATGGTGATGCTCGTGCCCAAAACCGTTGCCGATCCCCACAACGGTTCTGCGGCGAGGCCGAGGTCCATTGCCGCCTCGTCGTCGCCGGCATTGACGATGACGACTACCCGATCGTCTCCCTCGCCGCGCTCGACGGCGTAAACGAGACCCTCTGCCAACAGCGTTCGGTAGGGGAGACTCCGCATGGCTGGTTTGGCGACGCGCAGCGCGATCAGCTCCCTGTATGACTCCAACAGCCCGTGGTTCCAGTCAGCAGCGCCGTCCCAGGGGATCGTGTTGCGTGATAGCGGATCATTGTGACCCTCGAGGCCGATTTCGTCTCCGTAGTAGATGTGAGCGGCGCCCGGAAACGACAGCACAAGGAGAAGCGTGAGGCGTACTGCAGCCTCGTCCTTTCCAACAATGGTCAATGTTCGCGCGGTGTCGTGGCTGGCGAAGCAGTTGAGGTTGCCGAGAGTCGCCTGATCGTTGTACAGGGCGCGGATGCGGTCAACCGCGGCGGAATAGGCCACCGCGTCCATGGGAGGCGTATTCGGCCATGGCACATGGTCGCGAACCGTCGTCTCATCCAGGTGATGTCCCGCCGCGAACGACAGTGCGTTCCCCGTGAAGAGGTAGTTCATGGTGCCGTCGAACTGCTCTCGATCGTTGATCCAGGCCGAAGAATCATGCCAGATCTCCGAAACGATGTAGGCCTCGGGGTTGATCTGTCTAACGCGGCGCCGGAACTCCTGCCAGAAGCCGGGTTCGGTGATCTCGTGGGCGACATCGAGCCGCCAGCCATCGATGCCCTTGCGAGTCCAGTACTCGACTATCCCGAAGATGTACTCCCTCACGTCAGGGTTCTTCATGTTGAACGCGGGCAGCGCCGGGAGGCTTTTCCATGACTCGTAGTTGGAGTCCTTCGCCTGCGACGGGTGGTACGGGTAGATGGGGAATTTCTTGATGTCGAACCAGTCGATGTACGGCGACTGGGATCCGTTCTCGAGGATGTCGTTGAACTGGAAGAACCCGCGAGAGCAGTGGTTGAAGACGCCGTCTAGGACGACCCTGATGCCGCGCTCGTGGCAGGCTGCCAGCATCTCGCCGAAGAGGGCTTCGTCACCGAGGAGCGGGTCGATCTTGTAGTAGTCGTGTGCGTGGTAGCGGTGATTCGACGCCGATTGGAAGATCGGGTTGAACAGGATGGCGTTGGCTCCGAGGTCGATGATGTGGTCGAGATGCTCGATGACACCTCCGAGATCGCCACCCATGAATCCATGATGGGTCGGGGTCGCATCCCACGCCTCGAGGTTCCGGCTCTTGGCAACACGGTCGGAGCGGGCGAAGCGATCGGGGAAGATCTGATAGAAGACGGCGTCCGGCACCCAGGCCGGGGTGTCGCTGAAGGCAGTGGTCATAGCAGGGAAAAGCTACTGCAGAATCTGTGGGCTTTGAGCCGCTGTAAGGCTTAAGCCTCAAGCGGGACCGCCATCGGCCGTCCGATGGGGCTTGCGATTTTCCAAGCAGCCGCCGGCCGGTCTTGTTGCCTCCCTCCTAAGGCGGAGCGTCCGGAGGGCGTAAAGGCGGAGGGGACTTCCGTAGATACGCGCCCACCAAGAAGCCCCCTCCCCGGCTTCGCCGGTACTTCCGCCCACGGGGGGAGAAACGCCAGACCTCAGTGCAACAAGTCAAGGCTCGGCTTGCGACTAAGGCTTAGGGCTATGGCCTACGGCTCGGCCCTGGCGCTGGTACGGTTTCCGCCATGCCGACCTCGACCTCCTCCTTTGGTTCGGGCAAACGCGAGAGCCACGACGCTTCCGAGTTCTACGAGCGCAAGATCGCAGAGCAGGCCGAAGCCAAGGAACTGAGCCCTCTCGTCGATCCGCCACCTGCGATCATCGACGAGCTGTTCCATCAATCATCCGAGTCGATGTCGCAGATCCCCGACAACTGCGTTTCTCTCATGGTGACCTCGCCTCCATACAACGTCGGCAAGGACTACGACGCCGACCTCAGCCTGTCTGAGTACCTGGAGCTCCTCAAGAGAGTGCTGGCCGAGACCTATCGGGTCCTTGAACCCGGCGGGAGGGTGGCCGTCAATGTTGCCAATCTCGGCCGCAAGCCTTACCTGCCGCTCAATCACCACGTTGCTGGATTGCTAACGGATGTTGGTTTTCTCCTGCGAGGCGAAATCATCTGGCAGAAGGCCAAGGCAGCCGGGGGATCAACAGCGTGGGGATCTTGGCAATCGGCGAAGAACCCAACGCTACGGGACGTCCACGAGTACGTCGTCGTCGGCTGCAAGGAGAGCTTCCGTCGTATCCGCAAGGGCGATGACACGATCGAAAAGAACGACTTCGTCTCATCGACTCTGTCGGTGTGGAACATCCGTCCAGAGTCGGCCAAACGGGTTGGTCACCCTGCGCCGTTCCCGGTCGAGCTGCCACGCCGTCTCATAGAGCTGTACACGTTCACGGGCGATCTCGTACTCGACCCATTCATGGGTGCCGGGGCCACTGCATTGGCGGCGCTCGAAACTGGACGGCACTTCGTTGGCTATGACACGGATGCCGGCTACGTGGAACTCGCTCGCGAGCGAATCGCTCAGCCAACTAAGGACTAGACCCAGCTAGGTTCCGCCCATGCGATGCATTGAGATCATCGAATGCACGGTTGCCGATGGCGGGATGCAGGACTTCGTCAACGCGGTGCAGCAGTGGGAGCGAGCGGCTCTGGCCCACCCGGACGCTCCGACACACCACTCCGTGCTCCTCGATGACATCAATCCTGCCCGCGTCTCCATCATCACTCAGTTCGAAGATCAGGAGACGGCGGACCGCTTCGCGGCGTCCCATCTCATCGATCAGTTCATGGCGGGGGTGCTCAAGTGCATAGAACCGTCGGCGTCGGGGAGGCGCTTCGACCTCTTCTACGCGGCGGGGGCAACTGGTCCGCACGCCATATTCGGTGAACACCCCAAAGGAGACTGATGTCGACCGAGCGGGCGCTGGCAACGGCGTTGCGGTGGACCATCTTCGGAGCAGTGCTCGCCCTACCGCTGCTCGCGATCGATGCCGCGGACCACGTCATCGCGATTTCGACTTGGCACCTCTCCGCCGTAGTTGTCTTTGAGGTAGGCGTGGCCCTCGCCCTGGCGCCAATCGCCGACGAGCCTGGGTGGTTCCCCGACCTGGCGGAGCCTTTCCGATCCCTGGCGGCGGCGGGTTCGGTGGTTGCTCTCGTTACAGGAGCGGCAGCCTTGGTGACACTGGCCAGCTCAGCGGCACTCCGGTTCGATCCATCCATGCAGTTTCTGCAGCTGTTGAGCGCGCTTGACATCGCCTGGGTGGTAGCAGCCGCAGCAATCGGCGCTCGTCGGCGCTGGGGGTCTGCCGCGGCGAGAGGGACGGCGGTTGCCATCGGAGTCTTCTGCGTGTGGGCTATCTGGCGCTATCTCGACACGGTCGGGGTTGGCACCGATGGCGAATGGATCGTCGACGGTCGCCAGCTCATGCGGCTGGTCATTCCGAACGACATGATCGCCGCCGCCGTCGCTCTCGCACTGCTTGGGATCGGGACCCGCTACCGAACGGTGCAGGCGAGTCCCCAGTCGTAACGCATGAACTCGACGCGTTGGGCGGTTTGAGCGTTGTCGGGAAGCCACTGCCGGAGGGCCTGCAGTAGGTCGCTCTTGGCAGCCGGTCGCCACGCCGGCATCTTGCGGACGAAGTCGCCGGAGAACCACAGGAAGATGCGCGATAGCCGCAGCGTGTTGCCGTCCATCTCGGCGCCACCGTTGACCAGAAAGCTGCGGATCTGGTCCTCGAGTTGGCCGTCGATCTTGTCACCATCGAACGGCTCGAAGCGCAGCGTTGGGCAGGAGATGGCCCCGCACACCAATGCGGCGTGAACCCTCGGATCCCCAAGTCGTCTCAGCTTGCCGTGCTCGATCCCATCGAGCGAGATGGGGGCACCGGCAACGGTGATCGTGGTGTTGTCGAACGCCCCCTTGAGGCGCAGCACCGATGACGCGTTGGCCCGCTCGGCCCGCCCGGCGACGGCAAGGGCATGGGCGTTGTAAAGGTTGAGCCAGTAGGCGAGCGCGTGATCTCGAGTGAGCCCGTCGGGGTCGATAGCACCGAGCATCGCCAGGTAGGAGTCCAGTCGGCCGGCTGGTATGGCACCGATGCCTCCGTCGCGCACAGCCTCGAGAACCGGGCGGAATCCGTCGTGATATGCCGTGCCGTCACCGCTTGGTTTCGGGGGAGCTGTTCGCTGCAGGGCTCGCCATACGCGCACCGCGGCGCTGATCGGGTTTATCGAGTCGGCCACATCCGAATCAACGGGTTGGCGGCACGGTCTGTTCCCTGAGTCTGGCGACGACGGTTGCGATCTTGGGATAGTCGGCGACGGAGCGGCCCTGATGGAGCCACAGGACTTCACCCTGTGGCGAAACGATGGCTACCGCAGGCAGGGTCTGTCGCCTGCCAACGAGCCGACCTTGGCGGCGATGGCGCAAGAAGGATCCCAGGTAGCGGAGCCAGCCCCGCACGTTGAAGAAGAACGCAGCCCCCGTTTGCTCCCGTACTCCCAGGAGGCGCCGTACCGACAGCTCGGGATCGAGTAACAAGGGATAGGGGAGGGTCGTCGATAGGTGCGCCGCTTGATACTGCGCCTTGGGCCCGATGGCGATCACCATGGCTCCAAGCGACTGCATGGTGGCATGAGCTGTCGCCAACTGCGACAGGAAATCGAGGCAGCCAGCTCAGCCGTAGTAGCGGACGAGACCGATGACGGTCGTCCGCTCGAAGACCAGCTCGTAGTCGTTGCCCTCGTGATCGCTGAGGGTCAAGGGTGGAAGCTTCATCACGGCGCCAGGCTATGGGCTAGCGGGTCAATCGGCGCGCGGCCACCAAGATGACCAGGGCGGTTGGTAGCACCCACATGAGGTCGGGCGCCGTCATGTCTGGGGTGCGCTGGCCTGTCGGTGACAGTGCGATCACGGATCCACCATCACCCCACAGGCGGCCGACGAGTTCGGCCTCTTCGGAATCATCGATCTGGCGGACTCTCACTGGACGTGGGCCCGGCCACGCCTGCACGGTGGCGGTGGGGGTGGCGGCGAGGTCGTCCACCCACGGCGCCTCTACTCGACGAAGGTAGAAGGTGTCTGCGAAGAATCGAAACTGTAGTACGACGCGCCGATTGGCGGTCGTGAGCAGAATGCGATTTCTGCCGACAAGCCATCCCAGCCCGAGTCGCCAAGCCAGGATCATCGGTAAACACCGACCGTGTCGGTGTGGTCTCCGGTCCAATCGCCGGCGACGAATTGGTCGTCGGGATCGCCAAAGAAGAACTGTGCATCGGCGACCCCCTCCGTGAGCGAGTTGCGGTAGTACACGAAGCCGGTGGCCTCTCGGTAGAGGCCGAAGGTGTCGATGCCGTCGCCGTTGAGGTCTCCAGCGAATGGTTGATCCCCGGGATCTCCGAAGATGAAGTCGGTCGCAGCCGCTCCCAGCCCGCCGTCATCGCTTCCGAGCGTGTCGATCACGAAGAAACGTTGCACCGCTGGACGGTAAAGAGACACCGTGTCGCAGTTGTCGCCATCGAAGTCGCCGGCCAGCGGGACGTCACCCGGGTCCCCGAAGAAGTAGCGAATGTCCGCGATCCCTGTCGTATTGGCGTTGCGGAGGTAGACGAAGCCGTCGCTCTGGCGGTAGAGGCCGGGGGTGTCGACGCTGTCGCAGTCCCAGTCGCCCATGAAAGGCACATCTCCTGGATTCCCGAACTCGAAGGTTGTCGTAGTGCCGTCACCAAAACGGAGATGCCACATCGCGGTATCAGGATCGAACGCACCGACACTGTCTGCAGCCAAAGCGGTCGGTGCTGTCAAAACCAGCCAGCCGACCAGGAGCAAGGTTCTCCGGCTCATGCTGTTGTCCTCATTCTCCGAAGTCGCCGCTAACGGGGATCCAGTCGCTGTCACCGAACTCCTCGATGACGGTGTCGGCGTTCCCTTGGCTGTTGGAGTTGCGCAGGTAGAAGCTTGCCTGGGTGGCGAGTGGCGGCGGGACCTCCCCGGCCTCTATTGCAGCAACGGCGGTAAAAGCACTGTCGTCACACACAACACGCAGGTCGATGCCGCCGTTGGCGATGCGCCCTTCGACTATGGCCTCCAACGTGCCGTCGGCGATGAAGGAGTAGAAGCCGTCGCCCGGGCAACTCGTCGAGGCGAGATCTCGGTGTCCTCGGATAGTTGATGGGTCTGCCGAGAATTCGGTTGCTGCCCAGGCCAGCACCGTTGCGACACCCTCGAGCTGAGCGGTGGGTATTGGCTGGGAGTTGAAGTCTCCTTCGGCCACAACCAGGAAGTGGCCGGTCGGGTCGTAGTTGGTGGCCGTGTCACCTCGAGCCGTTGTCGGCCTCCCGGCGTAGATGTTGCCGTTGGCGTCGACGGCAATGTGATATGCCAGGTCCGGCCAGCCCAGGCCTTTGTGATAGGACTGATGGCCCCTCAGTCGTGAGGGGGCCTTGCTGTTGTCATCGAGGAAGGACGCCGTGTGGTGCACGGTGAGGCGATCGATTGTGTGCGGAATGACGTTGGTGCCGACGGCCGTCGCCCCCCATGCTTCCCGACATAGAGCACCGACGATCTCCGAACGGGGAGCTGCCGCCGGCGCCGCCTCGGTGGTCGTTACCGCGGTTGTCGCCACTTTGATCTCGGCAAGAGTCGAGGTGGTTGTAACCCCGGTGGTGGCGACACTGGTCTCGGCAGCTGCGTCTCCGCACGCCGCCAGGAACCTTCCAAGGGGGATAGTGGCGAGTCCGAGGCCGGCGGTTCTGATGAACCTCCTTCTATCCATCATGTTTCCGCTGTCTTGGGGGAACGGCGCAAGACGAAGTAAGCCAGGAAGCCGGCGATTGCTGAGCCGACGAATATGCCAAGCTTCGCCCGATCGAGAATCCCTGGGTCGGTGAACGCCAGCTCGGTAATGAACAACGAGACGGTGAAGCCGATACCGGCGGCGGCGGCCATGCCGAACATGTGGGTCCATGTTGTGTTTCTCGGGAGGTTTCCAAGGCCGAGCTTCACTGCCAGCCACACGAACAGCGACACCCCGACGGCCTTACCGACCACGAGCCCAACGCCGACCCCGAGGGCAACCGGAGACGTCAATGCCTCGCCGACGTCGATGTCGGCGAACCGGATCCCGGCGTTAGCGAGCGCGAAGATGGGGACGATCACGAACGAGCTCCAAGGGTGGAAGGCGGTCTCCAGTCGGGAGAGAGGAGACACCGACTCCCTAGCCACGGCGACCAGCTCCATGGCATCGGCGTCGATGCGCTCGGGCGCTTGGTGTTGCGCCGCGTCCATGTCGTAGCGAGACATGATCCAGGTAGCTCGTTGGCGGTATTCCGGGTCGCTGTATAGGGAGTAGGCAGGCGTCATCAGGCCCAACGCCACACCGGCGATGGTGGCATGAACTCCCGATTCCAAGAGAGCGAACCACGTGCCGGCTCCGACCACCAGGTAGAAGGCGGCAGAACGGACTCCGACTCTCTTCGCTATCTCGATGACAACGAGCAGGCCGATCGCACCCCCCAGCCATCCCAGTGCCAGCTCCTCGGTGTAGAAGATCGCGATCACGAGAATGGCGCCGATGTCGTCGACGATCGCCAGTGCCAACAGGAAGAGCTTGGCTCCAACAGAGACGCGGGAGCCGAGCAGGGCCACGACGCCGACCGAGAATGCGATGTCGGTTGCCATGGGGATACCCCATCCACGGGTTGCCTCGCCGTCTCCTAGAACGAATGCCAGGAAGATGAGCGCCGGAAAGATCATGCCACCGAGGGCGCCGAACGCCGGCAACATCGCCGACTTCCTATCGCGCAGGTCGCCGCGTATGAGCTCTCTCTTGATCTCGAGGCCAACCACGAAGAAGAAGATCGCCATCAACCCGTCGTTGACGAAGTCGCGAACCGTTTCCTCGACATGCACGATTCCGAGATCAAAGCCGACCTCGGTGCCGAAGAAGCGTTCATAGCTTTCTCCGCCGGGAAGGTTGGCCCACACAAGCGCCAATACGGCAGCGACCAGCAGGACCGCGCCACCCGCTGCTTCGACTTGCGTAAAGCGCAGGAGTGGTCTTACGAATCGACTCGGAATGCGGCGGTCCGAGCTGAGCCAAGTTTCATGAACGCGCTCGTCGACCATCACGGGAGGCTAGCGGTGGGCTTGTACGCCTTACGGGTAACATCCCGGCTCCGAGTGGCCACTCTCCTTTGATCCTCTCAATCTCCGCTCTCGCTGCTGGGCTGGCCCTGCTGACGGTCGCCGCCGATCGGTCTGTGTTGTCGGCTGCGCGCCTCTCAGCCCACTTCGGCATGTCGCCGATCCTCATCGGGGCGCTCGTTATCGGCCTCGGAACCTCGATCCCAGAGCTGGTGGTGTCGCTCGTTGCAGGCGAACCGGCGGAGTCAATGGGCAACGTCATTGGCTCGAATATCAGCAATCTCACGCTGGTGCTCGGCACCGCGGCTCTCCTCAGGGTTCTCCATGTTCCGCGAGCGCTCGTGCGAAGCCAGGGGGTGTTGATGGCGGTCGCCATGGCCGCGCTTGCTCTCGTGCTCGTCGACGGCGAGATCGCCAGGATCGAGGGCCTGGCGCTATTGATGGGGGCGGTACTCGTCTACACACTCCTGATCCGTCGGAGCGAAACGCCCCAACCGGGCGAACCGTCGAAGCACGAGGATGTAGCAGTTGGTATCGAGCTCATCGCGGCGCCCCTGGCGCTGGTGATCACCGTCGGCGGTGCTTGGCTGCTGGTGTGGTCGGCGGAACGCCTGGCCGACGACATCGGGCTCACGAGTGCCTTCGTTGGGTTGGTGATTCTCGCCGTTGGCACCTCGTTGCCCGAGTTCGCAACCGCTATAGCAGCTGCTCGTCGCGACGAACCCGGTCTGATAACTGGGAATGTCATCGGATCGAACATCTTCAATTCGCTGGTCGTCGGAGGCAGCGCCGGGCTAGCACACCCTGGATCGGCGGGTGGCCTTGGCGGCGCCACGATCCTCATGGTTGTCATCGTCGCATTGGCGGCGCTGCTCTCTGGCCGGATCGGTCGGCTCGAGCGCTGGGACGGACTAATACTGCTTGTGGGATTCGCCGGCCTCATTGCAGTGTCACTGTGATTTTCCGACGCGCTGTGGCATCGAGATAAGGCTACGGTTGAGGCCTATGACCGCAGACGTTCTCGCGAGCCGCGCCCTCCGTGGCCTCTACATGCTGCTTGGTGGAGTGTGCCTGGTCCTTGGCATCATCGGTCTGGTGGCTCCCGTCATGCCGGGAACGGTCTTCATCCTCTTGGCAGCCTTCTTCTTCGCTCGCTCCTCCAAGCGCGTGTATGGCGTGATCATCGATCACCCCCGACTGGGCCCACTGGTTGAGGACTATCAAGCCGGCCTCGGAATCCCAATGAAAGCGAAGGTGACGGCAGTGTTCGCCCTAGCTCTCAGCTTCAGCTTCTCGATGACATTCTTCATCAAGGGCCTCGCCGGCCGCGTTGCCATGGTGGCGATCGGGGCAGCGATCATCTGGTACATCGTTAGCCGCCCAACGAAGAAACCCGCTTCCTAGGAAGCGGGTTTCGTTCTGTTCGACGCGGGGTGGCGCTAACGCCCCTTCTTGGTCTTCGTGCCCTCGGTTAGGCGCCGTCTGAGCCCAGAACCGTAGAAGGACTCCTTGGATTCGTCTCCAGGCACCGCGTCGTCGAGATCGCTTGCCAGCGCCATCAGACTCGTTGGGTCGAAGACCGATTCGTCGAGATCCTTGGCGTCCGCAACCTTCGACGCGGGTGCAGCCGTCTGCTCGGGAGCTTCTGCGGAGACCTTCGTGGCCGGCGACTCGTCTGCTTTCGGCTTGCTCTTCGCAGCCTTCGACTCGTTCTTTGCTGCCGTCTGCCCGGCTGTCGGCTGGGCCTGGGGAACCTGCTTGGGGGGAGTGGCCTCAGCCACCGGCTTCGAGTCGTCCTGGGTGGCGCCTTTGGCGATGGCCGGGACGGCCTCGTTTGAGGCCAGATCGATCATCCCGTCGACAACACCGAGTTCGTTCTGAGTCGACTCAGCGAGTTCGATGAGTCGGGCCCGAATGTTGCTAACGGCGGTGCGGCGGTGCGGGACCTTCTTGCTGAATTCAGAGTGCTCCGCCTTGACCACTAAACGTTGTCGATTACATCATACAGTGGTCAAGGGGGTTATTGGCAAGACCTCATCGGCCTCTTCTTACTCATCCCCCTGTGAGTTGATCCGACGCCGCAGGCCTCCACCCCGTCGCTGGTAGATGGTCTCGTTGTCAGTCGGTATGACCCGGCTGGCCACGTGAGTCGATGCCAGCCGTTCGAGTGGAGCACTGTCACTGGCGGCCGGGCTGAGCGCTGGTTCTGGCTTGGTGGGAGCTGGAACCGGAGCCTCCTCCTCGACAGGCGATGCCTTCAGGTCGCGGTACTCGTCGAGGTTGACGAGATCCCTGGCTGCGGGCAGCATCCCCGATCCGTCCGGTGCTGCGACGGAGCGAGCGACCGAGCTCGCTGTGGCGAGCGCTGCCTCAGCGGCGCCGGTCGCGGCATCGCTACCGATCGTTACCTCGACTTCAGCAGCTTTGGCAGCGGCCTCGGTCGCCTCTACTTCGTTGAGGTCGGCAACGGGCACGTTGGTGAGCGCGTGCACTTGTGCTTCGAATTGGCTGAGGGCCGTGCGCAGCTCAGGCATACGGGTCGCCAGCTTGTCATGCTCTGCTTGGGCCTTCGCGACCGTGGCAGCCGCATCGCCTGCAGCCTTCGCTCGCAATTCAGCGGCCTCGGTGGCTGCCGCCTTCTTGGTGGCCTCAGCCTTAGCGAGGGAGTCGGCGAGCAGCTTGGCCGACTCCTTTTCGATCTTGTCCTTGTGCTTTGCAGCGTCGCTCTCTGCCGTGGCCAACACCTGCTTGGCCTCGCTTGCGATGCTGTCGAACATCTTGTCGATCGCGGCCCTGGCTTCGGCCAGGATCGCCTCGGCCTGCTGACGGGCTCCTTCCACCGCATCTCCCGTTTGTCTCATCAGTTCACTCTCCGTGCGGTGCTTCGCCGCTCGTCCCTGGCCTCGCTTCGCAGGAGGAGATGCGGTCTTGCCGGCATGCCCAGCTTGCGCGAGCTTCGCCTCAAGATCCTTCTTCTCCTGCTCGTAGTAGCGCAGCGATCGGCTCAATTGGCCCATCACCGCATCAACCTCCGCCTGGTCGTATCCACGTCGCCGAATCGCAAACTCGTGCTGTTCGACAGTCGCAGCCTTCACATTCATGTTCGCCTATCTCTCCCTCCGCCCGTTTGAGCCCCTTCGCCCACAGAGTTCGAGTCAGGTCGCGAAAAGCAGATTACTTGATTTGGCTATGCCGTGGCAAATGGTTCTCTTGCCGGGGGCCACCGCCGTGGCGTAGGCTCGGTGGGTGGAACGAATCCAGGTCGATATCGGCAAAGAGTGGCTCTCTGTCGCGGACATCTGCGAATACATGGGCGTAACTGCATTTGTCACCACAAGCGTCATCCGCTCTGGCGACCTCCCTGCCGTGAAGTTCGGCAGAGAGTGGCGAGTGGCTCGCCAGGACTTCGAGGATTGGATCAACACTCAGCGCGAATCAGCCGCTCTGCGCTCTGACGGTGCGGCAGGTCACAACCGGTGAAACGTCGAAACCTATCGCGCTCGATACATGAGGCGTCAACCCAGGAGGACCCATGACAACCCCACCCATTGAGCCGACCTCTAAGGCGGCGGAGGCTTCCCCGCTCGAACCTGGCACCCACCTGAGGTTGTCGGTGTTGTTGTCAATTGTGGTCAATCTGGCTTATGGGCTGCCGATCGCCCTGTGGCCGGACCTCATCTGGGGAACGTTGGCAGGCGCCAGCTCCTCGGAGGTAGAGCTGTTGAGCGGCATGCGCTGGAGCGGGGCCATCCTCATCGGTTGGGCCATCGGCGGCGTGCTTGTCCTGAGTCGGCCTAAGGGGCGTCAGACGATGGTCACCACGTTCGCCCTCCAGTTCTCGTTGGCTGCTGTTGCGCTCGTGGTCAGCGCGCTGGCCGATGAATTCGTGTGGGCAGACACGTGGTTCGTCCTGGTTGCCATCGTGGGCGTTGGCGCTTCCGCGCTCTATCTCTGGTACGGGCGCTGGGCGGGCCGTGAAGTTCTGAACGCCTGATCAGCCGGCGAGTACCTCGAGCGGATCGACGACGGGTACTTCGAGGAACTCGCCGACGGCTGGGTGCGTCACCTTGCCGCCTGCGACGTTGACGCCAAGCCTCAGCTCGGGGTGTTTGGTGACCGCTGATTCAACGCCCTGGGCAAGGGCGACGACGTAGCGAAGGGTTGCGTTAGTGAGTGCGTGTGTCGAGGTGTTGGGAACTGCTCCGGGGATGTTGCCGACCGCGTAGTGGACGACGTCGTGGGTGACATACACGGGATCTGCGTGAGTGGTCTCGTGAGCGGTCTCGATGCAGCCGCCCTGATCGATAGATATGTCGACGACGACGCTGCCCGGTCGCATCTCCTCGACGACGGCTTCGGACACCACAACGGGGGCGCGAGCACCTGGGACGAGCACCGCGCCGACCACCAGGTCCGACGTCGAGACGTATTGCTCGATTGCGAAGAGGGATGAGCGGACGGTAACGACGCGCCCGAGGTGCATCTCGTCGATGTGTCGGAGTGGCTCGACGTTGAGATCGAGAACGGTCACTTCGGCGCCCATGCCAGCGGCGATCATCGCGGCGTTCGTGCCGGCGCGGCCGGCGCCGAGCACGGTGACTCTGGCTGGGGCAACGCCAGGGACACCACCAAGCAAGACACCCCGTCCGCCGTGTGGTCTCTCGAGATGGTGGGCGCCGGCCTGTACTGCCATCCGACCTGCGATCTCGCTCATCGGTGCCAAGAGCGGAAGGGCCCCGGACGCGAGTGCCACCGTTTCATAGGCGATGGCCGTTGCCCCACTCGCGAGGAGAGCCCTGCCCATCTCGGGGTACGCAGCGATGTGAAGAAAGGTGAAGAGGGTTTGGTCGGCTCTCAGCATCTCTATCTCGTCGAGCTGCGGCTCCTTGACCTTGATGATGAGATCGGAGGCCTCAAAGACCTCCTGTGCCGTGGCGACTATCTCGGCTCCTGCCTCGATGAATGCCTCGTCGTCGAACGATGAGCCGGCTCCGGCGCCTTGTTGGACCAGCACCCTGTGGCCGACGGACGAGAGCTCCCTGGCACCGGCGGGGGTGAGGGCGACGCGGTACTCCTCCTTCTTGATCTCGGTCGGGACTCCGACGATCACCTGCGCTCCTCCTCCTCGACTCGACGCGCCGCTCCACGGAACGCTAGCCTCATCGTTACTTGTCGGCCCGATCTTGCGGGCGGAGTAAGGCGACAGAAGGCGGTCACGTGAGCCGCCTTCTGTGCCGTCCGGGGTCGCTCCGCCAAAGTGACTAGTCACTCCGGGTCGAATTCCTAAAAGGATTGGTAGCGCTTGCCGAAGAACTAGAAGTGGTTGCCGACACTACTTCTAGTCCGAACACGCTTTCGCGATTGGGTCGACCGTTTCTGCTGACCCTCGTGATCGGGGTCGTGATGCTCCTCGTCTTCGCGATGATCTTCGCTGTTGCCCAGCAGACTCGGCGCATCACTCATAGTGCGGAAGCACTCCATTCCGCGGATGAGGCGCTGCGCGTCGCAACGACGGCACGTGCTCAGCTGGCGCTCGGGGTTGTTGTCGCCAACGTCGATCTCACCATCGGCTCCAACTCCTCGGACCAGCTCGAGATCTCGAGAAGTGAGACCGAAGCGGCTCTTGGACTCTTGGGCGATGCCGTGGATGAGCTCGAGAGTCGTCGGTCGCTCGATGGGTCCCTCCGCAAGGCGGTGGACGAGTTCACCGAGCAGAGCCAGCTGGTTCTCGGGCTCATGCAGGGCAACGATCCGATGGCGGCCCGCCAATTGGCCGAGTCCGATCTCGACAAGTCGTGGACTCTGTTGCAGTTGGAACTCGTTCGCGAGCGCGACCTGCTCAACGCGGAGGTCGCCTCGTCTGACGCCTTCCTGGCGTGGATGAGGATGTTGGCTGGCTTCCTCGTCGCGTTCCTCGTGCCGACCGCCGTCATCCTCATCTTCCGCGAGTTCGCGCGACGCCAGGCCAAGCAGACGGACCTCGAGGGAACCCTGCGCACGGAACGCGAGCTCGGCAAGGCTCGCGAGGATTTCGTCGCCAACGCGTCCCATGAACTGCGAACGCCGCTGACGTCGATCTACGGGTTGGCTCTGCTGCTCGAAGAAGACCCTGCGATCGTCGACTCCGACTCGGCCAAGGAGTTGATCAACATGATCGTTTCCGAATCGACGGACCTGTCGCGGATGGTCGACGACCTGTTGACAACCGCGCGCCTCGACGCCGACGCCCTGCACTACACGTTCGAGAACGTGGAGATCACCGAGGAGATCGAGGAGGTCGTCGGACCGATGTTGCGCGGCGGTTTGGATATCGGTGTCTCGTCGGTTGAGGCAACCATCCGAGTCGACCGCCTCCGCTTCCGCCAGATACTCCGCAACCTCATCTCCAACGCTCGCAAGTACGGCGGCCCCAACCTCAGCGTGTCGGCTGAGGTGGTCGGCGAGCATTTCACGATGTCGGTGACCGACGATGGCGACGGGATACCCACGGACCTGGAGGAGAGGTTGTTCCAGCGCTTCATGCACCAGGGCCATCAGCCGCTCATCCTCGGAAGCGTCGGCCTCGGACTCTCGATTGTGCGAGATCTCGCCGACGGCATGGGTGGCTCAGTTCAGTACGTCCGCGAGGACGGTCTGACGAAGTTCATCGTTGTGATGCCGTTGGTCAGTGTCGGCAAGCCCAGCGTCGCTCCGCTGAGCCGCACGACGCTTCCGTCCGGTTACCACGACCCCGAGCCGGTGTCGCTGGATATCGCGGCCTCCGAGCCTTACCGAAAGCCCGGCGGTCTCCCTTGAGATGGGTAAGACTCACCTCAGATTCTGGCCCGGTTAGCTCCGGGCCATCGGCGCGTTCTGGAGGGGTTCGTTTTGCCAAGGGGCTGGAGCGCCCGTTCGCTGTCTTCGCCGCTCTGACCATCGCTCTCGGCAGCCTGACGCTGGTGGCTCCGGCTGCCTTCGCCGCCGGGACGGTCGGGGGCATGGTGTTCGAGGACATCGCGGGCAACGTGCTCGATGGTGGCGAAGCCGTTGGCGACGCCAATAACCCCGGACGAGACGGTGTCAACGTATACCTCTATCCCGACCTAGGCCTTCCCCAGCCAGAGGTCGGAGACGCACCAGTGGTTGGACCAGTAGTGACGGCAGGCGGAGGCCTCTACAACTTCGGCAGTCAGACCGATGGCGCGTACTGGGTGATCGTCGACTCTCAGGGTCTCGGCCCCAACAGTAGATGGGCAGAGCAGACCTACGGACCCGACGGGGCGTGGTGCGCTGACGGTCTGGGTGCTACCGCCCAGCGGGTGGGAGCCGGCCCCTGTTATGGCGGACGCCGCGGCAGCCAGTCGGACGCTCTAGCAACGTGGTACTCCGATGCAGAGCACATCGCTCGAGTGGTGGTCGCCGGTGGCAACGTCACCAACGTCGATTTCGGCTTCAGCTTCAACGTTATAACCACAACCCGCGGCGGCGGAGCGGCTGCCGACGCTGGTGCCACCGGCACGCAGACTGTTCAGGGCTCGCTGCGTCAATTCATCGCCAACGCCAACAGCATCGCTGGCGCCAACGCCATGCGCTTCGTGCCGGCCGAGGCAGCCAACGATGGCAGCGGCCTCTGGTGGAGGATCGTTGTGTCGTCTGCCTTGCCTGCGGTTTCTGGCGCCTCGACCACCATCGACGGCACGGCGTACCAACTTGCCAACGGCACGGTCGCCCGTGACCAGAACCCGGGCTTCCTCGGTGCCAACGCCAGTGGGGGATTGACGGTCGGAGTCGACGGCGTCGCTCTCCCGCAGGTCGAGAAGCCCGAGCTCGAGCTCCAGGCCAGCGGCACCACCGTGGGTCTGCAGCTGCAGGCGAACAGCGCGGTGGTTCGTCGGCTCGCCATAGTCGGGTTCTCCAGCAGGGACATCCTGGTTGGCCCGTCCGGCGGAGCCGACTACACAGGCGTGATCATCGAAGACAACGTCGTGGGGTCCGGGGCCGGGGCCTTCACCGGCAGCCTGCCCGCCGCCACCTCGTCGGACATCTACGTGGGGGATGCCGACGGAGCGATCGTCCAGGACAACCTCGTGGGTTGGGCCAACGTGCGAACGGTCGACGTCTACGACTCGGTGAACGTCGTGGTGCGGGGTAACGAGCTCCGCTCAACCCCCGAGGACGTGATCGATGTCGTCCTGGGGACCGACTCGGTGACGGTCGAGAACAACCTCATCAGCGACGGGCTGAGCTGGGGCCTCGAACTCCACGGGGCTAACGGGATAGCTCGCAACAACACCATCCAGTCGGTCGGGGATGGTTCTGGCCAAACCGGCGGCATCCGCCTGTTCTCCGCCGGACTCCTCGTAGAGAAGAACATCATCACCACCAACGGCGGGCCCGGCATCGCCGTGGGTGGTGTGAAGTCAACAGCTGAGGTGAGACCCCGTGGCGAGGCCTACATCACCCGCAACAGCTTCGGCACCAACGCAGGCCTCGCCATCGATCTGCAGGCGGCCTCCGGCGACAACAGCCTCAGCGGCGATGGGATCACTCTCAACGATGGCGGCACCACCGTCGACTCGGGCAACCTCGCCATCGACTTTCCGGTCATCGACGGTGCCTCCATTGCTGGGCCGAACCTAACCGTCACCGGCTTCGCTCGTCCCAACGCTCAGATCGAGTTCTATGAAGCAGTGGGTGCGGTCAACGACCTGAACACCGGCGGAACGGCCCACGGTGAGGGGATCAGCTGGCTGTTCAACGCCACCGAGGGAGTGGCTGATGCTGACGCAACGACCTCCGCTTCGTACGCCGACCCCGATTACGGTAGCGACGCCAGCGTCAATCGATTCAGCTTCACGGTTGCGGCGCCGGCAGGTCTTGTGGCAGGTGATGAGATCTCTGCCACCGGTAGCGATGGCTCCAACACGTCCGAATTCGGGCCGAACTTCGTGGTCACCGACTACGGAATCTTCGGAACCATCTTCGAGGACATCGCCGGCAACGTCCTCGATGGCGCAGAAGCCATCGGTGATGTCGATAATCCGACCACCTCCGGAGTCGACGTCTATCTCTACCTCGACGACGGAGGGTCCCTCAACGCCCCTGACGCTACCGACACGGTGCAAAACGGCGGAGCCCCAGTCGCTACCGATGGCTCGGGAAGCTTCAGTTTTCCCAGCCTTGCCAATGGCACCTATTGGGTAGTCGTAGATTCGACAACGGTTTCGCCATCTGCAGGCATCCACGCCTCGTATCTGGCGACTACACCGTGGGCTGATCAGACCTATGGCCCCGATAAGCGCTGGTGTGCTAACGGGCTTGGTGGAACTGCCGAGCTGGTCGGCCCCGGCACTTGCTACGGGGGCGTTGATGGAGCAACCGACGACGACGGTTCTGCCCTTGCGACATCCGAGCACATTGCTCGGGTAGTCATCTCGGGTGGCGCCGTGACGGGCATCGACTTCGGCTTCAGCTACAGCGTCGTCACCAACGTGGAGCCGGCATGGGCCGTCGGCTACACGGCAACTTCCTACCAGGGGTCACTCGATCAGTTCATCAACAACGCCAACTCCATCATCGGAGCCAACGCCATGCGTTTCGTTCCTGCCGTGCCGACCAACGCCTCGGGTGGCGGCGGAGCATGGTGGCAGATCGACTACACGGGGGCCGCCGCTGGCGAGACACTGGGGGACACGCATGACGCCGACACGACTATCGACGGCACGGCGTTCGATCTAGCCGACGGCGTCACTGTCCGCGATACCAATTCGGGCTACTTCGGCGCCAATGCTGCCGGCGGGCTCAACGTAGGCGTTGCCGACGTGCCTCTTCCACAGGTGGAGCGTCCCGAGCTCGAGGTGATGCGATCTGACGCCGGCAGCGGTGTCGCCTTTCACTTCTTCTCACACGCCGTCACGGCGCAGATTCCCAACAACTTCACCGTACGCGACCTGTCAACTTGGGGCTTCGTCGGCGGCGTGGAGATGACCCCCGTTGCGCTCATGCGTCCATCTGGGGTCGTGGTCGAACGCAATGTCATCGGCTCACCCCCGGACGTCTTTGCCGACCCGTTGGTAGTAGGCACGCTGCGCGCTGTGGCGTTGAGAGCGACCGACGCAGCGACCGTACGTAACAACCTCATCGGCTTTGTCGACACGAACGGAGTCTCTGCATCAGATGTGACAGCGTCTGCCATAAGCGGCAATGAGATTCGAGAGACTGGTCAGGTCGACGCCATCTCAGACGGAGTCAACTACGGCGGAACCAGCACGACGGGCACGATCACGGGCAACCTCATCGTCAACTCTGGAGGCATGGGGATCGACGGGACCGCCACCGGGAACCTCATTGAGAACAACACCATCACCGGGTCCGGGCAGGGGGGTGTCCAGACGGGCGGCATACGCCAAACCGGAAGCGGCAACACCATCCGACGCAATGTGATCACGGGCAGCGCGGGCCCCGGTGTCATCGTGCCCGACACCACCAACGCCAACGAGGTCACCGAGAACCACTTCGGCGCCAACGCTTCCATTGCGATCGATCTGGTGGCTGCCACCGGCGACACCGCGGTGGGCGACGGAATCACCCTCAACGACGGCGCCCTCGATTTGAACGATGGCAACGATGGTCTCGACTTCCCAATCATCACGTCGGCCACCGTTGTCGGGATAGACCTCATCGTTTCGGGTTTCGCTCGGCCTGGGGTCGACATCGAGTTCTATGAAGTAGTCGGCGCCGGCGATGACCAAAACGGCGACGGCGACCCCCATGGCGAGGGCATCGACTATCTGTTCACCGCCTCTGAAGGTTCTCTTGTTGTGCCTATCGATTCCGACGGTGGAGGTGGCTCGTACTCATCGCCAACGGGTTATGGCGCCGACGCCGCCGCAGAACGGTTCACCTTCACGGTTCCCGTTCCCGCCGGCCTGAGTGGCGGCGATGAGATCTCCGCTATCGCAATCGACGGTGGCAACACCTCGGAATTCGGACCCAACGCTCCCGTTGATGTCAACGCGCCTCCAGTGGCCAACCCCGATTCTCCTGGCACTAACGAGGACACCGCCGTGAACGTTGATGTCATGTTCAACGACACCGACGCCGACTTCAACCCGCTGCAGATCGACTCGTTTGACGCACTATCAGCCAACGGCGGCACAGTCTCTCTCGACATCATGGGGACGCCGGGCGACCCAACCGACGATGAGCTGGTGTACGACCCCCCAGGCGACTTCAACGGAAGCGATACGTTCGACTACACGATCTCCGACGGCTTGCTGACCGACACGACGACCGTGACCGTGTCGGTTTCGGCCATAAACGACGAGCCATCGTTCACCAAGGGTGCCGATGTCACTGTGGCCGAGGACTCCGGCGCCTACCTGTTGGGTGGCGGCTGGGCCACTGGGATCTCTGAGGGTCCCCCCGACGAGTCGG
>JAZFSG010000055.1:0-30654 GCA_036446035.1 Acidimicrobiia bacterium | reverse complement strand
GTTCGCAGCGACGTCGGCGAGGTCGCAGGCCAGGCCGAGGGACTCGCCACCCGGCTCAACAGTCTCGTCACCTACCGGCTCTTGACATACGGACTCTTCGATCTTCCGGATCTACCGACCGTGGCTGCGCCGGACACCATCGACTCCCTGTCGATCGAGTTGGCCGCGGCGTTGGCCGCCAGCGTTGAGGTCGCGGTTTCCCTGCCGTCAGATCCCCTGCTCGAAAGCCACCGCCTGGCGGCCAACGAGACGCTCACCCAGATGGACATCTGGCGGACCGAGTACCTGACTGCGTTGCGAGCCGAGGACTCCCCAGCCGCCGAGGTGATCGTTGCCGATATCGAAACCACGCTGCTGACGCTGCACAGGACCCTCGCCGGCTCTCTTGCCGAGATCGAGGAATGGGGCGCCCGGGAACTCGACCTGCTTCGCTTGAGCACCATCGAAGTTCGCCAACTGATCGGATGAGGACCGCCCTCCTCGGGCGACCTGTGTTGTAGTGACCCAGCTGGCGAAACCCTGCTGGCAAGACCCAGCTGCCGCCTAGCTGGCGGGGAGCAACAAGGGCTGGCCGATCGACAACGCCGACGATCCGAGGTCATTGAGGGCCTTGATGGAGTGGATCGCCTGGCGAGTATCCATGTCGTCGTCGTAGGCGGCCTCGGCGATCGACCACAGCGTGTCCCCCGGCTGCACGACGTATGCCGTCGGCGTCGCTGGTGGTTGGCTGCTGCCGGTGGCAGCCGAGGCGGTAGCGAGCAGGAGGAGGACCCCAATGGCGAGTATCGCGAGGAGGACCAACGCCCGGTGTGGGGCGGTGTGCGTTCTCTTCATCAGTCCCTACCTCCTGCTCGGTTCCTACCTAACCGACACGCTATTCGTGGGGTGTGACACGAACGCGCGTTCGACTGAACCATACCGAACATCTGTTCGTCAGGCAAGTCGAACATATGTTTGGGTGGTGATGCTCCCGGCACTACTGTCATCGCAATCGATGAAGGGCCTCTCATGACTATCACCACCCGGCAGCAGGAGATACTCGACTACATCTCCTCTACCGTCGAGGGACGGGGCTATCCCCCCTCCGTGAGGGAGATCGGCGAGGCGGTAGGGCTGAGTTCGCCATCGACCGTCCATTCCCACCTGTCCGCTCTCGTCAAGAGTGGCCGGCTGCGCCGTGATCCATCCAAGCCTCGAGCCATCGAGGTGGTCGCGGACAAGCAGCCGTCGGTTGGCATCGCTCGCGGCGGCGTCCGAGAAGTGCCACTCGTTGGCCGCATTGCAGCCGGCTCGCCCATCCTCGCCGAACACGACATCGAAGAGGTCTATTCGCTCCCGACCTCGCTCGTGGGCAAGGAGCCTGTCTTCATGTTGGAGGTCAAAGGCGATTCCATGATCGACGCCGGCATACTCGAGGGGGACCTAGTCGTGGTGCGCCGCCAACAGGACGCCGACAGCGGCGACATCGTTGCGGCTCTCATCGACGGCGAAGAAGCCACAGTGAAGAGGCTGCGCAAGGGAGATGGTCGGGTGACCCTGATCGCCGAGAACCCCGAGTACGCCCCGATGGTGTTCACGGACGGCGTTGAGATCCTGGGCCGAGTCGTCAGCGTCCTCAGGAGCCTGTAGGGGCTCCCAGCTCACCGGAGAAGACGTAGGTCACCGGACCTTCGGTCCATACCCCGTCTTCGCCTATCTCAACTCGGAGCTTGCCGCCGGCGAGATCAACGGTGACCGCAGCGTCAACGAGACCTGCACGGTGAGCAACAACAGCGGCCGCAGATGCACCGGTGCCGCTGGCCAGCGTCTCCCCTACCCCGCGTTCCCAAATGCGGGCCGCCGCCCGACCACGATCGATGGCGGCAACGAACTCGACGTTGGTCCTCTCGGGGAAGGCCGGGTCGCCCTCGACAATGGGCCCGACAGCCGACACCGGGAAGATGAAAGGGTCATCGACGATGGTGACGGCGTGAGGATTGCCAAGGGTCAGTGTCGCAAAGGTGTAGCCGGCGATCTCCACCTCGGGTCCTGGCGATGACGGGACTCCGAGATGTGCCCTGACCGGGCCGTCCTTGGGCACCTCGACGGCTGTCGGGCCGGCATCGGTGAACACGGTGAAGGGCCCTGGTGGCACCCAGGACTTGTCGACGGCGAGGCGAGCAACACAGCGCACGCCGTTGCCGCAAGTCGGCGCTGATGAGCCGTCCGCGTTCCAGTACTTCATGGTGACGCCGCCATCGGAGGGCGAGACCAGCAGCACGCCGTCGGCACCGATGCCGCGCCTGCGGTCACACCAGGCAACTATGTCGGCAACGGCAGGGTCGGAAGCGCCCTCGACCACGACGAAGTCGTTACCGAGACCCTCCATCTTCAGGAATTCCACTTGCCCTCCTCGAGTGCCGCCGCGGCCTCGCTGACGCGGTCGCCGAGATTGGAACGCCACGGTAGCCAGCGGACCCGTGGGTCCTTGCGAAAGTAGGTGCGTTGCCGCTTCGCTAGGGCCCTCGTCGCGGCCGAAATGGCGACGCGAGCATCGGCGAGGCTCGTCTCCCCCTTCACCACGTCGGCCAGCTCCCTGTACCCGATGGCGCCGGCGGCCGTGGCTCCGAGCCGGCCGTCCAATGCCGCAACCTCCTCGAGCCAGCCCCCGCCCACCATGGCTTCCACCCTGGCTTCGATCCTGGCCTCGAGCTCGTCGAGAGGGTCAAGCCCAACGATCGCCACCGGTGCAACGCTCTCGTAGTTCTCCACTGCCGCAGCCTGGGCGCTGGAGGAACGCTGCGTCGGCGTCTGGCCCGTCAACTCCACGATTTCGACAGCGCGCTGCACTCGTCGCTTGTTGGCCATGTCGACAACAGCAGCGGCACTCGAGTCGGCCGCCAGCAGTCGGCCCGCAAGCTCGGGGAGGTCGAGAGCTTCCAGCGCGGCGCGCAGTTCGGAATCCGTCGGCGGGAAGTCGAGGGGATCGATCAAGGCTCTCAGGTGCAGCCCGCTGCCTCCAGCCACTAGCGCCGAACCGGCTATGCCCGCAAGAGCAGCTCGACCTTGCTCCTGGAACTCGGCGACGGAGAACAGCTCCGTCGGGTCAACCAGGTCGATCATGTGGTGTGGCACCTGGCTCCTCTCCGACAAGGTTGGCTTGGCGGTGCCGATGTCCATGCCGCGATACACCTGCATGGAGTCAACGGAAACGATCTCGACGCCATCGGTCGCCAACGCCATGGCAACAGCGGACTTGCCAGAGGCGGTGGGGCCGACGATGGCCCCGACGATGCTCAGGCCAGGCTCCCCATGAGATGGTGGGTTGCCGCCTCCGTGATGACAACGTCGGCAAGGTCGCCTGCTGCCAGCTCCGCCGGCACGTGGACAAGCTTGTTGGTGCGGGTGCGTCCCGTCGTCATCAGCTCGTCCTTGCGCGACGGTCCCTCGACCAGGATCTCGTGAGAGCGGCCGACCTCGGCCTGGTTGCGCTCAAGCGAGATCTGCTGCTGGAGTTCGGTCAGCCGGTCGTAGCGCTCGGCGACGATGTCCTCAGCGACCTGGTTGTCCATCTCGGCGGCGGGCGTTCCCGGTCGCGGTGAGAACTTGAAGGTGTATGCCGAGTCGAAACGCGCCGTCGCGACGACGTCGAGCGTTGCCTCGAAGTCCGCGTCGGTCTCTCCGGGGAAGCCGACGATGATGTCCGTAGAGGCGGCCAGACCCGGCATGGCATCACGAGCGATTGCCAGCTTGTTGAGGAAGCGTTCGGCGCTGTAGCCGCGATGCATCGCCGCCAGGATCCGGTCGCTCCCCGACTGCAGCGGAAGATGGAGGTGCTCGCACACCGCCGCCGTCTCGGCCATGGCCATGGCGACGTCCTCGCGGAAGTCCTTGGGATGAGGGCTGGTGTAGCGGATGCGCTCGATTCCGTCGATCTCGCCTACCCGCCGCAGCAAGTCGGCAAAGAGCGGCTTGCGCCCCCCGAGATCGAGCTCCCGGCCGTAGGAGTTGACGTTCTGGCCGAGCAGGGTCACCTCCTTGACGCCGGTCGCGGCCAGTCCCTGAACCTCACCGACGATGTCACCGAGACGGCGACTGATCTCTGCGCCGCGCACGATGGGAACGATGCAGAAGGTGCACGAATTGTTGCAGCCGATGGTGATGGTCACCCACGCCGAGAACGGCGTCTGGCGGTTGGCAGGCAGGACAGACGGCATCTCGTCGGCAGAGGTGGTCTCCTCCCAGATCTCGGTGACGGGACCCCACTCCTCGGCATGATCCAGCAGATCAACGACGCGATGCAGGTTGTGAGTGCCGAAGACGACGTCAACCCAGGGGGCACGCTCCTGGACCACACCCTGGTCCTTCTGCGCCAAGCATCCACCGACGACGATCCTCATGTCGGGGTTGGCATCCTTGAGTGGCTTGAAGTGGCCGAGGTTGCCGTACAGCTTGTTGTCAGCATTCTCCCGGATGCAGCAGGTGTTGAGCACGAGCACGTCGGCGTTCGCCGGGTCGTCGGAGGGACTCAGGCCATCGGCTTCCAGCAACCCCGCGATGCGCTCCGAGTCGTGCTCGTTCATCTGGCACCCGAAGGTACGCACGAAGTAGGTCTGGCCGCTGCGTGTCGCCTGCCGTTGGACGGCGGGGAGCCCCAGATTGATCATCGGGCGTAATCGGTGGAGCGCAACTCTCTGATGACCGTGACTTCTATCTGACCGGGGTACTGAAGATCCCGCTCGACGCGACGGGCGATACGGCGAGCCAGATCAGCGGCCTCGAGGTCGTCGAGACGGGCCGGGTCGACGACGATGCGGATCTCGCGGCCCGCCTGCATGGCGAACACGCGCTCAACGCCTTCGAAACTCTGTGCGATCTCCTCGAGCCTCTCCAGACGTCTCACGTACGATTCGAGAGCCTCGCGCCGGGCGCCGGGGCGAGCAGCTGACACGGCGTCAGCGGCCTGAACCAGGATGGCGGTGAGCGTTCGCGGATCGACCTCGTTGTGGTGGGCCTCGATGCCGTGGACGACGGCAGGGTCCTCTCCGAATCTCCTGGCGATCTCGGCTCCGGCCATGGCGTGGGAGCTCCCGACCTCGTGACTGACGGCCTTGCCGATGTCATGGAGGAAGGCGGCGCGCTTTGCCTCCGCCGGGTCAACGCCGAGCTCGGCCGCCAGCATCTCGGCGATATTGGCCGACTCAACCAGGTGTGACAGCACGTTCTGGCCGTAGGAGGTGTGGTACTTGAGGCGACCCAGCAATACCACGAGCTCTGGGGCCAGTCGGCTCACTCCGGCCTCGAGGATCGCCCACTCACCGGCGTCCCGGATGCTCTGCTCGACTTCCGCCTGGGACTTGCTGTAGGCCTCCTCGATGGAGGTCGGGTGGATCCTGCCGTCTGCCACCAGCCGTACCAGCGTCAACCGGGCGATCTCGCGTCGCACCGGATCAAAGGACGACACCGCCACCGTCTCGGGCGTGTCGTCGACAACGATGTTGACGCCGGTCACGGACTCGATGGCGCGGATGTTGCGACCCTCGCGGCCAATGATGCGGCCCTTCATGTCGTCGGATGGCAGCGTGACGACGGAAACCGTCGAGTCGGCAACGACTTCCGAGGACAGGCGCTGTACCGCTCCGGTCAGGATGCGTCGGGCCCTACGGTCTGCCTCCTCCCTGGCCTTCACCTCGAGGTCGCGCACAAGGATCATGGCGTCGCGCCTGGCCTCGTCCTCGACTCCCGCCAGCAGCTCCTCCTTCGCCGCCTTGGAGTCGAAGCCGGTGACCTTTTCGAGATAGGCCCGCGCCTCTTCCTGCATGCGATCGAGGTCGGCGCGCTGTCCTGTCAGCTCCTGCTCTCTGGCCAGCACCAGTTGCTCGCGGTCGGCGAGGTTGCCTGCTCTCTGCTCGAGGGTGGCTTCACGCTGGGCGATGCGCTCGTCCGTTGACCTGATCTCCAGCCGTCGATGCTCCAGCGTGGCGTCCTCGCGGTCCCGATAGGCATCGGCCTGAGCTCTTCCTTCGGACTCGGCGCGGGAGAGGATGCCGTGAGCTTCTTGGCGGGCCTTAGCCAACACCTGGCTGGCAGCATCGCCGGCCTTGCTGGATCTCGACCGCATAGCCACCGCCCCAACGGCGAGTCCTACGACTGCCGCCGCGGCGGCAATGACGATCTCCATGCAGACCCCAATCTGCCAACGCGAGCGTGCCGAGCTCTCTGCTCGGCACACACACGAACAACACCGGTGCTATCTACCGGTGGAAGGCCTCGCCCTCAGCTGCTCTTGTTGGTTGTGGTTTCAAAGTTTTGATTTCACGAGTGTGTGTCACGACGATGTTACACCATCGGGCTGTTTCCCGAGGCCGCTCGATCTGGGTCTAGGCGTCTTCCTCGACGCTCTCATCGACGACCGCAACCTCGGTCGGCGCTACCTCATCACTATCGAGGGCTTCACCATCGGGCCGCTCGTCAACGGGGGGGTCGAGAAGGCCAACAGCTTCCAGGACCTTGGCCTGAAGCTGTACGGCGATCTCGGGGTTCTCCCTCAAGAAGCGCTTCGACTTCTCCCGGCCTTGCCCGAGCTGGTCGCCGTCGTAGGTGTACCAGGCACCGGACTTGAGGACGATGCCCTGCTCGACGGCAACATCGAGCAAGCTGCCCTCACGAGAAATGCCTTCTCCGAACATGATGTCGAACTCGGCGATGCGGAACGGCGGCGCCACCTTGTTCTTGGCGATCTTGGCCTTCACCCGGTTACCGACGATGGCGTCGCCCTCCTTGATGGACTCGATGCGTCGAATGTCGATGCGGGTGCTGGCGTAGAACTTCAGGGCACGGCCGCCGGGTGTGGTCTCGGGGCTACCGAACATCACACCGATCTTCTCTCGCAACTGGTTGATGAAGATGGCAGTGGTGTCTGAACGATTGATGGTGCCGGCCAACTTGCGCAGCGCCTGCGACATCAGGCGGGCCTGGAGCCCGACATGGGACTGACCCATCTCCCCTTCGATCTCGGCACGGGGGACGAGTGCCGCCACCGAGTCGATCACGATGACATCGAGGGCACCGGAACGGATGAGCATGTCGACGATCTCGAGTGCCTGCTCGCCGGTGTCGGGCTGGGAGATGAGGAGCTCATCGACATCGACCCCAAGGGCCTTGGAGTAAACCGGATCGAGGGCGTGCTCGGCGTCGATGAACGCAGCCTTGCCCCCGTTGCGCTGTGCCTCGGCAACGACATGAAGCGCCAGCGTTGTCTTGCCCGAGGCCTCCGGACCATAGATCTCGACGATGCGGCCACGGGGCACTCCCCCGATGCCGAGTGCTAGATCCAACGAGAGGGCGCCCGTCGGGATGGCAGCGACGTCGCGCACCGCTCCCTCGCCGAGCTTCATGATGGCACCCTTACCGAACTGGCGCTCGATCTGCGTCAAGGCCATGTCGAGGCTCTTGTCGTCGCCCTTATCAGTCACCTTGTTGGCCACTTTGTCGGCTTTAGTCACGGGGCTTCCTTCCTGTCTGCCTGTCCCAGCACCGTAGAGGTCGGTTGTGACAAAACTACATCCCTGAACTTACAGGGATGTAATCCTACTACGGCACTGACGAAAAGATACCCGAACAGGTGTTCGGTTACAAGGATCACTCAACCGGTAACGGGCCCCAGCGGCCTCTCGATGCCGGGACGCAGCTCCCACACCTTGGCTTCCCACAGGAATCGGGAGCCCCTCGCCCTGAGCCGGACGATGCCGCGGTCGACGAGCCGGCGAACCGTCATGCTCTCCGACAACATCGACGGGAGGGGGATCATCCGGCTTGCCATCTCCCGCAGTTGGCCGTACGCGGACTTCGCCACCGCGAGGATCGCCGCCTCATCCTGGAGCGAGCCTGTTGGCAATAACAACCGACCCCCAGGCCGCAGCCACCTCTTAGCCTCTTGCAGCATCCGGATCGGAAGCTCGCTCCCGCGTGGCCCTCCGCCGACCTTCGATGGGAACCAGCCGCTTTCCGCCGCCAGGTCGTCCGGAATGCCACTGACATCACCGATGATGAGGTCGGCCTGCACTCCTTCGGGCAGCGGCTCGAACAGGTCGCCGCGGAAGAACTCGATCTTGTCGGCGACACCGAGCTTGGCAGCGTTGACGGTGCCTACAGCCTGGGTGTCCTCACTGTTATCGGTGGCGATGACCCTGGCGGCGCCGAGCTTGGCGGCCAGGATGGCAAGGATCCCGCTACCGCTGCCGACGTCGATGACCACATCGCCTGGTGTAGGAGCCAAGGCATCGGCGAGCAGTGTCGTGATCGTGGTTGGACGGAAGGTGTGCTCCCCCACCTCCAAGTCGAACGGTCCGAGCCGACCCTTCCAGGCGATCTGTTCCACCGTCACAAACTAGCCGTGCAGCGCGGGCGCTGCTCAGCCGCCGTACTGCTCGTCGGTCACCTTCTCGGGAAACCACTCCGTCGGGGCTCCAGTCGTCAATGACAGGTGCACCATGTGGGAGGTGGCGGTGGCGCCATGCCAGTGGCGCTCCCCCGGGTCCGAGTACACGACGTCGCCTGGCGACATCTCGGCCGTCTCGCCGTCATCGCGCCTGGCCAGGCCGGCGCCCGAGACGCAGTACAGGACCTGGCCCTCGGCGTGGGTGTGCCAATCGGTGCGAGCTCCTGGGGAGAAGTGGACCGCGAGGGCGTTCAATCCTTCAGGCGAAGCGTGGGACAGCGGGCCGAACCAGACTTCGCCGGTGAAATGTTCGGAGGGGGCGGGTGCCCACGGGATGTTCTCAGCGGGTGTGTGTTCCATGCGGCGAGGCTAACCGAGTGCCAGGGTCTCGATGGCCTCGTAGCGCATCCCGCCCGACTCGCTACGAGTCCGAAAGACCGTCATCGCATCCACCGCCATGCGGAGACGCAGGTGTGGGACGGAATCGATCAGGGCTCTTAGATCGTGCGGCGGCCGCAAACGGCTCAGTGTCACATGCGGATGGAATGGTCGTTCCTCGGGAGAGAAGCCGGCCGCCACCGCCGACTCTTCCGCTGCTGCTGCCATCGCCTCGAGCTCGGGAGAGGGCGCCCCGAGGCCCAGCCACAGCACATTGGATCGTTGCGGATTGGGGAAGGTGCCGAAGGCACCGAGCTCGAGCGACAGCGATAGTGGCAGGTCGTCGAGCCCCGAAAGGACGCGCTCGTACTGCACCGTGGTCGTCTGACCGAGGAAGCGCAAGGTGATGTGCCAGTTGTGGGGAGGCGCCGGCCGTCCCGGTAGGGGCGACATCGGACCCAGGTGGGCCGCGATGGCCGCTCGGGCGTCATGGGTGAGGGCGACGCCAAGGAAGAGGCGGCCCATGGGGTCGTCGGGGCTCATGGCTGCGAGGTCTGGTCTCCGGCAAGGGCGGCGCGCGCCAAGTGGAGAGCGGCCGTGGTCGTGTAGGTGAGGATGCGCTCGCGGTCTCCCGGCATCTTCAGGATCCGAGTGAGAGTTCGCTCGGGCGTGCGAACGGCCATGGCCATGGTGCCGACCGGTTGGCCCTGGGGCTCGGGACCAGCCGACCCGGTAACGGCGATGGCAACGTCGACGCCGAGGGTGGCGGCAGCCCCCTCCGCCATCGCAGCGGCGGTCTCGATGCTGACAATGGTGTCGCGCGTCAGGTCCTCTGCAGGAACGTCCAGCAACGACGCCTTGAGGTCTGTGGCGTAGGCGACGATCGAGCCTCTGAAGACCTCCGAGGCGCCGGGCACTGCTGTGATCGCCGCCGCCACGCGGCCGCCCGTTGCCGACTCGGCGGTGCCCATGGTCCAGCCATGCGCCGAGAGCATGTCGAACAGCAGCCGCTCGACCGTGTCGTCGTCTGCTCCGAACACCAGGTCGCCGAGGCGCCTTCGGATCTCGTCCTCGACCGGCTGGATGAGCGCGGACGCCTCGGCCTCGCTGGCTGCCGAAGCTGTCAGCCGCAGCTTGATCTCGCCGCCTGATGCCAGGAACGCCAGCGTCGGGTTGCGGTGTTGGTCGTAGAGGTCTCCGAGCAGGTCTGCCAGCTTCGACTCCGACTCCCCATAGGTGCGGAGAAGGCGGCTGTGGACCACCCCGTCGCCACGCAGCTGCGGCATGACGGTGTCGTCGAGCATGGGATAGAGCTCCGCAGGCACTCCCGGCAACGCGAAAATGAGGGTGTCGGCGTGGCGCAGTGCCAGCCCCGGCGCGGTCCCCTTGTGGTTGGGGATCAGCTCGGCGCCCTGGGGGTACTGCGCCTGGCGCAGGTTCGACTCAGGCATCTCGCGTCCTCGTGCTGCGAACATCTCGGCGAGAGCCTTGGCGTGCTCCTCGTCGAACTCCATGGGAAGGCCTGTGGCGGCACAGATCGCTTCGCGGGTGAGGTCGTCCTGAGTCGGCCCGAGGCCGCCCGTGATAATGACGGCGTCGGCTCGGTCCATGGCATCAACGATCGCTGCGGCCACCCGATCGAGGTTGTCGCCAACGACCGTCTGGCGATAATGAGTGAGCCCGAGCTCGGCCAGCCTGGCACCGATGGCGGCCGCGTTTGAGTTGATGATCTGGCCGAGCAGTAGCTCGGTGCCGATGGCGATGACCTCGACGATCATGTCAGAACGCTGCCCGCCAGGTCAACCGCGTACGAAGCAGTGATCTCGACGTCGACCCACTCCCCCGGTGACCCGCCATCGAGCACGATGACTCCGTCGATCTCGGGAGCCTCGCGATAACTGCGGCCGACGGGAACATCATCCTCGACCTGGTCGATGAGAACCTCCAGACGCTTTCCGACCTGAGCTGCGTTACGGCTGGCGGTGATGTCGTCCTGGATGGCCGAGAGGTGGCGGGCTCGCTCCGCGATGGTGTCCGCAGGCAGCTGACCCGGCAGCTCGGCGGCAAGAGTCCCTTCCTCGGCCGAGTACGGGAAGAAGCCGGCCCAATCCAGCTGCACATCGACGAGGAAGTCGCCGAGGGCCTCGACGTCGGCGTCGGCCTCGCCGGGGAAACCGACGATGAAGCTGGACCTGAGTCCGGCGTCTGGCGACGCCGCCCGGATGTCACCGATGAGTTGGCGATGACGATCGCCGTCCCCGGGGCGTTTCATGGCCCTGAGCAGCTCCGGCGCAACGTGCTGCAGGCTGAGATCGAAGTACGGGACCACAATGGGGTTGGTCGTCATTTCCTCGATGAGGCCGGGGCGGATCTCCTTGGGATAGAGGTAGAGAAGCCGCAGCCGCTGCAGTCCGTCGACGTCGGACACGAAGCGCAGCAGATCGACGATGCCGCCCGGGGCCTCGATGTCGCGGCCGTATGCGGCAAGGTCTTGGGCAACGAGCACGACCTCGCCGACGCCGCCCTGCGCCAGGTCGGCGATCTCATCGCGGATGTTGACCGGCGCCCGCGATCGCTGCTTGCCACGGAACAGTGGGATGGCACAGAAGGTGCACGGCTTGTCGCAGCCTTCGGCCACCTTGACGTAGGCGTATGGGGTTGTTGGAGCAGGACGCTTGGTCTCGTAGAGGATGTCCATCTTCGACGAGGCGAGGCGGATGGGCTGCCAGTCCGTCATGTCGTCGAGGCGCTCTACCAGCTCGCCGTAACGCTCCAGCCCGACAACGGCGTCCGCCTCGGGCAGCGCGGCCGCCAGCTCGGTCTCGTAGCGCTGGGCCATGCAGCCGAGGACGACGAGCTTGGCGTTGTCTCTCTTGGTGTCGGAGGCAGCCAGGATGGTGTCGATCGATTCCTGGCGAGCAGCCTCGATGAAGGCGCATGTGTTCACCATGACGACATCGGCTGTCTCGGCATCAGCCGACATGTCGTAGCCAGCCTCGGCAAGCATGGCTGTGAGCTTGTCGGAGTCGACCTGGTTCTTGGCGCAGCCGAGCGTCGTTAGGTGGACGGTGGGGTTCATCAGCGGCGAAGTGTACGGGTATGCGCTGCCCGTCCTCCTAGCGCTCACAGATGAACGCGGTAGTCGCTCACGCCTCTATGGCAGCGATGACCGCGGCGAGGAACGCCCTTCCCTTGGCACCGTCGATGACGCGGTGGTCGTAGGACAACGAGAGCGGGAAGGGCTGCACCACGGCCAGCCGGCCGTCGACGACGCCGGCCGTGGGGTCGGCGCGACCGACCGAGAGGATGGCCGTCGTCCCGTAGGGGATTATGGGCGTCCCGTAGCGACCGCCGACGGCGCCGATGTTCGAGATGGTGAAGGTCTGGCGTCGAAGCTCGTCGACCGTTGCCGAACGCTCCCTGGCAGCGGTGGCAAGCCGCGACACCTCCTGCCCGAGCTCCGCGATCGTCATGGAGTCAGCGCCCTTGACAACTGCGACCATCAGGCCCTCTGGCGTGTCGACGGCGAAACCGACGTCGTAGTTGGTTCGACGGAGGATCGCGTCGCCGACGAAGGATGAGTTGAAGTCTCCGAAGTCGGCCAGCAACGGGGTGACGGCGGCGATCAGATGGGCCTCGAGAGGCTGGCCAGATTCCTTGCGGGCGGCCAACAGCGACGCTGCGTCCGCCTCTCCGTAGGTGGTCACGTGGGGTATCTCTCGCCACGACCTGGTGAGGTTGTCGGCGATGGCGCGCCGTGTTGTCGAGAGGGCGATGCGCTCGGCGCTTCCCCCCGTTGCCGACTCGACGTCCGCTGCCGTGATCCGACCACCGGGGCCGGACCCAGTCACCGCTGCCAGGTCGACTCCCAGCTCCGCTGCCAGCTTGCGAACCGCCGGCAGGGCCTGCCCGGCGGTGGACGAGGCCTCTTGCAGGGTCCCGACGATGGGGGCGGCGGCCTCCGGGGCGGCGGGCGCCGACGGCTCCCACGACTCACCTACCGAGCCGATGACGGCCAACACCTGCCCTACCTCGAGCGTCTCGCCCTCGGCGGCTCCCTGATACAACAAGACGCCGGCAACCGGAGCCGGGATCTCGGTGACGGCCTTGTCCGTCTCCATCTCGACCATGGGCCCGTCGAGCGCGATTTCCTCTCCGACGGTGGCCAACCACTCGACGACCGTTGCCTCGGTGAGGCCCTCGCCGATGTCGGGTAGCAGAAACTCGGTGGCCATCAGGCGCTCAGCACCCGGCGCGCCGCCGTCAGCACGCGCTCGACCGAGGGGATGTAGTTGTGTTCCGTGCGACGAAGAGGCACAACGGTATCCCAACCGGTGACACGCTCGACGGGCGCGGCCAGGGAGTACAGGGCTCGTTCCCCGATAAGCGCCGCCACCTCGGAGGCAAAGCCGCCGGTGCGCGGTGCCTCCTGGACGACTACGGCTCGGCCGGTCTTGGCAACCGACTCGACAATGGTCTCGACGTCGAGGGGAACCAGAGAGCGAAGGTCGATGACCTCCGGCGCAAGGCCATCGACCTCGAGTTGATCTGCAGCCTCTCGCACCTCGCGCATCATGGCTCCCCAAGATATGAGGGTCAGGTCGGTGCCGGGCCGCTCCACAGCTGCCGAACCAATGGGCACCTCGTAGGGCTCAGACGGCACCTCCTCCTTGATCGATCGATAGAGGCGAATGGGCTCGAGGAACACCACAGGATCGGGATCGGCGATAGCCGCCGCCAACAACCCTTTGGCATCGCTCGGCCGCGACGGGATGACCAGCTTGAGGCCGGGGGTGTGGGCGTAGATCGCCTCGGCGGATTCGGAGTGGTGCTCGGCAGCGCCGATGCCACCCCCATACGGGATGCGAACCACCAACGACGCCGTGAAGCGGTGCTGTGACCTGTTCCTGATACGCGACACGTGACTGATGAGTTGGTCGAACGCCGGGTAGGAGAACCCCATGAACTGGATCTCGACTATGGGTCGCAGCCCGGCGACCGCCATCCCAAACGCGGCGCCGACGATCCCGGACTCGGCTACCGGGGTGTCGACGACTCGGGCAGCCCCGTACTTGGCAGCAAGGCCGTCGGTAACACGGAACACTCCACCGGTTGTCCCGATGTCCTCGCCGAGCAAGACAACGTTGTCGTCGGCGTCGAGGGCTTCCGCCAGGGCTGCATTGATGGCCATCGCCAGGTTGAGCTCGCTCACGGCCCGTCCCTCTCCAGCATGGCCTGTTGGCTGAGCAAGGGTGCCGTCGGCTCGGCGAACATGGCGCCGAACATCTCACCAGGAGACAAAGGATCTGCAGCCTCGGCCTCGGCAACAGCCTGCTCGATCACAGCGCCCTCTTCTTCCTCGATCAGCGTTTGCCACTCGGCATCCCAGCCGTCGTTGTTCTCCAGGTAGAGCCGCACTCGCTGCAACGGGTCGCGCTCCTGCCACTTCGCCACCTGCGCCTCATCCCGATAGCGGCCGGGGTCATCGCTGGTGGTGTGGGGGCCGATCCGATAGGTGAGTGCCTCGATCAGGGTCGGCCCCTTGCCGCGGCGCGCTCTCACCACCGCGTCGCTGGTCGCCTTGTAGACAGCGAACAGGTCGTTGCCGTCCACCTGCAGTCCCGGAACGCCGTAGCCGACTCCCTTGGAGGCGATGGTTTCTGCTGCGGTCTGCTTCTCCCGACTCAACGAGATGGCGAAGCCGTTGTTCTGGCAGAGGAACACGGTCGCCGTTGCATAGACGCCGGCGAAGTTCATCGCCTCGTGGAAGTCGCCCTCGGAAGTGGCGCCGTCGCCGAAGTACGTCAAGGCGATGCGATCGCTGCCCTTGATTCGCTCCGCCCACGCCAGGCCGACCGCGTGGATCATGTGGGCGCCGACCGTTATCGACGGTGGCAGCACGTTGACTCCGTCCGGCGTCGCTCCCCCGCTCTCATGGCCGGTGCGGCCGAGGAAGAGGTTCACCCACGGGTAGCCCTGGAACTGCATCGCCGCGGCGTCCCGATAAGTGCCGACCAGCCAGTCGTCCGGCCGCAGTGCCGCGGCGCTCCCGATCTGCGCGGCCTCCTGCCCCTCGAAAGGCGAGTAGGTGGCCAGCCTGCCCTGGCGCTGCAGCGCGGAGGCCTTGTGGTCGTAGATCCGCGCGGCAACGAGGGCCCGGTAGAGGCGGCGGGTTTCCTCCAGGTCCATAGGGGCATCACCGACAAGGCTCCCCAGCGGATCGAGAATCTGCAGCGGCTCGGACATGGCAGCGAGGCTACCGACTGCCACTTACGGTCGGTGTGCCTTTATCTCCATCGCCAGGCGTGCGGCATGCCACCACAGGAGTCGGGCGGAGGCTCGCACGGGCTAGGCGCCGACGAACATTTCTTCGAGCTCTTCGGTCGTCAAGAGCACGTCACGGGCATTGGATCCTTCGGACGGGCCGACGATCCCGCGGCGCTCGAGGATGTCCATGACGCGACCCGCCCTGGCAAAGCCGATGCGCAACTTGCGCTGCAACATCGAAGTTGACCCGAGCTGGGATCGAACGATGATTTCGAGGGCCTGGCGGATGATCTCGGGATCCTCGCCATCCCATTCCTCCTCGCTGGCCTGCTTCATCTCGGCGGCAGCAAAGACCTGTTCGTCCTCGTATGAGGCCTTCTGTTGCTCGTGTACCCACTCGACGACTGACGCGATTTCCACTTCGGACACCCAGGCGCCCTGGATCCGTTCCGGCTTGGGGTCACGAGCCGTGACGACCAGCATGTCGCCGAGCCCAACCAGCTTCTCTGCACCGCCGGTGTCGATGATGACCCGGCTGTCTGCCTGGGAGGCGACGGAGAATGCCAGCCGCGACTGGATGTTGGCCTTGATGACCCCGGTGATGACATCGACCGAGGGACGCTGAGTCGCCAGAACGAGGTGAATGCCGACGGCGCGGGCCATCTGGGCGATCCGGACGATGGCCTCTTCGACGGCGCGCCCGGCCACCATCATCAGATCGTTGAGCTCGTCGACGACTATGACGAGGAACGGGAAGCGATCGAAGTCGTCGGTGTCGAGCATGCCCGCCGCCATCTTCTCGCGGTAGCCGGCGATGTCACGAACACTCGCATCGGCCAACAGTTCGTAGCGGCGGTCCATCTCGGAGACCGCCCACTGCAGGGCCTCTGCCGCCTTCTTGGGATTCGTGATGACCTTAGTCAGCAGATGAGGAACACCGTTGTACTGGCCGAGCTCGACCCGCTTCGGGTCGACGAGGATGAGCTTGACCTCCTCAGGGTCTGTCCTCACCAGCAGCGACGTCACCAGGGCGTTGATGCAAGATGACTTACCGGCCCCAGTGGCACCGGCGATCAGGACATGCGGCAACTCCGTCAGATTCAACAGGCTGGCGGTGCCATTGATGTCCTTGCCGAGGCCGACCTCGAGGGGATGTACTGCCGCGTCGGCTTCAGGGGATCGCAGTACGTCGCCGAGAGTGACAAGGTGGCGATGGCGGTTGGGCACCTCGACGCCGATGGCGCTCTTGCCGGGTATCGGGGCAAGGATCCGCACTTCGGACGCCGCCAGGGCGTAGGCGATGTCGTGACTCAGTCCCGTTACGCGCGACACCTTGACTCCCGGCGCCAGCTCGATCTCGAACCGGGTGACGGTCGGACCGGGAACGATCCGCACGAGCTTGGCATCGACACCGTGCTGGCGAAGCGTTATCTCGAGCTCGCGGCCGGTTTCCTCGAGCGCTCTCTTGTTGGAGCCGCTCTCCTCGACCGAAGTGTGCAACAGCTCGAGGGGAGGTAGCTGATAGGCGCTGCCGGCCGCCGCCACCGGAAGAGGCGCCGCTGCCGGACTCGCCTGCGGCTTGGCCGATGGCTGGGTCTTGGGGCGCTGCTGCTTCGGCTTGGCGGCCCGGGGACGGGTAGCCCGTGTCGCTTGGGCTGGCGCAGTGTGAGGGGTCCGGAACCGACGAGCCTTGACCCACCCAGCTGTCGCCCTTCCGAAAGCTCCCACGGTGAGGCCGATGTCGCGCAGGGTCGTCTTCATCATGATGAGAACGCCGATGCCAACGACCGCGGTCAGCACTACGAAGGCTCCCCAGAATCCGATGACCCGACGCAGCGGAAATGCCACGAGGGAGCCAACCGCGCCACCGCGATCGCGGACTACCTCGATGTTGCCGGAGAGCGAGAGAGTGCCCGTCATCAGGTGGAACATGGCGAGCGTTCCAAAGAACACGAGGCCGATGCCGATGGCGAGACGGCCGTGCTCGGGGAGCGGCGGCCTGGCGATCAGGGTCACACCCAGGCCGACGAGCGCCACTGGAACTATGTAGCCCCACAGCCCAAAGAGAACCTCGAGAACACCGACGGTCCCCCGGCCGACCGGTCCGGCGAGACTGAGGTAGCCGAGTCCGATAACGACGCCGAAGACGATGAGCGTCAAACCCCATAGGTCATCGGATTGGCGACCAAGTCGCCTGGTGATTGCCTGTCGCCACGACGCCAGCTTTTCGCCGTAACGACCAGTCTTCTTCTTTGCTGACACCCGCTTCCGCCCGGTGCGGGGGGATGTCTTGCTCAAGTGGCGCCGACGATACTTGCCCTCCGCTCTGGCCCCAATCACTCGCTGCGACACAATCGCGCGATCCGCGCGATTTCTGATATCTCATCACTTGGAGGTGCTTAGCAAGGCGAAGAATGGACGCGGCCCAAAGCCCAAAGCCAAAGCCCAAAGCCGACGTATCAGACCTCGACCACCACCGGCACCACCACTGGGCGCCGTTCGGTTTCGCGGCGGATGACGCGGCGGGCGGCGTCGCGCACGTGGCGGCGCACCGTGTCGGGGTCGCACGGCTTCTCCAAAGCTTCGAGTTCTTTGATGATCTCGGCCTTGGCGGCTCGCAGCACGGCCCCTGGTGCCTGTGTCAGGCCATGGCTGTCGAGGTCGGGGCCGACCAGGATCTCGCCGGTGCGGCTGGCGATGCCGACGGTCACAACTACCACGCCGTCGTCGGCGAGATGACGGCGGTCCCGCAGAACGTCGGAAGCGATGTCGCCGACGCCGCTGCCGTCGAGATAGACGTAGCTGCCATCGACGAGGTCGGCCTCGTGGCGGGTCTGATCACCGTCGATGACGACGCCATCACCGTTCTCGGCCAGGACCACTTGCGGCACGGCCATCGCCGTCGCCAGGTCGGCATTGGCACGAAGGTGCCGGTATTCGCCGTGGACGGGGATGTAGGCCTGCGGACGGACGACGTTGATGAACGTCTTCAGTTCTTCCTGTGCGGCGTGTCCGGAGACGTGGACGTTGGCGTTGCGGCCGTGGTGAACGGTAACCCCTCTCTTCAGGAGCCCGTTGATGACACTGCTCACCTTCTTCTCGTTGCCCGGTATGGGCGTTGCCGAGATGACGACCGTGTCCTCGGGCTGCAGATCGACCCACCGATGCTCCCCGGCCGCCATCAGCGACAGGGCGGCGAATGGTTCGCCCTGACTCCCCGTGCAGATGATGGCGGTCTCTTCCGGTGGAAGCTTCAACAGGTCCTCGATGTCGTAGAGGCGGTCCTCGGGGATGCGCATGATCCCCAGCTCGCGGGCGATGGTGGTGTTGCGATGCATCGACCGCCCCAGGAACGCGAAGGAACGACCGCTGTCGACAACGGCATCGACGATCTGCTCCACTCGATGGAGATGGGAGGCGAAACACGCCGCCACCACCCTGCCCTCGGCATGCGCGACGAGATCGCGGAGTGAGTCCCGCAGTGACGACTCTGAGGGGATAACGCCGGGACGCTCGGCGTTCGTGCTGTCTGCCAGAAGGAGCCGAACGCCTTGTTGCCCGAGCTCGGCAAGAGCAGGGAGGTCCGTTGGCTTGGCGTCGATCGGCGTCGGATCGAGCTTGAAGTCGCCGGAGTGGATGATGATGCCCTCGGGAGTATCGAACGCAACCGCGGCGCCCTGGGGGATACTGTGACTTACCTGGATCAGCTTGAACTTGATCGGGCCGTTGGTAACCCACTCCCCCAGGTCGGTAGCCCGGAAGTCGGCATCGATGCCGTTCTCCTCGACCCGAGCCGCCGCCAAGGCGACCGCCAGCGGTGTCCCATAGATCGGGACATTCACCTCTGACAGGAAATAGGAGAGGGCTCCGATGTGGTCTTCGTGGCCGTGGGTAAGCACTACGCACTCGACGTCATCGGCCCTCTCGAAGACGCTGGAGAAGTTGGGAAGAACCAGGTCGATGCCGAGCATGTGCTCCTCGGGGAACATGAGGCCGCAGTCGATGAGGGCCAGCCTTCCCTCTATCTCGATAGCTGCGCAGTTGCGACCGACCTCGCCAAGGCCGCCGAGGAAGCTGACGGAAACCGTCACGCTTGTTGCGCCACGGCAAGGGCGGCTTCGACAGCTTCAACCACAGAGTCTGACGCCGGGATCAGCGGAAGACGAGGGTCGCCGACAGGACCCCACACCTTGTTGAGGATGCCCTTGAGGGGCATCGGGTTGGGTTCGAGGAACAGGGAGTCAAAGAGAGGCAGCAACGCGTGGTGGATCTTGGTCGCGGCACCTCCGTCGCCCGCCGTCGCTTCGGCGAACATCCTCTTGATCTGGCGGCCAACGAGGTGAGACGCCACGGAGACGACACCAACGGCACCGGCCGCCAGCATCGGCAACGTGTAGGCGTCTGCGCCCGAATAGATGGCGAGCGCGTCGCCGCAAGCCGCGAAGGTGCGAGATGTGAACCCGGTGTCTTCGACCGCATCCTTGACAGCGACGATCCTGCTGTGCTCGGCAAGGCGGGCCAGAGTGTCGATCTCGATGAGCCGGGCGCTGCGTCCAGGGATGTTGTAGAGCATCAGTGGCAGGTCGGTGGCATCGGCGATGGCCTCGAAGTGCATGACGAGACCCTCCTGGGGAGGCTTGTTGTAGTAAGGGGTCACCGCCAATAGGGCGTCGCATCCGGCGTCGGCGGCGTGGCGCGCCATCTCAACCGAGTGGGCCGTGTTGTACGTCCCGACCCCGGCGATCACTACACCGTTGTCTCCGACCGCCTCGACGACACCCCTGAAGACCGCGAGCTTCTCGTCGGAGCTCAGGGTCGGAGATTCGCCCGTTGTGCCCGAGACCACGAGGCCGTCTGACCCGTTGGCGACGAGGTGTTCTGCCAACTTCCACAGTTGCCCGTAGTCCACCTCACCATCGGGGGTGAACGGGGTGATCATCGCAGTTATGACTTCGCCGAAGGGTGCCATGGCGCCTCCTCTGGAGCGTGTAGCGACGGTACCACCGGTATCTTGGCGCGATGGCCATCGACATCTCAACAGAGGATTTCGGGCGCGCCGTCCTGCAACGCAGCCACGAGATCCCCGTCGTCGTTGACTTCTGGGCGGAGTGGTGCGGACCGTGCCATACCCTGGGACCGATCCTCGAGAAGGTCGCCTCGGAGACCGAAATCGAACTGGTCAAAGTTGACGTCGACGCCAACCAGGAGCTCGCTAGTCAGTTTGGGGTGCAGGGCATCCCCAACGTCATCGGCTTCCGTAGCGGCGAGGCCGTCAGTCGCTTCACCGGTGCCATCCCCGAGGCGGGGGTTCGCGACTGGGTCAACGCCTTGCTGCCAAGCGGCGCCGACCTCGCAGTCGAGCGGGCCCGTGACGCCATTCTCGCCGGCGACGAGGCCTTGGCAGAGACCCTCTTCAGAGAGGCCCTGGATCAGGATGCCGACCACCAGGATGCGGGGACGGGGTTGGCCGCGCTCCTCATCGCCAGAGGAGAGACCGCGGACGCTCTGATCGTGCTCGGCAAGCTGTCGCCGACTGCCGAGGTCCAGCGCCTACAGGCCGCTGCCCGCCTGACGGCCTCGCAGGGAACCGACGTCGCTGAATTCGAGGCCGCACTGGAGCAGGACTCCCAGGACACCGCGGCCCGACTGTCGCTGGGAACGGCCCTGGCCGCGAAGGGCGAATACGAACCGGGGCTAGATCATCTGCTCGCCATCGTGGTCGGCAAGGGTCCAGACGCAGACGCCGCCAAGGCGGCGATGCTCGATATCTTCGGAGTGCTCGGCGTCGACCATCCGCTGACCGTCGAGTACCGGCGACGCCTCGCCAGCGTTCTCTTCTAGGCGCTCGCCCCGTCCTCGATGAGGAGCATGGCGATGAATGTGCCGATACCCATCGTCATGTCGCCGCCTCCCTCTGGTGAGTCCATCTTCATCGTCATGGTCATGTCCATGTCGCTCTCCGTAGCGACCGTGATGCCTGCGCTGTAATCGAGCCAGGTGGTCGTGGCCATGTTGTCGTAGTCGAAGGTCATGGAGAAGTCGAAATCCATCTCCTCGAACAGCTCCGCCTCGAGCTCAGCCATGTTCAATTCGTCTGCCGACATACCAAGGGACGCCAGCGTCGAGGGATCCTGGAGCGACTTCAGCATGTCGGCGAAGTCCATTGTCAACGGTGACATCTCCGCTACCGATTCGATAATGATGGTGTCTCGTCCGTCGCGGTTCTCCTCGCCGACGATCTCGTGATGGGTAACGACGGTCATCTCCCCGACGAATGGCACGTCCTGGGTGTCCGTCGTCGTCCAGGTGGCGCCGACCCTCACCTCTTCGATCGGCAACTCGGGACCGAACAGAGTGCTGAGCATGCCCATCCCGGAGGGGTCGCTGAAGCCGGATCCGCCGAAGCTCCCCAGCAATTCGGAGGGCACGGTGACGTCTCCGACTTGCATCGCGAGAACATCGCCCTTGGCGTCGAGCGTCACCGTCATCTGCGGTATGAACTCGTCAAGCCCGGCGGCCGCAGGATCATCGAATCCAGTCAGCTCTTCGGGCATGGCTTCGCCGTCGACGGTGAACTCGGAGAGCGAAAACTCCGTCACCTCGGGCCGGATCG
The DNA here is from genome assembly GCA_036446035.1 of Acidimicrobiia bacterium. Classification (GTDB taxonomy): domain Bacteria; phylum Actinomycetota; class Acidimicrobiia; order Spongiisociales; family JAOTWH01; genus CAXMQS01. Next base: position 8,977 of record JAZFSG010000055.1, on the reverse strand, counting down.
AGATAACGACGGTGCCGTCGGTGGCGCCAGCCGAGACGTCGTAGGCGATGGAACCGGCCAAGGAAACGCCCATCGTCATGTTGTCGAAGGCCTCAGGCACGTCGAGATCTGCCGACATGTTCATGTTCATGTTCATGCTGTAGCCATAGACCAGCCGGCTGGCGGGCTGATAGGCGTAGGCGAGTGAGCGCAACTCCCCCTGGGAGCCCTGGCTGAACCCGGCTTCGGGATCGAACGACCCGGATCCGCTGTCGCCACAGGCGACGGCAACGAGGAGGCATACAACGGCGAGCGATAGCTTCTTCATAGAACCCCTTCCGGTCACCCAGAACATCGACAACAAGGGCCTAATCCTTGAACAGAAGGCCTTCGAGACCGACGCCGAAGGCCTCTAGATCTGGTATCGATCGAATCGCCAACAGCACTCCCGGCATGAAGGAGGCGTAGTCGGAGGTGTCGTGGCGGATGGTTAGCGTTTCGCCCTCGTTGCCGAGTATGACCTGCTGATGGGCCACCATCCCCGGCAGTCGAACGGAGTGCACCCGAACATCACCGACCGCGGCGCCGCGGGCACCTGGGACCAGCTCCTTCGACTCGAAGATGGCAGAGGTCAGGCGGGCCGCAGTCGCCAGCGCAGTACCCGAGGGAGCATCTGGTTTGTCCTCGTGATGGAGCTCGATGATCTCGACGCCGGTGAAGTGGGCGGCGGCGACTTCGGCGAAGCGCATCATGAGGACGGCGCCAAGGGAGAAGTTCGGCACGATGAGGCAGTTGGGGGGGCCCTCGCCCCAGATCCCTTCCGCCGCTTTCAGGCGGCCGGCGTCGAATCCCGAAGTCCCGACAACCGCGTTTACGCCAAGACTCCGCCATTGCTTGAGGTTCTCCATGACGACATCGGGATTGGTGAGCTCAACGACAACCTCGGCCTCGCCGACCACAACCGGATCGGAGGACACGACGATCCCCTCGATCGTTTCCCCGCCGTGGCTCGGATCGAATAGTGAAACCAACTCGAGATCGGCAGCGGCGGCGACGGCAGCTGCTGTGCGCCGTCCCATGCGTCCAGATGCACCGGAGACTGCGACCTTGGTCATGCGACGTGAGGCTCGAGTTCGTCGGCGTCGAAGGGGCCGGTGGCGCCTATGACCTTGGGACCGCTGAATATGTCCGCACCCAGTGCCAACACGTCTTCGGTGGTGACAGCCTCGACCCGCCCGACGATCTCGTCGACAGACAAGTGCTCCATGCCGGCTAGCTCGTTGCGGCCGAGTCGACCCATCCTGCTGTTGGCGTCCTCCAACGAAAGCGCAAGGCTCCCCTTGGTGTAACCCTTGGCCCTCTCCAGTTCGGTCTGAGTGACACCATCGGTAATCGCCCTATTCAACTCATCGTTGACCAGCTTGAGAACCTCGGCGGTCTGTGATGGCGTAGTCCCGACGTAAACGCCGTAGGCGCCGGAATCGGCGAAAGGCCACCGGAACATATAGACCGCATAAGCGAGACCGCGCTTCTCTCTGATCTCACGGAACAGACGAGATGACATGCCACCACCCATGATGTGGCTGAGCACGCCGAACGCGAATCGTCGGTCGTCGTCACGGGTCAAGCCCTGACCGCCGAGAACGATGTGTGCCTGTTCGGTGTCCCGCTTCTCGACTTTCACCCTCGGCTCAGTTGGTGCCGGCGAGTGATCGTGAGTCATCGACTCTCCTGACCAATCACCGAACTCTGACGCCACCTTGTCGACAACCTCTTCGTGAACGATGTTGCCGGCGATGGCGACAACCATCGACTTGGGCGAGTAGCGCCGCTCCCAGTACCCCCTGATGATCTCGGGTGTGGTCGCGTTGATGGACTCGCGTGTTCCGAGAATGGGGTACTCCAGCAGGTGCCCCGCCCACAGCGCCCTGGCGAAGCGTTCGTAGGCAACGTCTGTTGGGTCATCCTCGTTCATGTTGATCTCTTCGAGGACAACATGGCGTTCGGAATCGATGTCGTCGGCGCGCAGTGCCGGGCGCTGCGTCATCTCGGCAAGCAGCCCGACACCCAAAGGCAGATCCTCGTCGCGCATCCGCGCCCAGTAGCAGGTGTACTCCTTTGAGGTGAAGGCGTTCGACTCGGCGCCTACCGCGTCAAAGGCCTCAGCGATCTCCTGAGCGGAGACGTCCGCCGTTCCCTTGAAGAGCAGATGCTCGAGGAAGTGAGACGACCCCGCTTCCGGCGGGGTCTCGTCGCGACTCCCGGTGTCCACCCAGCAGCCGATGGCGGCCGAGCGGACCTCAGGCATCGACTCGGTGATTACGCGGATTCCATTGTCAAGCGTTGTTAGGTCGTAGTGCATTGGGGCGATGATATGGCCGGGCGCGTTGCCAACGGCACCGCCTAGGGGTGAGAACTCATCCACTCGTCGATGAGTCCGCCGACCCGGTCTGGGGCATCGTGGCACAACCAGTGACTGGTCCCGGGAATCTCCACTTCGTCGAAAGCGGCGTCAACGAAGTCGCCTGACCCCGAATGCATGCCGGCGGCGAACGCCGGATCGTGCTCCGGCGCCAGATACCGCACAGGTACCGCCACCGGGGCCAGGTCGAGCGACACATCCGGATTGAGTAGGTCCGGGCCGTATATGGCTCGATACCACTCGGCCATAGCGGTGAACCTGCCCGGTTCCGCCCATTGCGCTCGATAGGCGTTGCGGTCGTCGTCCGTGACAGCGGATCGCCCGAAAGCCCATTGGGCAAGGTGCCGGAAGTCGTCGCGACCGAGTAGGCGCTCCCCCGACCGCCCCGCGTGCAGCAGCCACACATAGAAGGCTCGCCGCATCTGCTCAGGACTCGCCGCCGCCACCCGGCGAAAGTGGAGTGGATGGGGCGAAGCCATGACCACCATGGCCCGCACCCGATCCGGCGCCACCGCGCCGAGCGCCCAGGCGACGGACCCGCCAAGGTCGTGGCCAACGACGCCAACCCGATCTGCGCCCGTTGCATCCGCAATGGCCACGGCATCGCTCACCAGGATCCCCATCGAGTAGCTGGCGGTCCCCTTTGGCATGTCGGACTCACCGAAACCGCGTTGGTCGGGGACGATCAGGCGATATCGATCGGCCAGGACGGGGATGACCTTGGCGAATGCCCGGGAAGACTCGGGCCATCCATGGAGAAGCAGCAGGGACGGTGCTGTCGCCTCGCCGCCAACCCAGACTATGAGGCGGACGCCTCTGGTAGTCACTTCAAGCCGCTCCATAGGCTGACCCTAGATGGCCGGATAGCCGGCCATACAGGCCTGCGCCGTTTCGATTAGGTTGCACGAGACCAGCGGAGCAGGACCCTGACGAGCAAAGACGAAAAGCGGGAGACAGTGGCCACGACACCGGCAAACGCCGCCAAGGCCAACGCCGCCCGGCGGGTAGAAGCCAAGGTGGAAGCGACTGCCAAGGCAGCCAGCGTCAAGCCGCGGCCAAGCCGCCCGGCGCAGACACCCCCCACCACTTTGACCACCGAACACGTGCAACCCACCCCTGTTCCGGAGCGCACAAGAGGGTGGTTGGTGAGCGAGCTCCGATCAACCCTCAAAGAGGGACAGCGCGACGTGACTGCCGTCAGGCGTCGCCTCCGCGTCACCTATGCAGTCATCGTGATCTTCTCTTTGGCGATGTTCGCCCTCGGCATGGCTCTCGTCGGCTTCCCCGCACGGGCCTTCTATCGGGGAGACATCGACGAGCTGGCCTTCGGAGAGCTGGCAGCTTCCGGTGGAGTCGTACTCGCCTTGTTGCTCTACTTCCGGCCGCTCGATCGACTGCAGGCGCTCGTTGCGGACTCGACCTATGTGACGCTGGTCAAGGACAGCTTCCCGTATCAGGTTGCGCTCCGGCTGATCGCGCTTGACACCGACGATGCGGCCTCCGTGGAACGCGCCGCGACCCACGTTGGAGAGGCGGCACGGGCATCGATGGACCTCGTCTACACACAGATGCAAGCCCGGCGCGCCGCCGGATTCACCGCCTACACCGGCAGCTAGTCGATCTCCGGTCGGCGACGCAGCTTCTTCAACTCGGCTCGCCTCTTCTTCGCCTGATGCCGCTTCGCCTTGGCTCGTGCCGGCGTTCGCGTCGGCCGGCGCTTCTTGGTGGGTCGAAGGGCAGTGTCGATGCGCTCGTTCAAACGGCGCATCGCTTGCTGGCGGTTCCGCCACTGCGACCTGCTGCCGTCGGCAACGATGGCGACCACCCCGCTGCTGGCACCCGGCATGCGATCGATGAGCGTCGCTCGGGTGTTGTCATCGATGGCAGTCGACTGAGCAAGATCCCATCGCAACTCGGCCCGCGTCGAAGAGCGGTTGGCGTGCTGACCGCCGGGACCACCGGATGGTCCAAACGACCAGCTGATCTCACTCTCTGGTATCTCGACGCGAGCCATGACCCCATTATCGGCTGCAAAGGCCCGCGGCCGTGACACAATGGTTGGCTATGCGCCGACCAGACCAAACGATCCTGAGTGAAGTCCTGCCGCCAGAAGAGCGCGCCATCGAGGCTGTGGTGGCCAGATACCAGCGAGTCGCCGGTGCCATCACCAGATTCGCCAGGACGCTTTCCGGTAACGAGAACCTCCACGTCCGCCTCGGCACCCAATCGGCGGCGGCCCGCGACGAGGTCGTTGTGGACCCGGGCGTCTTCCAAGCTGCATACACCCGGGCCGCTCCCGTCACCGCGACTGAGGTCGCTCTGGCGTCGGCGCTCCATGAGGTGGTGCATCTCGTGGCCACCGACTTCGAGGACCGCAGAGCGCTACCTCGCGAGTGGTTCCCAGACGACTACGTGGAAGAGCTCCCCGAAGAAGAGGTCTCTCTGCTCGATGCCTTGAAGGAGGCGGGGGGCGTCGCCGGCGAGACGATGTTCTTCGCGCTCGAGGACGCTCGCCAGGAGACGCAGCTCTTCGTCGGCTACGACGGCGCCCGGTCCGTGCTTGCCGACCTCTACCTCTCTGCGGTGCCTGACGCCATGGCGACGACGCGCCCACTCGGTCAGTACGCCCTGGCCGCCTTCCTCGTCACAGCCGGCTACTCGTCTAAGGACGAGCTACAGCGCGTCACCGAGCCCAACGTGGCGACGGCGCTCGACGACGCGGCTCCATTCCTCGAGGCGGCTGCGACCACGACAGATCCCTGGGAGGTGGCGGGGCTCGCCCTCCAGGTCCTGCAGGTGGCAAGGCTCCATGGTTTGGTCACGGATGCAACGACGGGCGAGACCGTTGCCGACCGCACTCAGCGTGAGGAAGAAGAGGCAGACGCCCTCGGCGAGGGCGTTGATCGTGTCCGCATCGTCAGCCCCGTGCTGCGGGACGCCGAGGGGTATGACGACGCCAAAGGTTCGGCGGAGGCCATGGCGAGCGACCAGGGCCGGCTCGACCAGACGGACCAGGCTGGCGACCCGAGCACCGACCAGATCGTGCGGATCTCCGAGGCCCCGACGGTGTACCTGCCGACGGGCCAGGGCGGCAAGTTGCTTGTAGATCGCATCCCCCACCGCTTCAGCAAGTTCGCCCCCGAGGGCCGGGCGGCTCTCCAGGCGGCGGCGGCGGAATGGGGCGTGGCGCAGCGCCGGGTCTCGGGAGAGCTGTTCCCGCTGTTCACCGCCAACCAGCGGCGCGGGCTGCGGAGCGGCTACGACGCCGGCGATCTCTCCCCGTACTCGGCCCTTCTCCTCGGCGGTGGTCTCTACGAGAGGATGTTCGAGCGAAGGGCCGTCTCAACGCGCCGCTCCTATTCGGTGAGCCTCCTCGTCGACGGTTCCGCCAGCATGCTGCAGCCACAGCTGCGAGGCCCCGTCCAGAGGAGACCGTGGGCGATGGCCGCCGCCACCCTCGGCGCCTGGACTCTTGCCAGGCTCGCCGACGAACTCCAGATCGAGTTCGAGGTTGCTCTCTTCAACCGCTCCTTCGCCGCCGTGGAGGACGACTCGGAGCAGTCCTTCGCCAAGCGCCTGACCGCAACGACGGCAGGACTGCGACAGTCGCAGGGCGGAGCAGCCGACAGGCTCAGCAGGACCGTCAACCACTACCTCATCAAGAGCTTCGATGACAGGTGGCGGACTGCAGAACAGAGGATCGCCGGTCTCTTCTGGCTTGCCTCGCACCCCAAGGAAGCGGCGACAGCGGCACGGCGGGATCCGGAAACCGCTCCGCCAGTCTCGATGTTCGCCAAGGCAGCGAACGTCGATGAGTTCAATGTCAGCTACGCCGCTCAGCGGTTGGCGGCTCGCGGTGCCTCTGCTCGCATGCTCGTGGTACTCGCCGACGGCATGACCCGGGGCTCGGTCGACGCCCTGACCAAATCCATCTCCAGCGTCGAAGACTCGGGCACCACCGTGCTTGGAATCGGCATCGGGGATCAGACCGTCGAGTCGGCTTATCGGTACCACCAGGTGGTGGCGCGACCGGACGAGCTCGCCAAGGCGATGGTCGACGGCGTCCGATCGTCGTTGGCCAAAGCCGCCTCGCAATGGGGCGGAGACACATGGTGGGGACACAGCTCCACCCCCTACCATCTCGAAAGGAGTGCCTGATGCCTGAACCCATCGTTTTCAACGATCCCTCCGGGGACCGCAAGCCAATAGAACTGGAGCCCTTCAAGCTGCCCCGCAACCTTGACGACCTCGCGGCGCGGCGCCAACACATACCCGAGCCCGATCCCTACTACGTCGATCTGGGGATGCTCTACCAGATGGCCCAGTTGGAGGAAGCTCGTCGACAGCACTTCACGGATACGCCGCTACACCTCGCCATCCGCGGCCACATGGGAACCGGTAAGGATCACGACCTGGAGCAGTTCGCCGCTCTGCTGCGGCTCCCCTACTACCGCATACCCCTCACCGGTGAGGTGCGCGACATCACCCTCATCGGCTCGGTCAAGCTCTACGGGGACGGCAAAGGCGGCACGGAGAGTCGCTGGGAAGACGGCGACATCACGCGAGCACTGCGCGGACCCAGCCTCATCAACCTCTCCGAGCTCAACGCTGCGGGCGCCGAGACGCTCTTTGCCCTGCACGGCCTCCTCGATCGCTATCAAGCCATCGGGCTGCCGAACGGCGAGACGGTTCATCTACGACCTGACGTGCGCTTGTTCGGAACCATGAACCCGACAGATCTCCGCGACTACGCCGGCACCCAGACGCTCAACAAGGCCTTCGCAGATCGTTGGGTCATCTGGGAGAAGGACTTCCCGACGGAGGAACAGCTCAGCGACATGCTGGGACGCCGCTACCCGTCGCTGGGTGAGAGGTTCATAGAACTCATCTCGCGACTCGCCGTTGAAGTGAACACCTCGTTCGCCTCGATCGACACAGCGACGCGAGTCGAGACCCCTATGAGCCTCCGCACAGTCCTCGACAGGATGCCGGCGGGACTGCGTATACATGCCGAGGTCGATGATCCACTACGCATGACTTGGGAGACGTTCGTTCTGCCCCACGTCGACGCCTACGACAGAGACCACTACGAGACGGTGTGGAGCGCCGTCGCCCGCACTGGCCCCGAAGAACGCCCCTACTCGGACTAACAATGGCGCGCTCCTACGACCTGGGTAATACCGAGCTGGATGCCCAACTGCACGCGCTCGTGGCAGCCGCGATCGACAACCACTCGGGCGATCATGACCACGACGCCGACATCATCGGCGAGATGCTCGTGAGCGGCCTCAAGATGATGCGCGACGATGCGGACAGAGCCGACCTCAAGTTGGCGAACACGGCGCTCAAGGAGATGCGCTACTCGTTCCTGACCTTCGGTCAGTATCGGGAAACCCCCAAGGTGACGATCTTCGGGTCTGCTCGAACTCCGCCCGAAGACGCCAACTATCAGCTCGCCGCCGAGCTCGCCAGAGAGATGGCCGATGAGCGCGGCTGGATGGTCATAACCGGCGCGGGGCCCGGGATCATGGAGGCGGGAAATCTTGGCGCCGGCGCCGAGTCCGGGTTCGGCGTGAATATCAGGCTTCCCTTCGAATCGGAACCGAACGCCTACCTGCACGAGTCCCGAACGATCAACTTCAAGTACTTCTTCACGCGGAAGTTGATGTTCGTCAAGGAGTCAGACGCCTTCGTGATCTTCCCTGGCGGATTCGGCACCCAGGACGAACTCTTCGAGCTGCTCACTCTGACGCAGACCGGCAAGACAACCCTCCACCCGATCGTCCTCATGGAGTCACAAGGAACGGGCTATTGGGAGGCCTGGTCGACGTTCACGAGCGCGCTGATGGAGCAGGGGATGATCTCGCCGGACGATGTCCATCTCTACCACACGACCTCGAGTGTCACCGAGGCCGCTTCCCACATCGCCGACTTCTACGCCAACTACCACAGCCAACGGTTCGTCAGGGGCCGCCTCGTGTTGCGGCTGAAGCATGAGCCAACGGCGTCGCTGATAGAGGAACTCAACGACGAGTTCGCAGACGTGCTGGTTTCCGGGGCCATCGAGGCATCAGAGGCCACCGAGGATGAGGTCCAGAGCTCAGACAACCTCGACAAACACCGCCTCACACTGCACTTCAATCGCAGGAACTTCGGACGGCTACGCCAGATGATCGATCGGCTCAACTCCGACCACTTCCCCGCCTAGAAAACCGGCTGTCGCCAGCCGATACAATGGGGGGACCGTGCATGAAATCCTCGCCGAAGTCGTAGCCGAACAGCAATCGCTCGACCAATACCTGCAGAGCATCAAGGACCGCGATTGGGCCAAGAAGACGCCGCACAATCGCTGGACGATCCGCCAACATGTCGCGCACCTGGCGACCTTCGAGGAGTACGCTCTCGACGCCATCGAGGCCAAGGGCGCCCGGCTATCTGAGATCAACGACTTCCCTACCTTCGATGCCTTCGTCAAGGACACGTCGAACCGGGGGCCGAAGCGCAGTCAAGAGGTCATCGAGTGGTGGCGCCTGTCCCGTGCCGCGGTCATAGATGCTCTGAGCCACCGCGACGCCT
>JAZFSG010000054.1:0-3917 GCA_036446035.1 Acidimicrobiia bacterium | reverse complement strand
ACGTAGCCGTAGGCATCCTGAAAGGTACGCAGGGCGTTGACCGCCCCGGAGCCGAAGGCGTCGGCGCCACCGTAGGTGAGCACGATGCCCACCCGCTTATCCGCCAGGGCGTTATCGCCGGTCTTGACGATTGCGTAGCAGCGGTCCATGAAAAGCTTCGTCTGGGCGGTGACGGTGAAGAAGTAGACCGGACCGGCCAGCACCAGGGCGTCCGCCTCGCGGACCTTGGGATACAGGGCCTGCATGTCATCGTCGATATGGCAGCCCTTACCGGGCGTGCGGCAAACGCCGCAGCCGTCGCACGGCTTGATGTCAAGGTCCTGGAGGATAACGGTCTCGACTTCAGCTCCCAGCGACCGGGCGCCTTCGGCGACCTGCTCGGCCAGCACCGCGCTGTTGCCCTTCCTCCTCGGGCTGCCGTTGACGATGAGGACTTTCTGGGTTGCCATTCGATTCATCCCTCCGTGGCGACGCCAATCCCGTCGGCCACCGCCGCTAGTGATAGAGTATAGGTCCTCGACACTCGCGCCGCAACCCCGGCAGCAGCCGTCCCGACGTGACGGTCCGGACACCGGCGCCGGCGAAGGCACACGCCGGCAGTGCCGGTTCCGAATGGGCAATCCCTACAGGATGCAATCCCAGGACCGATCTCGCGGCCCCGGCTGACGGCGTCGCCGGCGTGCCCGGCGACGCCTTAATGCCGCCGGGAATGATCCGGCGCAACCAGACTTCGTGCCCTCTGTCGAAGCTGACAATGAACACCCTTGCGGAGACGTCGGCTTCCTCGACGCCAGGCAAGGCACGGCCGTCGGGCCGGCCGTCTGCCGACGGCATGGAGACAATGTACGTCACGGCAAGTGACGATTCAAACGACGCGCCGTCCTCAAGGATGGCGACAAAAGTCGCAGACGGCAATTGCGCCAACCGCTAGACTACGGACAAGAGGAGAGAGAGGAGAACAATGAGAGAAGACATCGAAGCGGTCCTCGTAGAGATCAGGCCGACACTCAGAGCCGATGGTGGTGATGTCGAGTTGGTCGACTTCACCGACGGGGTCGTCAGTGTCCGCCTCCAGGGCGCCTGCGGCGGCTGCCCGATGGCGACGATGACGCTCAAGAACGGCATCGAGAGAATATTGCGCGAGAAGGTGGACGACGTCACTGAAGTCGTGAGCGTTTGAGCCTGTCTTCGCCCAGACAGTAAGGACTGAAGCACCGTCGACCTGCCGGGTGATGGCGGTCACCTGGGTCAGGATCGGCCGTGGGCTGGCGTGGCCGATACACAATCGCACCACGAGAGCGAAACCTGGATCCGTCCGGCCCCACTGTACAATACCCTCTTCGGATTTGCTATCATAGTCGATAGGTAGCGCCGTGGCCACACCGGAGGCCTCGCCCGGCGACGAGGAGGGCCACAATGCCCCGAGAACTCACGGCCGACGAGGCGAGATACCGTTGCGACCCCGCAATGTTCGGCTGTGACTCCACCGCCGACCTGGCACCGATGGGCGGCATCATCGGCCAGGACAGGGCTTTGAGCGCCCTCAAGTTCGGCCTGCACATCCAGAAACCGGGATTCAATGTCTACGTGTCAGGGCCGGCGGGGACGGGCAAGATGACGGTCATCAAGTCCTTCCTCGACGCCCTAGCCGCCGAGAAGCCAGAACCGTCCGACTGGTGCTACGTCCACAATTTCCGCGATTCATACTGCCCGCACGTCCTCGAAGTGCCGTCCGGCACCGGGCTCGTTTTCCAGAAGGACATACGGCACCTCATCGACGGCACGCGGCGGAGCATCGCCCAGTCCTTCGCCAGCAAGGAGTACGCCGACCGCCGTTCGGAAATAGTCGAGGAGTTGAACCGGAAGCGGGAATCCGCCTTCTCGGTCATCAGCCAGCGAGCCCGTGAAAGGGGGCTAGTCCTCAAGGCCTCTCAGGTCGGCCTGATACTCCTTCCGGCCAGCAACGGCGAGCAGATGACCGACGAGGCCTATCAGCAGCTGGCACCTGAGGCCAAGGAACAACTCACCCAAGCCAGGGAAGAACTCACCAGGGAACTCCAGCAGCGAATCGCCGACCTGCAGGTCGAGGAGAGCGCCGCCCAGACACAGCTGGATGACACCGACCACGAGGTCGCGAAATACGCTATCGACCATCTGTTCACGGCACTCGAAACGAAGTACGCCGAATTACCGCAGGTGCTGGCCTATCTCGACGAAGTGGAGCAGGACATCGTCGAGAACTTCGAGCTGTTTCGGTTGGAGCAGAAGCCGCAGGGCACCGAGCCGATGGCGGTAGCGATGCAGGAGCAGACCAGGAAGCAGGCCTTCCGAAACTACGAGGTCAACGTACTGGTCGACAATTCCGACCTCGAGGGAGCACCCGTCATCGTCGAGATGAACCCCACCTTCAACAACCTGTTCGGGCGCATCGAGAAGGAGGCACAGTTTGGCGCCCTGTACACCGACTTCACGATGATCAAGAACGGCTCGTTACACCGCGCCAACGGGGGATACCTGGTCGTCAGGATCGAAGATCTGCTGACGAACCCACTGTCGTGGGACGGTCTGAAGCGAACGTTACGCGACGAAAAGCTGGCGATCGAGGAAGTCGGCGAGCGGCTCGGTTTCATGGCGACCAAGAGCTTGCGACCGGAGCCGGTACCCCTCACCGTGAAGGTGGTCATCATCGGGGAGCCCACGCTACACTACCTGCTGCTCCGTGGCGATCCGCAGTTCCGGGAGCTGTTCAAGGTAAAGGCCGATTTCGACAGCCGGATGGACAAGACGACGGAGAACATGAGAGATTACGCCGCCGTTCTCTGCCGCCTCTGCATCGAGGAAGAACTGAGACACCTCAAGAGCGGCGCCCTGGCACGAATAATGGAGCACAGCTCACGCCTGGCCGACAACCACGACAAGTTGTCAACGATGTTCGCCGACATCGCCGACATCGTCCGCGAGGCCAACTTCTGGGCCGGTGAGGACGGTGCCGATGTCATCGAGGCCGGGCATGTCGAGCGGGCCGTCGAGCAGCGCATCTATCGCTCCAATCTCCTCCAGGAACGAATCAACGAGATGATTGAGACGGGCACGGTCATCATCGATATCGACGGTGAACGGGCGGGGCAAGTCAACGGACTGGCGGTCGTCGACGCCGGCGATTTCGCCTTCGGGCGTCCCAGCCGGATAACGGCCAGCGTCGGCGTTGGCCGGGAAGGTCTGGTCGATATCGAGCGAGAAGCGAAACTGGGCGGACGGCTGCACACCAAGGGGGTGCTGATCCTCAACGGTTACATTCACGAGAAGTATGCCCGCAACATCCCGCTGTCGCTTTCGGCTCGGATCGTCTTCGAGCAAAGCTACGGGGAGGTGGATGGCGACAGTGCCTCCAGTACCGAACTCTACGCCCTGCTGTCGCGCCTCAGCGACGTGCCGATCAAACAGGGAATCGCCGTCACCGGCTCGGTCAATCAGAACGGCGACGTCCAGGCGATCGGCGGTATCCACGAGAAGATCGAGGGGTTCTTCGAGGTCTGTCGCAACCGCGGACTGACCGGCCGACAGGCCGTCCTTATCCCGGAGAGCAACCTGGCTAACCTGATGCTCAAGGACGAAGTCGTCGACGCCCTGCGAGAAGGCAAGTTCCACATCTATCCCGTCACCACAATCGACGAAGGGATCGAGGTGCTGACGGGCTTCCCCGCCGGCCGACGGCTCGACGACGACAGCTTCGACGCCGACAGCCTCAACGACCGCGTCCAGAAGCGCCTCCTGGAGCTGGCCGAGAAGCTGCGCGACTTCTCCAGGGGTGAAGAGAAGCCAGCCGAGCGCGGCGACGCCGACACCGAGGGATAGCACCGGGTTGACGCCGCCGTCGTCCGGGTGGCACAATGCTTCAGGCCCTGGCGCAAACCGGG
>JAZFSG010000053.1:0-13516 GCA_036446035.1 Acidimicrobiia bacterium | reverse complement strand
ACGACGGCGCCTACCACCACCACTGAGCCGGCGACGACCACCACGACCGGGCCGATCGGGGAGCCCTTCGACTTCTGGGTGCCGACGCCGGCCGAAGGACCCATCGTCGGAGTCGTCGGCGTCCAATACGACGACACGCTCAATGTGCGCTCCGGGCCCAACATCACCCACGACGTGATCGCCACGCTCGACCCGACGCTGATGGGCATAAGCGGCACCGGCAACGGTTGGCAGCTGCCATCTGGAACCGTGTGGTGGGAGATCGAGGTCGGAGGAGCGGTCGGCTGGGCGAATCAGGAGTTCCTATCGCGACTCGCCGGCGTGGATGACATCACCTCTCTGGTTGTCGCCAACCTCGGCGAGATCCCCTTGGCCGAGACGATGCTCGAACTTGGCACCACCGTTGCCAACTCAGTGGCGTCGACCGATGTCGAGTCCGGCATCGTCGTAGTCGTCGCCCCTACGGTTGGCGACCTCGGCGAGATCACTATCGACGTGCTCGGCCTGGCCGACGACAGCCAGGAGGGATGGCGCCTTCACATCTTCGGTCAGCCGACCGAAAGCGGCGAGGGCTTCTCGCTGATGGCAGTCGAGGCCACCCTCCTCTGCCAACGCGGCGTCAGCGGCGAGCTTTGCGTCTGACGCCCAGCCACTAGCCGGAATCCGCCCTACCCGCTGGGCTCGCTCCGCTCACTGGGGAGAGAGATGACGCTTACAGCCCGACGATGTCCTCGGGACGCACCGGCACTCGTGTGAGCGGCTTGCCGGTGGCGTTGCGAATGGCGGCGACGATGGCTGGCGTCGAGCTGATGGTTGGCGATTCGGCAATCCCCTTGGCGCCGAATGGCCCAAAGCCGCCTTCCTCCTCGAGAAGCACCATGTCGACGGTGGGGGCATCGAGGAACGTCGGCAGCAGGTAGTCGGTGAAGTTGGCGTTGAGCATCTTGCCGTCACGCAGCACGATCTCTTCCATGACGGCAAGGCCGACGCCCTGCATGGTCCCGCCCTCCATCTGGCCGACGACGGACGTCGGGTTCAACACCTTGCCGACATCCTGCACGGTGTCGACGCTGATCACTCGCACCAGACCGAGCTCTTCATCGACGTCGACGACGGCGCGGTGGCCGGCGATGCCGAAATCGACGTGGACGTCGCCGTGGAAGTTCTCATCGGGCGGGCTGGTTGGGGGATGCCGGTAGGTGGCCAGGAACTCCACCGGCCCGTCGGCGCAGACCTGATCCAGGGTCGCCACCAGCTCGCCGTCTTTGTGTACGCCGTCGTCGGAGAGGTCGTCGCCATCCCACTGCTCCAGGACCTTGTCGCGCAGGCCGACGCAGGCTGCGTACACCGCTCCCCCGGTCATCGGGGTCTGACGGCTGGCCGAGGTTGAGCCGGCCGAGCCGATGAGTGACGTGTCGTCGAAGACCCAGGCGACATGGCTGAGCCCGAGCACGGTACGGCCGACCTGCTGCATGGCGTTGATCATGCCCTGGCCGCATTCCACCGAGGCGGCGTGGATCTCGGCACCGGCCGGGTTGAGGATCATGCGGACCTCGGTCGAATCGTCGAAACCCTCCGAGAACATGAGGTTCTTTAGCCCCAGTGCGTAGCCGACGCCCCGCTTCACCGAGGAGCGCTCCGTGGTCAGCCCGGTGCCGCCCGGGAGGTGGCGGGGGTCGTCGCTGTCCAGGGCGGGCGGTAGCGGCATCGCCAACAACTCTTCGATCACCTTGTCCGTCGGCAGCGGGCGATCGAACCGCTGGCCCGATGTCGGCATGTGATCGCCCTGGACCAGCATGTTCTTTCGTCGCAGCTCCATTGGGTCCATCTCGAGGGCAGCGGCCAGCTTGTCCATCTGAGCCTCAGACCCAAAACAGGACTGGACCGCCCCGAAGCCTCGCATGGCGCCACACGGCGGGTTGTTGGTCCTCGTCCCGAAGCCGTGGATGGCAACCGACGGCACCTTGTAGGGACCCACTGCGAAGTAGGTGGCGTTGGCGAGGACCGGCCCGGTGGTCGAGGCGTAGGCGCCGCCATCGAGGATGAGCTTGGCCTCGACGCGCACCAGGTTGCCCTCGGCATCGGCCTCGTGGCGATACCACATCCGCGATGGGTGCCTATGGACATGGCCTATGAAGCTCTCGCCACGGTCGTAGTGGAACTTGACGGGACGACCGGTCCGCAGTGCCAACAAGCAGGCGTGGATCTGCAGGCTGATGTCCTCCCGGGATCCGAATGCGCCGCCCAGCCCGCCGGGATGGACACGCAGCTGGTCCGGCTCGAGGCCGAGACACGGCAATATCTGTTCGTGGTCGGCATGGACCCACTGGGTGGGTGCATAGAGATCCACACCACCCTCGCCGTCGGGGATCGCCAGCCCGGCCTCCGTACCCAGCGGGGCCTGGTCCTGCATGGCGGTCTCGTAGTAGCCCTCGACCACTACCTCCCCTCGCAGCTCCTGATCGCCGGAGCGCAGATCCATCTCGCGAAAGACCTCACCGGCCGCGACGGCCTCCTCGGAATCGATCAGCGGCTCCAACTCCTCGAACTCAACATCGATGGCGGCCACCGCCCGCCGTGCCGTCTCGGGGTCATCGGCGGCGACGATGGCAACGGGTTCGCCCCAGTAGTTCGTGATCTCGTGGGCCAGCACCGGTTGATCGGCGTCAACGAGGCCGAAGGTCTTATCGCCGGGCACGTCGTCGTGTGTGAGCACTGCATGGACACCCGGCATCGCTAATGCCGGGGCGATGTCGAGGCGAACGATCCGCGCCTTGGCGTAGGGACTGCGCAGGGTTGCCCCATGGAGCATCCCTTCTGCGAACAGGTCGTTGAGGAAGGCGAAGTCACCCTGAAGCTTGGCAACCCCGTCGGGACGGATGGTGCTCTCGCCGATGCCTCCCTTGACTCGTTGGTCGGTGGTCATGCGTTCTCCTCAGCCAGTGCTTCGAGGCCACGCAGAATGGCGCCGTATCCGGTGCAGCGGCAGATGTTGCCCGACAGCTCCTCGCGGATCTCATCCGATGACGGGCTCGGGTTCTCTTCGAAGAGATGGGCGGCCGCCACCACGAACCCCGGTGTGCAGAATCCGCACTGCACGCCACCGGCTTCAAGCATGGCCTCTTGCACCGGATGCAGCGAGCTCTCGTCGGACAACCCCTCGACCGTTGTCACCACAGAGCCCTCGGCATCTGCCGCCATCACCAGGCAGGAGCAGACGGCTTCACCGTCGAGGATGACGGTGCACGACCCGCACTCCCCTTGCTCACAGGCCGGCTTGGAGCCCGGCAACGCCAGATACTCACGCAACACCGTAAGAAGGCTCTCCGAACCGGTGACGGAGGCGTGCCGGTCCTCGCCGTTGATCTTGAGCGACAGGTCCATCACAGGCACCTCTCCAGGAGACGACGAGCCAGAACCCCCGAGGCGTGGCGGCGGTAGGCCTCGGTGGAGCGGTGGTCGGTTATCGGCATGACCTCTTCCGACACCAGCCGCGCGAACTCGGCGCGAGCGGCTTCTGAGGGATGCGCCTCGGCCGAGATCATGGCCTCGGCCCTGCGGGGTCGCAGCGGCGTCGGCGCTACCGAACCGAGGGCGATGGTCGTCGTGCCGTCCTCGGCGCGGAAGAGGCACGCCGACACGGTCGAGATGACCATGGCATTGCGAACGCCGATCTTGGCGAACGCCTGTCTGTCGGGGACGTCCTCGGGAAGGATGGCCGCGGTGATGATCTCGTTGGGTTGGCAGGCATTCTTCTTGACTCCTGTGATGAACTCGTCCCACCGCATGGTTCGGGTCCCTGCGACCGACGCCAGTTCGATCTCCGCGTCGAGGGCGGCCAGGAACGGCAAGGCATCGCCGGCCGGGCTGGCGGTCCCGAGGTTGCCGCCGATGGTTCCGGCGTTGCGGATCTGTGGAGAACCGACGGTGCGTCTCAGCTCGGCGAGGGCCTTGTGAGGGCCCTGTTCCAGCCGGCGGTATGTCGCCCCGGAGCCGATGCGCTTGGCATCGAACTCCCGCAGTGCCTCCACCCGCCGCAGCGCGACAACGCTATCCGGTCGATATCCGCCGAGGTTGACCTCAACCATGAGGTCGGTGCCTCCCGCGAGCAGCTTGGCCGACGGGTCCGCATCGAGGGCCTGCAGTGCCTCGTCGAGGTCCCGAGGAAGGGTGGCTTGCACGAGATTGAGGCTAGCTCCTCCCCCTCCAGGGGGAGGAGCAGCAATGTCGGGTGGGTCGCGTTTTCTCCCCCCTAGGGAGAGGTGGCCCGAAGGGCCGGAGGGGGCTTCCTGTTTCCAGGCCTCGCGCAGAAGCCCACCTCCCCGCCTGCGGCGGGACTCCCCCCTATGGGGGGAGAAACGCGGAGCAACTACCTTGACCCGATGATCATCCGCTCTGAGACGCCGGCCGACATCGATGCGATTCGGATCATGACCGATGCCGCCTTCGGTGGGACCACCGAGTCGATGCTCGTTGGCTTGGTCCGCGACTCCGAGGGCTTCGTGCCCGGGCTATCTCTGGTGGCCGTCGAGAATGAAACGGTGCTGGGCCATGTGCTCTTCAGCCATGTGACGCTCGATGGGGAGAACCCTCGCCTGGTCCTGTCGCTGGCGCCCCTGTCAGTCCATCCCGACCACCAGAACAAAGGGGTCGGCTCAGCGCTGATGGCGGCCGGCATCGAGGCTGTCCGGGCCGCCGGCGAGGACATCATCGTTCTGGAGGGACACCCCGGCTACTACCCGCGCTTTGGCTTCGAGCGCGGAATCGACGTTGGCATCGACAAGCCAGACCCGCGGGTTCCCGACGATGCCTTCATGGTCTTCTTTGCCGACGAGGCAGCTCGGGGTACGACTGGGAAGATCGTCTACCCCCCGGCGTTCCACGACGCCGGTGCCATCGGGCCCTAGACGGCCTCTATCAGCCGCCGGGTCGCCGCCCGATGCTGGACAGCCAACTCCAACTCGTCGGCGCCGACGAGTTGACCATCCCTGACGACGGCCGCGCCGTGGACGAAGGTATTGGCGACGCGCCCAGGGTGGAACAGCACCGCCGCCGCCACCGGGTCCCACTCCGAGCCGGCGTACTCGAACTGGTTGAGATCGATCGTCACGAAGTCGGCTGCCATGCCGGCCTCGAGCGAACCGACGTCGTCGCGGCCCAGGACCGCAGCGCCGCCGATGGTCCCCAGCTCCAGCGCCTGGCGTGCGGTGAGCTGAGCACCCTCGCCAACGCCGGGGGCGACGCCGAGACGATTGAGCATCAGGGCCTGCCGGGCCTCGGCCAGCATGTGGCTGGAATCGTTGGAAGCCGACCCGTCGACACCCAGTCCGGTAGGCACGCCTGCCGCCAGGTAGCCGGCGATGGGCGCGACCCCCGAGGCGATGCGCATGTTGGACGTCGGGCAATGGGCGACGCCGGTGCCGGCTGCTCCCATGCGCTTGACCTCGTCCGGATTGATGTGGACACCGTGGGCGAACCAGACGTCGTCTCCCATCCACCCGACGTC
Source organism: Acidimicrobiia bacterium (assembly GCA_036446035.1). GTDB lineage: Bacteria > Actinomycetota > Acidimicrobiia > Spongiisociales > JAOTWH01 > CAXMQS01. Next base: position 8,010 of record JAZFSG010000053.1, on the reverse strand, counting down.
CTCGGCCAGCTCGACGGGACGCATGCCGTAGGTGGCAAGACAGAACTCGTCCTCGTCGAATGTCTCCGCAAGGTGGGTGTGAAGGTGGACCCCCTTGGCGCGCGCCAGCTCGGCGGCGGACTGCATCTCCTGCTTCGTCACCGAGAACGGCGAACACGGCGCCACCACAACTCGCACCATCGCGCCTCGGGAGGCGTCGTGATGGGAGTCGATGGTCCGCTCGGTGTCGGCGAGGATCTCGGCCTCCGTCTGTACGACGGAATCCGGCGGCAACCCGCCGTCCTTCTCGGATAGGCTCATCGAGCCCCTCGAGGCGTGGAAGCGCAGGCCGATGTCGGTGGCAGCTCTCACCTGGTCGTCCACGGACGATCCGTTGGGCCATAGGTACTGGTGATCGAAGGCCGTTGTGCAACCGGACAGGGCGAGCTCGGCCAGAGCAGTGCGGGTGGCTGTGAAGACGTCTTCAGGGGTGAGGTTGGCCCAGATCGGATAGAGGGTGCGCAGCCAGTCAAAGAGACCGGCGTTCTGGGCGCCGGGCACTCCCCTGGTGAGCGTCTGGTACATGTGATGGTGTGTGTTGACGAGACCGGGCAACACGAGGTGCCCACCGGCATCGACAACGGTGTCTGCTGACTGTGGCAGATCTGCAGTGGGGCCGACCTGGGTGATCCAGCCGTCCTCCGCCACCAGGCCGCCGTCGATGATCTCGCGGCGCTCGCCATCCATCGTCACCAGCACCGCGGCGCCCTTGACGAGCAGGGTGGTCATGTCATCTCGTCCAGCATCTGCACTACGAGCCCGCTCGGGAGCTTCGGAGCGAACCAAGTGGACTTCGGCGGCATCGTCAGGCCGGCGTCGGCAACGGCCATCACATCGGCGACGGAAGCGGGGAACGGCAAGAACCAGGCCTCGCAGGGAACGTGCGATCCGCCGGCGGGGGTGTCGGCTACGAAGTGCAGCCGTGGATCTTCTCTGGGATCGGTGACATCGAACACAGGGCCCAGGATGAGATCCTGGAGCAGGTTGACGTCGAGCGAGCCGTAAAGGTCATCGGGAATCCGGCCGTGATCGACCCGGAGTCGAAAGGCCTTCCCTGCCACCTTCACTCCGAACTCGGCCCGGCCGGTTGGCCGGGCCTCGACATCGCTGACTTCCACCAGCTCGTGCTCGGCTCCGATGCGCTCCAGCGCCGCGCCCAGGTTGGCTTCAGGGTCGACGATGCAACGGGCGAACGCCCGCAGGCGCAACTCAGTCGACGAGAACAGGGCACCGGGTATGTGAAGATCAGGGATGCCCTCGCGTCTTGCCACGAGAGCTGCTGCCGCGAAACGGTGATGTCCGTCTGTGATGTAGAGCGCGTCGTTGAAGAGGGCACACAGCTCCCACGCCTCGTCGCCCTCGACCGGCCACAGGGAATGGGCCCAGCCGTCTGCGGCAACGAAGCTGACTGCCGGCTCTCTCCTGGTGTAGGCGTCGATGACGCCGTCCACCTTGGGGTCCGGCCGATGGGCGAGAGCCACCGGGTTGCCGATCATGCGCATGTCCTGCATGTACGACGCCATCTTCTCCTCGGTCCGGCTGATCGTCTTCTCATGGCGCTTGATCAGCCCCGATTCGTAGGCAGGGATAGACACGTCCACGACGAGCCCGGTGGCCACGAAGTCCTCCTTGGCCAGGCGATACACGAAAACGGCGGGACCAACCGCATGCAACACACCGGTGTCGACACAAGTGCGTAGCCACTCATTCGCCTCTTCCTTAGACGTCCCGGCGCCGCGCCCGATGACGTGGCGAAAGCTCAGCGGGTCCAGTCGAGCCGCTTTTCGCTGGTCGGGCGACAGCAGGGCGATCGGAGGGCCGACGACTCGATGGGCGTACGAGGACTCAGGGACGAAGCCGGTGAAGGGCTGCAGCAGCGGCGTCACTCGTGCTCCGAAGCGAAGGCTGCCATGAAGTCGACCAGCGTCCCGACGCCGTCCAGCGTCATGGCGTTGTAGAGGCTGGCCCTAATCCCCCCGACCGACCGGTGACCCTTGAGTCCGGATAGGCCTGATTGGGTGGCCTGACGCACGAACTCAGCCTCGAGCTCTGACGACGACAGCCGGAACACGACGTTCATGTGCGACCTGTCATCGACAGCGACGGGCGACCTGAAGAAGCCATCGGCGGCGTCGATGGCGGCATAGACAAGTGCGGACCGAGCGACAGCGCGCCGTTCCATCTCGTCAATACCACCCTCGGCCTTCATCCATTCGAGCACCTTGCCCATCATGTAGACGGCGAACACGGGCGGCGTGTTGTACATCGACGCCTTGGAGGCGTGCGAGGAGTAGCGCAGGTAGGCCCCGATGTCGGCATTGGTGCTGTCGAGCAGGTCCCGCCGAATGAAGATCAGCGTGGCGCCTGCCGGTCCTAGGTTCTTCTGGGCACCGCCATAGACCAGGTCGAAGAGATCCCACGGGATCCTGCGACTCAGATAGTCAGACGACATATCGCCGACCAAGGGAATGCCGACGTCGGGCCACCGGGTCATTCGGATGCCGCCGATGGTCTCGTTGGAGGTGACGTGGAGATACCGGGTGCCGTCTCTCATGGCCAGGTCGCCGGCTTGGGGCATCGACCGATAGCCGTCTTCTTGGCCCGACCAGGCGGCGTAGGCGTCGCCGTAGTAGGCAGCATCCGCCAGCGCCCTGGAAGCCCACTCACCGCTGTCGACATATCCGGCGGGCCTGCCCTCGACCATGAGATTCATCGGCGCCATCGAGAACTGAAGCGTTGCTCCGCCCTGCAGTATCAGCGTCTCGAAGTCATCTGGCACGCCGAACAGTTCGGCGGCGAGCGCCAGACATCGGTCCTGAACGGCTTCGTACGGCGCGGAGCGGTGGCTCATCTCCATGATCGACATGCCGTTGCCCTGGTAGTCGACTAGCTCGGCGCCGGCCCCCTCGAGGACCGACAGCGGCAGCGTGCACGGACCCGCACTGAAGTTGTGGATACGAGCCATCAGGTCACCTCAACGACATTGCGGGCCTCGCCCCTGCCGAACGCCTCGATGATGGCAATGACTTCGTCGGCGACAGCGGTTTGGGCCTGGGCAGTGCTGGCACCGATGTGATGGGTGCCATAGACGTTGGGATGGGACGCCAGCTTGGAGTGGAAGGGCCCCGAGGATTCGGCAGGCTCATCTCGGTAGAGGTCGAGGCCCGCCCTGATGTCTTTGGCCTCCATCGCCGCGATGAGGGCGTCCTCGTCAACAAGCTCTCCCCGAGACGTGTTGATGAAGATAGATCCGGGTTGCATGTGCCCGAGGAACTCGGCGTCAACGAGCACGTCACCCGAGTAAGGGGTGTGAACGGAGACGACATCGCAAGTGGCAAGCATGGTGTCGAGATCCGCAGCCAGGTTGATGCCCGCATCAGCGATGCGGGAGACGGCCGCCGCCGAGCGCTCCTTGGCCACTCCGTAGACCTCCATGCCGAATGCCCCCGCCCGATGGGCCAGGGCGAGACCGATGTTGCCCATGCCGACGATCCCCAACTTCCTTCCCCAGATGCCCCGCGCCGCGGAGAACCTGGCCTTATCCCACCTACCTGCTCGCAACTCGGAGACGTTGTCCGGGACGTTGCGATCGATGGCGATGATCAGACCCATCGCCAATTCGGCAACGGCGATGGCATTGCGTCCCGGAACGTTCGACACCTGAATGCCCTTTTCGGTCGCGGCTTTGACGGCGATGGTGTTGGTCCCCGAACCCGCCCTGATGATGAGTTGCAGCGAATCTGCCGACTCCAGGGTCTGCTCGGTGATCCGGGTGCTGCGGACCACGAGTCCCTCGACGCCGAAGAGCGCGGTACCCAGGTCCGCGAGGGAGGGTTGGACGTCGCATTCGTGACCGGCCGCTTCGAGTAGCTCGATATGAGATGGCGGGTATTTGTCGGCGAACAGAAGTCTCACGGCCCGAGCCTACCGATGCCTCTCAGGTCGGTCGTTGGAGGGAGTAACGATCGCCCTCTGTCTTCTCGAAGCCCATGCGCCGCAGATATTGAGCGTGTTCTTCGGTTGTCGCCCTGGCCCAAATACGCATCTCGCTATCGAACACACCCGAGGCCTCCGAGAACACGAAGCGGCCCAGCTTGAGGTCGCGGTATTGCGGGATGGCGTAATCGAGCCGGACCTCCACACGGTCCGAGCTGTCCCCAGCACAGACCAACAGACCGGCCGGCACCATGTCCCTGAGGATGAACACGGCGAACTGACCCTCTTGCGGCGCGTAGTGGAACTCCGGTTGGAAGCGAGCGATGTCGTCGCCATGGAACTCCAGAAAGCGATCCAGGTAGCGCGACTCGGGATACACCCGCAGCGTCGAGAAGACATCCTGGGGCCGTCTGGTGAGCTTGGCGAGGTAGTAGAGATGGAGACCGGCGGCGATGACATTGACAACCGCGATCGGGTAGGCGCCGATGAGGATGCTGTAGACGAAGAAGACCGCAGATCCTGCCAGACCGATGAGCCGCAGCCGCAGGATGGACTTCTGAGCCAGCGAGGCAATGACCAGGGCCGAGCCCACGTATCCGATCAGCTGTACCGCAACGTCGTAGGTCATCGCGAACGAGCGTACAACCGTCGAATCCTGGACTTCGGCTACGTCTTATCTATGACGAACAAAGGAGTCGAACATGGGACGTCGTGCCCTCCTCATTGGTACCTCCGCAACGCCAACACCCAGGGGGTTGCCGATATCAGGTTCTTCTTCGGCGATCCCAGCGACATACCGCTGGCGGGTGACTTCAACGGCGATGGGTGTGACACTGTCTCGATCTACCGCACCTCGGAGCAGAGCTTCTACATCATCAACGAACTGGGAGCCAACGAGGGCGGCCTCGGCGCCGCCGACTTCAGCTTCGTCTTCGGGAACCCAGGAGACACCCCCCTCGTAGGTGACTGGGACGGCGACGGAATCGATGAGATCGGCCTACATCGCCCGTCGACCGGGTTCTTCTACTACCGATTCGCGCTCGACACTGGTGCCGCCGACGTCAGGTTCCACTTCGGTGATCCCGGAGACCGCTTGCTGGTCGGCGACTGGGGGAACGTCGATGGGATCGACACCCCTGCTGTCTTTCGGCCGACTACCACCGCGTTCCATTTCCGGCACACCAATACGCCCGGCATAGCCGAGTCACAAGAGGTGTGGCCCGCTAACGGCAGCAACTGGATACCCGTCGGAGGAATTCTCGGCTGAAGTTGCTGGCACGTCCAGTCAGCAAGCTCGCGCTTTCGGCCTATGGTCTCTCTTCGACCATGACCCCCAAAGCCATCCTCTTCGATGCCGGCGGCACCCTCGTCACCATCCATCCAACGCGGTTTGGGGACGTCCTCGAGCCGATTCTCGGAGGCCGGCCCGACACTGAACGCCTCGAGGACGCTCACTACCTGGCCATGGACGCGGTAGCCGCGAACCCCGACATCGTGGCCAAGACCGACTGGTGGAAGTGGTGGCTCGGAGAGTTTCTTGCCTTCGCCGGCCTGGAGCGACGAGCCGACCTGGTCGAGGCCCTTAGTGCGACCCGAGGCCTGTGGCAGCTGCCCTTGCCGGGGGCCCTCGACGGGGCCCGGGCCATCCGCGAGGCGGGTTTCGCGGTGGCAGTGGTCTCCAACGCCGACGGCCATGTCGAGAACGATCTGGCGGCTGCAGGCTTTGGCGACGTCTTCGACGTCGTCATCGACTCCACGAGGGTTGGGGTGTCGAAGCCGGACCCGCGGATCTTCGACTTCGCCCTCGAGGCTCTTGGCGTTGCGCCCGAGGAGTGCTGGTACGTCGGCGACTCGGCCATTTTCGACCTACAGGGAGCAAGAAACGCAGGCCTTGACGTGTTCGTGCTGGTCGATCCCTTTGGGTTAAACGACCATCAGCCTCGCGTCGGCAGCGTCGGCGAGTTCGCTCGCGACTTCCTCGCGGCGCACTCTTCAGTCGACTAAAGCGGTAGCTGGGGCCGCCTGTCGGCCCTAGCGGGCAAGTTCCTTCTCGGCCGCTACCCGTGCCTCCCAGATCTGGCCACGATGCTCGGCTTCGTGCTGACACAAGTGCATCACCACCCACTCGGCCGCCACTGTGGAATCGGGGTCGCCGCTGGCCCGATCCTGCCGGAACTCGTCGAGACTCATGGCCGATACGACATCGTTGAAGGCCGCTCGGGACGCCTTCAGCCGTTCGAGGTGCACCCCGACGCTCTCGCCGCGCACTGGCGTATAGGCGCGATCAGGCTGCAGGATGGGATAAGGGAAGAACGGCAGCAGGTGCTCGTCCATGCCGGGGAGGACCCGCTCACCGTCTTCGGGCCGCCCCAGGATGTCCGTGAACAGCCAGTCCATTTCGAACACGGCGATGTGATAGAGCAGGGTGGCCACGCTGTGACGATGCCCCGCCGGACGCAGATCGAGTGCCTCGGCGCCAATCTCATCGACCTCGCCGGTGTCGGGGTCGGCCCTGCTGACATAGGCGAGAGTCCGGCGGCGGGCCTCGTCCAGGTTCCACAGCGCCAGGGCTGCCTCGGCGGGAGGACCTGGCGACGGCTCGATGCGGAACGGCTTAGCCAGTTGCAACCTGCTCGTTGAAGGCAACGATCATCTCATCGATGGGCCCGACCGAGGCCTGGATTTCGGTCCAGAAGCTCGGATCCCACTGGGCGTCCAGCTCCGCGGTCTCCTTGCCCTGCTGCTCCACCCAGGTGAAGTACTTCAGGTTGTGGACGCGCTTGCGACCCGGCTCATCGAGCTCGGCCATGTTGTCGGTCGAGGTCCCGAGGAGGTGACGTTCGTAGGCCACCGCGGCGTCGGTCTGGTCGAACTGACCCTCGTCCTCGGCCAACTCGGCAAGGCGGCTGTGATAGAGCTCCATCGAATCCGTAGCGATGGTCGCCATGACGTCGTTCGGTCCCAGCCCCAGCCACTTGGCGGTCTTGATGGCAGACAGGACGTTGGCGACGCCGGAGATGCCGAACAGCGGCAGATGCTCGACGAAGGCCTGGTCCATGCCCTTCGACAGGAGATAGTCCTGACCGGCCGGCTCGTTGAACAGTCGAATGAGCGACATGGCGGCGTTGTCATCGATGGCGGTGACGAAGTCTGTGTTACGCACATTGTGAATCCACGGCACGTGCTTGTCGCCGATGCCCTCGATGCGGTGGGAGCCGTAGCCGTTAGACAGCATCGTCGGGCATTGCAGCGCCTCCGAGGCCGTGATGACCGATCCCGGGAACACCTGCTTCAGGTAGTCGCCAGAGCCGATGGTCCCGGCGGAGCCCGTATTCGACGCAATGCCGCGGAATGTGTCGTTCGGCCCCATGGCGGCTCGCACGGCTTCCTCGATGGCAGGGCCGGTGACCGAGTAGTGCCACAGGTAGTTCCCGAACTGGTCGAACTGGTTGAAGATGGCGATGTCCTGGCCGGAGGCCTCGAGCTCCTTGCACTTGTCGAAGATCTCCTTGACGTTGCTCTCCGATCCTGGGGTCTTGATGACCTCGCCGGCAACGGTGGCCAGCCACTCGAACCGCTCGCGGCTCATTCCCTCGGGGAGGATGGCTATCGACTCGCAGCCAAGGAGGTTGGAGTCGTAAGCCCCGCCGCGGCAGTAGTTGCCTGTTGAGGGCCATGCCGCCTTTTGGGTCGTCGGGTCGAACTGGCCGGTCACCAGCGGAGGAACCAGGCAGGCGAAGGCCGCTCCTACCTTGTGGGCACCCGTCGGGAACCACTTGCCAACGATGACGACGATCTTGGCCTCGATGCCCGTGATCTCGGGCGGCAGCTCGACGTAGTTGACTCCACCGAAGCCGCCGCCCTTCTCGACGGGCTCGTTGTGCCAGTTGATGCGGAACAGGTTGCGGGGATCGAGATCCCACAGGCCAACATCCTTGAGGGCCGCCACGTGCTCGTCGGGGATGAGCCCAGGGTCACGCATCTGGGCGAAGGTGGGGATGACGATGTTGCGTTCGCGGGCACGGCCGACGGCGC
>JAZFSG010000052.1:0-6068 GCA_036446035.1 Acidimicrobiia bacterium | reverse complement strand
CCCACTCTGTCCGCGCCAGGGTCGCCATTCCCAGGAGAAGCCCCGAGAGGGCGCCGCGCTCGATTGAATCCGATAGACCGCGCATCAGGGAGAGGCCCGGCGAACACGCCGAACATGGCTATCAGCTCCGGATAGAAGCCCCTCGCTGCCTGGACGAAAGGAAGCGTCAGAGCCAGCGAGGACGACCGCGATCCACGGATGCACTACTCGCGTCGCGAACCAATAGAAGGCGAGTAGTACCGCAGACGCCCACAATGCGCCAACTGCCAGCAGGAGCGTCCTGCCGAACCATCCTGCGATGCCCCTCAGCACCGGGACGAAGTGCGGCACCTCAGATCGGAGAGTGCCTCCGACTCCCCTCCCCACGAAGCCATCGGCCACGAAACCAACCCTGGCAGCGGCGAACGGTCCGACAGATGCCTCGACAGTGAGACTCCCCGTCTCGTCGAGATGGCGGGCAGCATTGACCATGCCCCCCGGCTCGCCGTCTGTAAGCATCGTCTCAGCGGCCGCCGCCCAATTGAAGACGAGAGAGAAGATGGCGATGGCAATCGCCGCCAACGCAGGTCGGGTTCCGACGACCGATCGACGGGGCCCGGGGCCCGGGGCCCGGGGCGAACAATTGTGCGAAGATGGTGTAGGACAGCGCCGTTCCGAGAGCCATCACAGGTCCGATTCGGAACCAGCCGAGCTGCGCCAGCAGCATCCCGATCAAGCCATATCCGATCAAAGCGCTCGCCAGGGCGCCAACGATCCGCTCGAACCACCAGGGAGTCTTGGGCTTGGCGTCGTGAGGGCCGAGGCTCTCGGAGGTTTCGGTCATCGTCTCGACATTGTGGTCACTGAGGACGGCGATGCCGCCTCTATGTGGCGTCGACCATCTCCCGCAGATCACGCTTGAGATCGTTGACCTCGTCGCGCAGCCTTGCCGCGTACTCGAACCTCAGCTCCTTGGCCGCCTCGCGCATCTCGTCCTCGAGGCTCTGGATCAGGCGTGACAGGTCATCAACCGGGAGATCGAGCGCGGGCCGTTCTGCGAGCTCACGTGAGCGGCCGCGAGCCGAGGGCTCGGCGTCAGCACTCTGCACCAATTCCAGGATGTCAGACACCTTCTTGCGAATGGTCTGTGGGTCGATTCCGTTGGTCTTGTTGTACTGATCCTGTAGTCCGCGCCTCCTGTTGGTCTCGCTGATGGCATGCTGCATCGACTTCGTGACCTCGTCGGCGTACATGATGACCTGGCCATCGACGTTGCGAGCAGCTCTGCCGATCGTTTGGATCAGACTCGTCTGGCTGCGCAGGAAGCCCTCCTTGTCAGCATCAAGGATCGCTACGAGGCTCACCTCAGGTAGGTCGAGTCCCTCCCGCAGCAGGTTGATGCCGACCAGAACATCGAACTCCCCCTTCCGCAGGTCGCGCAGCGTCTGCACCCGCTCCAGAGTGTCGATCTCTGAGTGCAGGTAGCGAGCTCTGATCCCCATCTCGAGCAAGTAGTCCGTTAGATCCTCCGACATCTTCTTGGTAAGCGTTGTCACCAACACCCGCTGGTCCCGAAGAGCGCGCTCCCTGATCTCCCCGATCAGGTCGTCGATCTGGCCCTTGGTTGGACGCTGAATGATCTCGGGGTCAACCAATCCTGTCGGTCGCACCACCTGCTCCGTGACGTGCTTGGAGTGCTCGAGCTCAAAGGGGCCCGGCGTCGCCGAAACGAAGACGATCTGGCCGCTTCTCTCCAACCATTCGTCGAACCGCAGGGGACGGTTGTCTATGGCCGAAGGAAGTCGAAAGCCGTGCTCGACGAGCATGTTCTTGCGGCTGCGGTCTCCTTCGTACTGGCCTCTGACCTGAGGAACCGCAACATGACTCTCGTCGACGAACGTCAGGAAGTCGTCTGGGAAGTAGTCGAGCAGTGTGTACGGCGCCTCTCCGGGTTCTCTTCCGTCCAGGTGCCTGCTGTAGTTCTCGATGCCGGAGCAATACCCGACCTCGCGGATCATTTCCATGTCGTAACTCGTGCGCATACGCAGCCGCTGCGCTTCGAGCAACTTGCCCTCCTTGTCGAGCTGCTGCAGTCTTTCGGCCAGCTCGACTTCGATAGTGCCGAGGGCGCGGTCCAGTCGATCCCTGGTCGCCACGTAGTGACTCGCCGGATAGATATAGCCCTCCGCCAGGTCCCCGATCACCTCGCCGGTGACAGGGTTCATCTGCAAGATGCGATCGACCTCATCGCCGAAGTACTCGATCCGAAGGACCGTCTCCTCGTATGAGGGATGGATCTCGAGAGTGTCGCCGCGCACTCGGAACGTCCCACGCACCAGGTTGATGTCGTTTCGGTCGTACTGGATGTCAACAAGCCGACGCAGCGCGTCGTCCAGCGGATACTCAACACCCCTCACCAGCCTCAACAGCTGGCCCTCGTACTGCTCGGGGCTGCCGAGGCCGTAGATGGCAGAAACCGACGCGACGATTACGACGTCTTGGCGCGTGAGCAGCGCCGCCGTTGCCGCGTGTCGCAGCCGATCGATCTCGTCGTTAACGGTTGCATCCTTCTCGATGTAAGTGTCGCTCTGGGGGATGTAGGCCTCGGGCTGGTAGTAGTCGTAGTAGCTGACGAAATACTCGACGCGATTCTCGGGAAAGAACTGGCGAAACTCGTTGGCAAGCTGAGCGCCAAGGGCCTTGTTCGGCGCCAGGATCAGAGCCGGTCGTTGCAGGGCCTCAATGGTCCAGGCGATGGTTGCTGACTTGCCGGAGCCCGTGATCCCGAGAAGTGTTTGGAAGTCGTTGCCGGCCGCGATGCTCGACGCCAGCTCGGCGATGGCCTGGGGCTGATCGCCAGCTGGACTGAAATCCGAGTGAACTTTGAACGCCGGCATAGCTGCTGAGGTTAGGACAAGCCCGCGCCTGGCGGTCTTCCATTGTCGGAGTCAAACCTCTTTGGAGCCCTCGCCCACAGAGGAGCGCAGAGCTTGGAACACTGCAGCCACCGCAGCGGCAAGATCTTCCGCGGTCCCGGCGTTGTCCAGAACCAGATCCGCCGCTTCAAGCCACTCCGCACGGGACGGCTGGGCCGCCATCCGCTGGTCGACGTCCGCTTCTGTCATTCCCCTGGCAAGAAGGCGTTCCTTGCGAATGGAATCGGGGGTATCGACGACGATCCGCCGCCAGCCGTCGCCGAGAAAGTCGCTCAGCAACGGGACCTCGACCACGACTACCCGCGCCTCCACGGACGCCAATCGCTGTCTGATGGTCGATCGGATAGCGGGATGCGTGAGCGACTCGAGAGCCCTTAACTCGGCGGGATCGGAGAAGACCAACCTCCCGAGCGCAGTTCTGTCGATCGCTTGGTCGGCAACGAAGTCCGGCCACCTGGCTGCGACGGCCTCGAACGCTACCCCTCCCGGCTCGAGGACGGCATGGCCGACCTCGTCTGCATCGATGACTTCCGCCCCCAACGATGCGAGCAATCGCCCAGCGGTGGACTTGCCTGATCCGATTCCTCCGGTCAGCACAACCCGCGCTTGAGCGTCAGGCGCCATCTGCCGACTCTACCCTTGATGTACCAATGACCGAGCGTCCGTGGCAAACCCGTTTTCGCTGGATTCTCTCCGTATGGCACTGGGGAGGGTTGATGGTTGGCGTCTTCGTTTCTGCCATCCGTCTCGACCCGGGTCCGGAGCAGGCAGCGGCCGGCATAGTCGTGGGTCTGTACGTCCTCATCGTCGAAGTCCTTCCCGAGGATGTGCGCCGCAACGGCATCATCGCTGAGGTCCTCGTCGTCGCTGGCGTCGGTGCCAGCGTCCTCGCCGTCGGCCTTACCGGAGGCAGCGCCAGCCCCTATCTCCTGTTCTCCCTGGCTCCGACCTTCTCGGCTGCGACCTTCGACTCGCCCCGACGTGGCATCGCCACAGCCTTGCTCTCAGCCGGCGGTCTAGCCGCCGTCGTCGGAATCGTCGACGAGGACCCGCTCACCGGAACGGTCTTGCTCTACGGAGCGCTCTACCTAGTGGTCGCTATCAACCAGGCCCAGGCGCGACGACTGCTGATCGAAGGCCACCAGCGAGCAGCAGATGCCACCGCCCTCGCCACCGCGACCCTCCGCATGGAAAGACTCGAAGAGGCCCACGGCCTGCTTCTCAGCTTGGCAAAGGCAACCGACGGGAGTCAGCTGAGCCCCATCACGGTGGGTGAGGAAGCCCTTGAGATCCTTCGCCAAAGCGTCCTCATCGATTCTGGGCTGATCGCCTTCGAGGGCGAGGACGGTCCAATCGTCGTCGCCAAGACGAGTGGCGCCGACGGCGGCAAGGCTCGCTCTACCGTCCCCCTGAACGTCGAGGGCCGGGAGGTTGGGTTCGTCGTGGTGGGTCGCGAGACCGTGCTCACACCCGAGGAACACACTCTCGTCTCCGAGAACCTGCGCAGCGTCGCTATGGCGTTCGACAACATTCGAATCCTGCGAGACATCGCCAAGCGTGCCGTCCGCGAAGAGCGGCAGCGAGTAGCCAGGGAGCTTCACGACGAGATCGGACCGTCGCTGGCCTCTCTCGGCTTAGCGCTCGATGTAGCGGTGCTGCAATACCCCGCCGAGCCAGCCCTGGCGGCCCATCTTGAGGAACTCAGGGGCAACGTCGGTTCTCTGGTCGAGGACGTCCGGGGGGTAGTTTCCGACCTCAGACACGAAGCGAGGGACAGCCTGGTGCAACAAGCAACCGTCCTCGAGGCCTCCGTTCCGAACGGTGGGCCCGCAGTGATCATCGACCTCGACGAACGACGGCCACCGCGCCCGGCCATAGCCTCCGACGTCACTGCCATCTTCACCGAGGCCTTCCGCAATGTCCTCCGCCATGCCAACGCGACGACGATCTCGATCGACGGTTTCGTTGACAGAACGAACGGCAGGGTTCGCATAACAGACGACGGTGATGGGTTCGATCCGAATCGAGTGCCTGCTGGCCACTTCGGACTGGTAGGTATCCAGGAGCGCGCCCGCAAGGCTGGCATCGCCGTCTTCGTGGAGAGCTCCCCCGGCGCAGGGACTGCCGTCTCGATCGAGTGGGCCTGATGATTCGCGTAGCCATAGCTGACGACCACCGCATGCTTCTCGAGGGCCTCGCCAACGCGCTCTCGGCCGTTGCCGACCTCACCGTCGTGGCGACTGCGGTCGACGGCCAAGAGCTGCTCGACAAGCTGGAGAATGCCAACGCTCAAGTGCTCGTGATCGACATCGAGATGCCGGGGATGGACGGACTCACTGCTCTGAGTCGACTTGACGGAAGACTTCCGGCCGTCGTCGTGACCATGCACACAGACGACGATCGGAGACAACAAGCAGCCGCGGCAGGAGCAGCCGCCTTCCTGTCGAAGGGAGCCCCTCTCCCCGAGCTGGCGGCAGCAGTGCGGGCTGTTCTTGGTGGTGAGAACCTCATCGAGTCCGGTGTCGACGAGGGAGTCATGGCCAGGCACGGTTCCCCGGTCCTCGACGCCGGCGCTGCCGCCCTCACCAATAGGGAGATCGAGTTGCTGACCCTGCTGGGTCGGGGCGTGAGTGCCACGGACGAGCTGGCAGAGCGCCTCTTCATCTCGTCGAAGACGGTGAAGAACCATCTGGCATCGATATACGAGAAGCTCGGTGTCGCCGATCGCGCCCAGGCCGCCGTTGAGGCGATCCGGCTTGGATTCACCGGTGACTAGTTATCTCTTGTGGTCGTCCGCCTACTCTCTGATATGGACCTGCCGACCTATATCAGTCGCCCGCTGGGGTTGATAGCTCTTTGCTGCCTGCCCACAGGCGTTCTCCCTTCCGGAGAGAAGCGAAAGGCTAGGAGGAGACCAAATGATTCGACTCGTATCACTGTTCCAGTCCATCCGTACTCGTGAAGAGGGCGCTTCCCTCGTCGAGTACGCCCTGTTGCTCGCATTGATCGCCGTCGTGGCACTTGCTGCGGTCGCCGCTGTCGGTACCGGCGCCAAGGACACGCTGCAGATCGTCGCTAATAGCATCGGCTAACGCGACACATAGAACGAGACAATGGGCGCCTGCGGGCGCCCATTTCTTATGCCCCTAGCCC
>JAZFSG010000051.1:0-2888 GCA_036446035.1 Acidimicrobiia bacterium | reverse complement strand
CCCGAGGAATCTGGCTAGACAAGAAAGGACCTAGCGAAAACGCCCCGGCCGCAGCTGGGGCGTTTTCGCGAGGACATCGTCTACCCCGGGGCATCGTCTCCCCCTTCAGGGGGAGGGTTACAGCTCGTCGACGCGGCCTGCGAGGTCGATGATGGTCCAGGCCATGCCGAGTGCACCGTCGCGTATGCAGGCAACGCCGTCTTCGGTGATGGTCTTGGCGGCGAACTCCCTCTCGTGATTGCCGGGGCCGCCGGTATGGAGGTCGAGCATGGGGTGGATCGACGGCACCACCTGGCTGACATTGCCCATATCGGTGGAGCCGACCTCCTCGATGGGCAGATCGGAACCTCGCTGCATAGGACGACCCAGGGACTCGGTGTTGGCGGCGTACAGCTCGAGCAGCAGAGGGTTGTGTGTCAACGCCTCGTAGGGATGGCCCATGTCGGACACCTTGAGCTCACATCCGGTGGCCTTGGCGGCCGCTTCGAAGCAGGCGATGACTTTTGGCCTGAGTTGTGCCAGGCGTTCGTTGGTGTCAGAACGGATGTACCAAGACATCGTCGTCAGGGACGGAATGACGTTGGGCGCCTTGCCGCCGTATGTGATCGTTCCGTGAACCCTGTCCAAGGCGTATAGGGCCTGGCGAAGCATGGACACGTTGTTGTAGGCCTGGACGGCAGCGTCGAGGGCGTTGATGCCCTGCTGCGGAAAGCCAGAGGCGTGAGCCTCGTGCCCATGGAACTCGATGTCGACGTGTGAGACTGCGAGCACCCGCGTGTCGAGGGTGTCTGCGGTGGCAGGATGGATCATCATGGCGGCCGCGACACCCTCAAAGGCTCCTGCCTTGATGAGATCGACCTTGCCGCCGAACGCCTCCTCGGCGGGTGTCCCCAGGACGGTCACGCGGATTCCGAGCTCGTCGGCGAGGTCTCTCACGGCAACGCCGGCGCCGAGGGCGGCGGTGGCGATGATGTTGTGGCCACAGGCATGGCCTACCTCGGGCAACGCGTCGTACTCGGCGCAGATGATGACCTCGGAGCCGGTGCTTCCCGCTCTCGCCGCGAACGCGGTATCGAGCCCATACGCCGGGTACTCGACCTCGAAGCCCTGCGACCCGAGGAACTCAACGATCCGAGCAGACGACCTGTGCTCCTGGTGGCCGATCTCGGGGTTGTCGTACAGCCAGCGATTGATCTCGACTAGCTCGGGGGCGACTTCGTCGAAAGCAGCCTCAGCGGTCTTCTTCAGATCCACACCTGTCCTCCTTGCGCCTGGAGCGAATCTACAGGGCAATCGCGGGCCCGGTCATCGCCGGGGAATCCCTAGAGGAAAACGGTTCGCCTGCCGATACTCCGGGGATGGGCAAGAGCAGAACCAAGAAACGACGCCGGGGTTACGCCCTGCGGCTTCCGACCGGCGAGATCAACACACCGGTCAAGACGTGGTGGATGCGCCAGGCACAGCCAGAGGACGTTCCCAATAGGGAAACTGCTCCCGAGAAGGAACCCGCTCCCGAGAAGGAACCCGCTCCCAGGAAGCGAGCTGCTGCCAAGAGGGGCACTGCCTCTAAGAAGGAAAGAGCGGCCTAGTCGCGCCTAGGAGCCGTCGGCTCCGTCACCGTCGGCGAAGATCTCCTTGATGGCTCCGAGCGAGCCCAAGATCCCCGACATCTCCATCGGCAAGAAGAGCTTCGTCGCCCTGCCGTCGGCTATCTCGCTCAACGCGGAGAGGTAGCGGATCGCGATCAGATCGGGGGTGGGGTCGCCGGAGTGGATGGCGCTGAACACACGCTCGATGGCCTGTCCTTCACCTTCGGCAACCGTGAGCTTCTGGAACTTCTCAGCGGTGGCGACCTCTTTGATGGCCTCTGCCCGACCCTGGGCCTCGAGAACCTGGGCCTCCTTGACACCCTCGGCCTGGAGGATCTGTGCCCGCTTCAGGCCCTCGGCCTCGGTGACGGCGGCGCGCCTTTCCCGTTCGGCCTTCATCTGGCGGTGCATGGCTTCGGTGACATCGGGCGGTGGCTCGATGCGCTGAATCTCGACGCGAACCACCTTGGTGCCCCACACGTCGGTGGCGTCGTCGAGGATCTCACGCAGCTGGGTGTTGATGGTATCCCGTGACGTCAGAGCGCTGTCCAGCTGGAGGGCGCCGATGATGTTCCTGAGGTTGGTCTGGGCCAGCTTGGTGGCGGCCACGATGAAGCTGGCGACGTTGTACTTCAGCTTCACCGGGTCGGTCGCCTGGTAGTAGACGACGGCGTCGACTGTGACGACAACGTTGTCCTTTGTGATGACCTCTTGGGGCGGAACGTCCACGACCTGCTCTCGCATGTCGATTCGTTGGACCCGCTCAATGAACGGCAGGATGAAGTTCAGCCCAGGATCGATGGTTCGGGCGTATCGCCCGAAGCGCTCGACGAGGCCCTTCTCCCACTGTCGAACGATCTTTGCCGCGGCGGCGACGGTCGCGATGACCACTACTACGAAGACGATCAGGACGATTACACCAGGTTCCATGTTTCTCCCTTTGGGTGACTCTTATTCGACGGGCTCAACGAGCAGCCGTGACCCAACGACGCCGACAATGCGGACCTCGGTGCCCGCGCTGATGGGATCGCCCTCGGTGGTGGCTCGCCACTCCTCAGTGTCCATGCGCACCCGGCCCTCGGCGGCGATGCGATCGATGTCTTCCAGCACCAGGCCCGTCTTGTCTACGAAGCGGTTGGCGCCGACCGGGTGCTGCTCGGCCCTGTCCTTCTTGGCATACATCTGCAGCAAGACCAACGACACCAGGGACACGATGATGAAGACTGTCCACTGAACGATGGTCGATGCACCGAACCAGGCGAGCAGGAAGGCAACGATGCCACCGACGGCGAAGGGAAG
>JAZFSG010000050.1:0-9177 GCA_036446035.1 Acidimicrobiia bacterium | reverse complement strand
GTGATCGTCGATGCGGTCCGCACCCCGATCGGCAAGCGCAATGGATTGCTCAAGGACTGGCACCCGGTGGATCTCGCAGCTGAGACGCTGAAGGCTCTCGTCGATCGAACTGGCGTCGACCCGGCCCTCATCGAAGATGTCATCATGGGTTGCGTCAGCCAGGTCGGAGAGCAGAGCTACAACGTTGGCCGCAATGCCGTGCTCGCCGCAGGATTCCCCGAATCTGTGCCGGGACGCACCGTCGACCGTCAGTGTGGCTCCTCGCAACAGTCGGCTCACTTCGCAGCGCAGGGAGTGATGGCCGGTGCTCAGGACATCGTTGTTGCCGCCGGAGTCGAGGCGATGACCCGTGTTCCTATGGGTTCTAGCGCGCAGGGCGGTCCTGGCGCACCCTTCGGCCCAACAGTGATGGAGCGTTATGAGAACAGCCTCGTTCCCCAGGGCGTTTCCGCCGAGCTCATCGCAGAGAAGTGGGGCCTAAGCCGCGAGGAGCTCGATGCCCTTTCGCTCGAGTCGCATCAGCGTGCCAATCGAGCAGCCGAGGAAGGCCGTCTCGATGGCCAGATCATCCCCATCGAGGTCAAGACCGACGAAGGTGCCATGACGATGACCCGTGACGAAGGGGTTCGGCCGGACACCTCGATGGAGGCTCTCGCCGGCCTGCGGACTGCTTTCAAGGAGGACGGCGTCGTAACCGCCGGCAACTCCAGTCAGATTTCAGATGGAGCCTCGGCCCTCATGATCATGGGAGAGGACATCGCTGAAGCGATGGGGCTGACGCCCAAGGTGCGCTTCAAGGCCTTCGCCATCGTCGGCACCGACCCGATCCTGATGCTGACCGGGCCTATCCCGGCCACCGCCAAGGTGTTGGAGAAGGCCGGGTTGTCTACCGACGACATCGACCTCTTCGAGGTCAACGAGGCCTTTGCCTCGGTGGTGGCAGCCTGGCTCAAAGAGACCGGAGTAGATCCGGCCAAGGTCAACGTCAACGGTGGTGCCATCGCCAACGGCCATCCTCTCGGGGCATCGGGAGGAAAGCTGATGGCAGACCTCGTCCACGAGATGGAGCGCACCGGCGCCCGCTACGGACTACAGACGATGTGTGAGGGCGGCGGCATGGCGAACGCCACCATCCTCGAGCGCGTCTAGTGGAAGTAGTCATCGCCGTGGCCATCGGGGTGACGATCATGGCGATCGGCTACTGGGTGGTGCACCTGCTCGCTACGCCTGGACCGCCAGAGCCCGACCTGGACGCTGTTGAGCCCGTCGATCAGACCTATGGCTGCACGGTGTGCGGCATGCAACTCGTTGTCACCTTCGCCCAGAGCGGTGAGATGGCCGCGCCCAAGCACTGCCGAGAAGAAATGGTGCCCGTATGACTTGTCCACAGGTGTGGACAAACCTGAGGAGAATTACAAGTCTGTGATTAGAACCAGCGCCGCTTGCAGCATGACTCTCTTCTCGTAGAGACCCCCTCGGCGAAGCGTCGCATAGCGACCCTCGACCCCGTTCGAGTCCTACGCGGACTCGACGGGCGTCTCGATCGAGTCGTCCTTTGGACGACGCCATTTGCTACCTGCGGCCCGGGACTCCCCCTATGGGGGGAGAGATCAGATGAGCGGCCTACGGCCGCGCTCTGTTTCAGTGATAGTTGAGGGTCATCATGAACCCGATGGCTATGGAGGCGAGGCCAACTATGAGGTAGGTGTTGTTGGTCTCGGGGGTAAGGCCTACGTAGTTCAGGATGATCACCAGCACGCCGATAGCCATCAAGCCGAACATGATGACGACGTACCAAAGCGGTGAGGTTGTGTCCTTGTATTCCTTCTTGATGGTTGGCGGCAGAGCGCTCTTGCGCTGGGCTTTGGCCTTGGCCTTCTTGCGGACCTTGGACTTCGGCATACCGAGAATCGTAGCGGGCTCGGTCGCCAAATGGGACGCCCCGGTAGTCTCGACCGCAGGAGCCAGGGCATGACCGATGAGAAACTCGTAGATCCGGACGAAGCCCTTGCATCGTTCGCGTGGCGCGACACCCTGGGTGTCAAGCTGATGCGCGGGATCGGGTGGACGCTCATCTATGTGGGCTTCCTGGTCCTCGGATTCGTCGTTCACCAGCTATTCATCACCAACATCTTCGCCCAACGAGCCCAGGACAACCTGGAGTCCGCGTTGGCCGAGCGCATCGATGACAGCCAGCAGATCTTCGCTTACGTCGACCCCGACACCGGGGAGGTCGTTGAGGTCCCCGACTTCGATCCCACCGTTGGCGGTGGCGGCGGGGGCATCGATCTCGGGGAATTCGAGGACCGCCTCTTCGCCTGGGAGAGTCCTCCGGATCTCGGCGAGGCTCTCGGGACGATTCGGATCCCTGAGGTCGGCCTCGACTGGACCATCGTCGAGGGTGTTCGGCTGAACTCCGATCTCAAGAAGGGGGCAGGTCACTACCCGAACACGCCCATTCCGGGGCAGGAAGGCAACGCTGCCCTCGCCGGCCACCGCACCACTTATGGCCAGCCGTTCCACAATCTTGGTGATCTCAACACCGGCGACCGCATCTTCTGGGATTCGGCAACGGGAACACATGAGTACGAGGTCAGAGAGATCTTCGTGGTCCAGCCCTCGGAGCTGTGGGTGCTCGACGACCGCGAGGGCGCCTGGCTCACCCTGACGACATGCCATCCCAAGTGGTCTGCCACCAAGAGGCTGATAGTCGTCGCCGAGATGGTCGCCGGGCCCAACTTCGGCCTGTTCGGGGAACCAACGTGATCCGCTGGATCTATCGCTCGCTGCCCGGGCCGACAGCCCTCCGGGTGTCGCTCTTCGTCGTGTTGACCCTGATCTTCCTGGTCCTGCTGCACTTCTTCTACACATGGGTGGGCGACACCTTCCTCGACCCAGGCGGCGCTGTCGAGTAGCAGGTAGCTTGGGCGCATGACCATCGCTACCACATCCGACCTTCGACGCGAGGCGGTCGAGCAGCGACCCCACGTTCGTGAGTTGCTCGCCCGCCCCTTCGACGACGCCGACCTCGAAGCCATTCGGTCGCTCTGGAAGGAGCACTCGCTGGCAGAAGATGACCGCGATATCGCCGGCCTGCTGGGCACCCTCACTGAGGACTGCGTCTATGAGGTGATGGGGAGCGGCGCCCGCTGGGAGGGTCACGATGGCGCTACCCGTTTCTACACGGGACTCCTCGCGGCATTCCCCGATGTCGATTTCAACCTGACCAACATATTCATTGGTCCTCAGGGGGTATGCGAAGAGGCGGTGGTGCTTGGCACACACCAGGCTGAGTGGCTGGGGATGGAGCCGACGGGAGAGGAATTTGCCTTTCGCGTCGTGATCTTCTTCCCGTGGGACCCCCAGGCCCGCCTCTTCAAGGGAGAGCGGGTCTACACGTTGTTCCCATCCGACATGGCCTCCCCTGACTGGGGAGCTCCGGCCTAGACCTGGTCAGGGAGTAGTCGTCGGCGTTGTGGTCGTCGCGGCAACCGTCGTTGTGGTGGCGATGGGTCCACCAATGATCACGGTGACCGTGTCTCCCGTCACCAACTCGGTTCCTGTTGTCGGGGTCTGGCTGAGCACGGTTCCCACCTGCTCGGCAGGAACCGGCGTTGTGCCGACGACTTCGAAGACGAGCCCGAGCAGCTCGATCTCGGCCCTGGCCGCGGCCTCGGATTTGCCCGTCAAGTCCGGAACGATGGCCTTGGGGACCTCGCCAAGAGCAACGGTTACCGACGACCCGACCTCCACTTCGATGTCGGGTTGGGGGTTCTGGGTGGCGATGAGGTTCTCCAGAGGAGAGCCCGGCAGTACGAGGACCGGTTCGGTTGACACGACAAGCTGAATATCAAGCCCGGCAACTAGGGCCTGCGCTTCAGCCACCGTCTTGCCAACCAGCAACGGAACCACCACTCGCCCCGGTCCCGTAGAGATGAACAGCGTTAGCGTGCCGCCCTTCGGCAGGACCAGACCTGTCGGTGGGTCCGTTCTCACGACGAACCCCTCGGGGATCTCGTCGGAGACGTCCTCCTCGATCAAGAAGATGACGTCATCCTCCTCGAGCCCAGCGAGGGCTATCTGGAATTTGGCGTTGGCCTCGGTGAGTCCGCTGAGGTCGGGGATGATGATGGTGTCCGGTGATGCCGACACCTCGATGTTGACTACCGAGCCCGGAGCAACGTCGCTGCCGGCTGCAGGATCCTGAGAGAGGACGATGTCGCGCTCCTCTGTGGTTGGGATGTAGGTCACATTGACCACGAGGTTGTTGGCGTCGAGGAGCTGGCGCGCTCTCTCCTCGGTCTCACCAACGAGGTTGAGGAGGGGGAAGGTGTCCGGTCCCGAGGACACGACAAGGCGCACTGTGCTGTCTGGTTCTAGTTGCGTGCCTTCGGGCGGATCGGTCTCGATGACGAAGTCGCGGTCGACCGTGTCGCTTGAGCGGAAGATCGTCTGGACCCTGAGGTTGTCGTTCTGTATCGCCTCCCTGGCATCTTCCTGAGATAGTCCTGCCACTCGCGGCACTGCCACCAGGTCGCTGTCGCCGTTGCCACTGAAGATGCTCACGAGGAAGAACGCTCCAAGAAGGACGGTCACCACGGCGGCGACGACTCCGAGGATGAACAGGTTCTGGTTGTGCTCGCGAGGCTGCGATGCGGTGGCGATAGCCCTGGCCGTCTCGGCTGGGGGGACGGTGGCAGGTGGAGCCTCCATCATGCGGGTGGCGTCGTCCGGCGTTGCGGTCGACACCGACGCCGCGGCTGGGTCGTTGCCGCTAAGGAAGCGAAGGAGGTCGGCGCGTATCTCGGCTGCACTTTGGTAGCGCTGATCCGGATCCTTCTCCATCGCCCGCATCACGATGGCATCGAGGCCGGCGGGGACATCGTGGTTCAGCTCCGAAGGAGGCTCGGCGTATTCGGATACGTGCTGATAGGCGACGGCCACTGGGCTCTCTCCGCTGAAAGGCGGGATTCCCGTCAGCATCTCGTAGAGGACGATGCCGAGGGCGTAGACGTCTGACCTCTCGTCCGCCGGCAGGCCTTGGGCCTGCTCTGGGCTGAAATAGGTGGCCGTGCCGATCACGGCACCCGTCTTGGTTAGCTCTTCCGAGTCGTCGAGGGCCCTGGCGATGCCGAAGTCGGTGACCTTCACGCTGCCATCGCCACTGAGCATGATGTTGCCGGGCTTGAGGTCGCGATGGATCAGAGAAGAGCGGTGCGCAACCTCGAGGGCCGCCGCCACCTCGGCTCCGATCTCGGCGCACCTTCTCGGCAGGAGGTGCTCGCCGCCCTTGAGGATGTCCCTGAGTGTTCTGCCCTCTATGAGCTCCATGACGATGAAGTGAGTCCCCTCGTCTCGTCCAGAGTCGAAGATGGCAACGATGTTGGGATGGCTGAGGTTGGCGGCCGCCTGCGCCTCACGCTGGAACCTCGCTACGAAGGCGGCGTCCGTGGCGTATTGGGCGTGAAGGACCTTCACCGCGACGCGGCGGCGCAGCAAGGTGTCTTCTGCCTCGAATACGTCAGCCATACCGCCGCGAGCCAAGTGGGAGGTGAGGCGATAACGCTCGGCGAGGGTGCGTCCCGAGTCGCTCACAATGTGTAGATGCTATCGGTGGAGGTCACGAGATAAGCGCCACCCAGGTCTCGATGAGCTGACGGGCGATCGGCGCCGCTACCCCGCCACCCGTGGCGGCGTCGCCAAGATCGCCTCCTGACTCCACAACAACGGCCAGGGCGATCGGCGAAGTTGTGTCCATGAGTGCGAATCCGATGAACCACGGGTGAGGGGGACCATCGGGCACTTCGGCTGTTCCCGTCTTGCCCGCCACCACCACGCCACTGACGGCGGCGTTGCGGCCGGTACCCGTCTCTACAGCCTCTCGCAGTAGGTCGGCGATCACCCTGGCGGTCGCTGGGCTGGTCGCCCTTCGCCACTCGGTCGGGGCGGTCTCTTCAACCACATCGCCGTCGGCATCGATTATCTCGTCGACGACGTATGGAGTCATGACAACGCCGCCGTTGGCGATGGCCGAGGCCACGAGTGCCATTTGCAGTGGGGTCGCTCGGACGTCGCGCTGGCCTAGCGCCGTCTGGGCGACGGCAGGCAGGTCGCTCGCCAGCGACTCGGCAGGAGGCACGGCCGAAGTGGCGCCACGCAGTGCGAAGGGGATGTCGTCGTTGAAACCGAAGGCCTCGGCCGTTCCGATGAGGTCCCCGGCGCCGGTCTCCATGCCGATGACGCCGAAGACGGTGTTACACGAGCGGATCAGGGCGACGGCCAGCGTGACCTCGTCGCCAGGACCACAGGTCCCGCCGTTGAAGTTGCTGATGGTCGCCGTCGACCCGGGCAGAGTCAGCTGGGCGGGATTCGGGTAGAGAGAGTCGGCACCTGCCCCTCCTCCCTCGATCGCAGCGGCCGCCGTCACGGTCTTGAAGGTCGAACCAGGCGCGTACGTCTCCTGGATGGCGCGATTGAGCAGCGGACGATCCGGGTCGTTCTCGAGGGCGTTGCCGAGGTCGGTCGTCAGCCCGATGAGTCCGTTCGGGTCGAAGGCAGGTGCAGACACCATCGCCAGCACCGCCCCGGTAGTCGGGTCGATGGCGACTATCGCACCCTTCTGGCCGCCAAGGGCGGCAACGGCTGCCTGTTGTAGTCGGTCGTCGATCGTGAGTCGGACACTGCGCGCCCGCAAGTCGTCTCCAGTGAGCGCCGAGAAGAGGCCAGAGATGGTGGCGTCACGGCCGGACTCGAGAGTGTCGGCGAGCTCGGCCTCCAGGCCTCGATCGGCCAAGATCGTTGCTGCCACTCCAACGACGTGGGCATAGGTCGGACCCTGTGGATATCGCCTGCGGAACGATCGAGGGTCGGAGGGGTCTGCGACGGACTCGGCCAGCACAACACCATCCGCGCTGAGGATGGCTCCCCTCTCCCGTCTGGCCTCGTCGATGATCGTCCTGGTGTTGCGGTTGTCGTCTCGATAGCCAGGACCCGCGAGCACCTGGGCATACGTGGTCCCTGCCGCCAAGATGGCGAACGCCACGAAGAGGACGGCCGCGAGTCTTCGCAGCGGGCGGTTCAAGTTCGCTCCTCGTGAGAGATGCGAAGCAAGAGAGCCAGCAGCACCATGTTGGCCATCAGCGATGAGCCGCCGTAGCTCATGAATGGCAGCGTTAGGCCGGTAACGGGGAAGAGCCGGAGCACGCCCGCCAGGATGAGGATGGTCTGAATCGCCAACACCAGGGTCAGACCTCCCGCCAGCAGTTTGCGGAACAGGTCTCGAGAGCGAAGCGCGATGCCAAGCCCGGCGGCCGTGAACAGGGCGAAGGCGACGATCACAGCGAGGGCTCCGGCGAGGCCCATCTCCTCGGCGACAGCGGCGAAGATGTAGTCGGTGGCAGCTGCCGGGATGAGGTCAGGTCTTCCGACTCCGAGCCCGGATCCTGTCAGCGACCCGCTGCCGAGGGCGAAGAGACCTTGCGCCACCTGATAGCCGCCGCCCAAGTAGTCATCGAAGGGGTGGAGCCACGCGGTTACCCGTGTTTGCACGTGACCGAACGCCGACCATGCCGCCACACCCCCGCCTGCGATCATCAGCCCACCGACGGCGAGGTAGGCATGACGGCCGGTGGCGGCGAACAGCATCGTGACGAAGAGGGCGAACAGAAGGAGCGACGCACCAAGGTCTCGCTGGTAGATGAGCACAGCGAACGCGACAACGAAGGCCAGTCCCAGCGGCACGAGCTGACGCGGGTCCGGCATGTGAACAGGTCCGAGGCGACTGCTCATGGTTGCGAGCTGGCGACCTCGTTCCGCCAGATATGACGCCAGGAACACAACGATGGCGATCTTGGCGATCTCACCGGGTTGGAAGCTCAGGGTCCCGCCCAATGGCAGGTCGAGACGCACCCACAGCCGGGAACCGTTGATGACAGCACCCCGGAGCGGCCAGGTCTCCGGCAGCAGCGGCAACAGCAGCAGACCCAGGCCCGTTGCCAGGAGAAGGTATCGGTAGCGCCGTAGCACCGACACCCCGCGGTCTCGCAGTCCGAAGAGGGCCGCCGTCGCGATGCCGGCGGACGTCACCAACCACCACAGCTGTCTGGAAGCGAGGGCGCTGTCGATTCGATATACCTCGGCGTAGCCGACGGCTGTGATGAGAGCAGCCAGCGGCACCAGGTAGGGGATCGCCGAGGGTGCCCACTCGCGAACAGCCAGGTGGAGGCCGCCGAAGGCGATCACGAACACGACGAGGGTCAGGACCGCGGTGGCATCGATCCCAACGGATCTCGAGAAGTTGACCGCCGTTACCCCGAGAGCGGCGATGACGGCCGCGAAGACTACGAGGGCCGCCTCGCCGTGTCTGGTCACGCTCTTGTGTCGACGACGATCACGGTGATGTTGTCTTCGCCGCCGGCGTTGTTGGCGGCTTCGATCAATGACCAAACGGCCTCTTCGGGCATAGAGGCACCAAGCAGTTCCGCGATCTTGGAGTCCTCGAGCATGGAAGAGAGCCCATCGGAACAGAGCAGCAATCGATCTCCGTCCAGGGCACGGTCGGACATCTGATCTGGTTCGATCTTCTTGCCCATTCCGATCACCCGCGTAATGAGGTTGCGCTGGGGATGAGCTCGGACCTCCTTGGGGTCGAGGCGACCCTCGGCGACGAGCTCGGCAACCAGCGTGTGGTCGCTCGTCAGCTGTTCCAGCACGCCGCCGCGCAACCGGTATGCCCTGCTGTCGCCGATGTGGGCTAGATCGAGATCCCCATCAGCACTGAGGGCGATCAGAGTGAGGGTCGTCCCCATGCCCCCGAGCGACGGATCGGCAATGATCGCCTCAACGACCCGGCTGTTGCCGGCCAACACCCGATCGAGAGCGTTGCCATCGGTTTCCATGGCTGCCTCGATGGCGAGCTTGGAGGCCACCTCGCCGGCGACGTGGCCCCCCATGCCGTCGGCGACGGCGAAGACGGCGGGACCCGAGCTGAGACCATCCGTCGGCGGCGCAAATCCATCCTCGTTGTTCGCCCTGACGCGACCGACATGAGTTGCGCCGGCCCATGTGTACTTCATCTGACCTCCATGATGGTCTTGCCGACCTGGACCGCATCACCCTGGCTCAGCGAGACCGGAGAGGAGATTCGGCGGCCGTTCACATAGGTGCCGTTGGTGCTGC
>JAZFSG010000049.1:0-4627 GCA_036446035.1 Acidimicrobiia bacterium | reverse complement strand
GGGATCGGCCCCATCACGACGGCGGCCATCACCGAGTTCTCGCCGTCTGGGGCGGCCAGCAAGGTCACCTTCTTCAGTCCCGAGGGGCCGTCGACCTGGAACACTCGCTCGCTGCGTACCCCGCTCGGCCTCAGATCACCACAGATAACCGGGCTGGCCGTGCCCGCCACAACGGGTGTCGACAGCATCGGATTACACGACCCCGAGACTGGCCTGTGGCATCTCCGCACCAACACCGGCAGCACCATCTCCTTCTACTACGGCAATCCGCTCGACATCCCGTACTCCGGAGACTGGAACAACAACGGGATCACAACGCTTGGCCTCTACCGGCAGAGCACGGGCTTCCTCTTCTTGCGCAACTCCAACACCCAGGGCATAGCCGACATCAACATCTACTACGGCGACCCCGGCGATATTCCGATCGCCGGAGATTGGGACGGCAATGGCGACGAGACCGTTGGCATCTTCAGGTCATCCGAGGCCAAGGTCTACCTGCGCAACAGCAATACGCAAGGCATCGGTGACCTTTCCTTCATGTTCGGCCAGGCTGGAGATGTCCCGATCGCCGGCGACTGGAACGGCGATGGGCGCGACACGGTGGCCTTGTGGCGACGGAGCACCAACGAGGTGTTCTTCGATTACGGACTTGATGGCGTCGCCGACTTCGTTTTCGAGTACCCGGGCGCCGAGCCGACCGACCGCATCGTCGCCGGCGACTGGAACGGCGATGGAATCGACACGGTCGGTGTCTTCCGGCCGGGCGACGCCACGTTCTACCTGCGTGATACCTACACCCAGGCCGGCGCCAACATCATCATCGAGATGGGCGAGAGCCACATGTCGCCGATCGCAGGTGTGTGGGGACTCTGAGCGGACCGACTCCCGTCTCGATAGTCATCGTCTCCTACGAGTCGGCTGCCTACCTGCCTGAGCTGCTCGGAGCGCTTGCCGCAGACACCGAGGGCCCAGCCGAGGTGATCGTGGTCGACAACGCGTCTGCCGACGACAGCGCAGCTATCGCCGAGGCGGCCGGCGGCACCGTCATCCGCATGTCGTCCAATGTTGGCTTCTCGGCAGGGTGCCACGCAGGTGCCGATCTTGCCAGCAACGACACCGTCGTGTTCGTCAACCCCGACACGGTGCCGAGGGCGGGGTGGCTGCCGCCTCTCGTCGACGCACTGACCCTGCCAAGCGTCGGTGCCGCCTGCGCCACGCTGGAACTCATGGATCGGCCAGGGCACTTCAATTCCTCGGGCGGAGCCCTCACCTACTACGGGGTCGCCTGGGCAACCGATGTCGGAACTCCGATACCGAAGGAGCTCGACCCCGTCGAGACCCCCTTCCCCTCAGGGGCGGCCATGGCCATCAGAGTGGACACCTGGCGAGAGCTCGGCGGCTACCGCCCTGACTTCTTCATGTACCACGAGGACTCCGACCTCGGCTGGCGACTCCGGCTTCGTGGCCTCCGCTCGGTCCGGGTGCCGGCCTCGGTAGTCGCTCACAGCTACGAATTCGAGCGCAACGAGTACAAGATGTTCTACCTCGAGCGCAATCGCCTGATGATGCTCAGAACCAACTATCGAGGGCTGACACTGGCGTTGCTGGCGCCTGTGCTTGGGGCCGTCGAGCTTGGCATCCTCATCATCGCCATCAGGGACGGCTGGGGCGGCGCCAAGGTGCGCAGTTGGAAGGGGGCGTGGCGGGCCCGGAAGGCCACAACGGCGTGGCGAGTGTCGATCGTCCGTACGGTCACCGACGGCGACATCCTGGCATCGATGCAGAGCAGCCCCGCCGGCGCCAGTCAGGTGCGGGTACCTGCAGCGCGGCTCGTTGGTTGGCTTCTTAGCGGCTACCTCCGCTTCGTCAGGCTGTTCGTCTGAGCCGGGCGTCTGGCAACACGGCCGAGGGCCCGCCCACTAAATTGCCCGAGTGACCGCCCCTACCTCACCCCGCGTCGGGCGACGCATAGCCAGGGCTGCGGTGATCGTCGGCACAGGCGTCCTCGTCTCGAGGGCCCTTGGCCTCGTGCGCGACATGGTCTTCGCCTCGACGCTTGGCGCCAACGCACTCACCGACGAATACCAGGTGGCGTTCATCATCCCCGACTTCCTCAACTACCTGCTCGCCGGCGGGTACATGGCCATCACATTCATTCCGATCCTGTCTCGCCACCTGGCTGCAGACGACGAGAAAGGCGGCTGGCGGGCCTTGAGCACCATCGGAGTGACGGTCGGCGCCGCCATGCTGGTTCTCGTCGTCATCGGGATGGCAGCGGCCGAGCGCATCGTCGATGTCATCGAGCCCGGTTTCGACGCCGACCAGGTGGCGCGGGCCGCCCATCTCACCAGGATCGTCCTGCCTGCCCAGGTCTTCTTCGTTGTGGGTTCTCTCTTCATGGCCGTCCAATACGCCAAGGACCGCTTCGCGGTGCCGACCCTGGCGCCGATCGTGTACAACCTCGGCATCATCGCCGGAGGCGTGCTGCTGCGATTCGACGGCGAAGCCAGCCCCGAGGGATTCGCCTGGGGTGTCCTTGGCGGCGCCATCGTCGGCAACTTCCTCATACAGATGTGGGGAGCTCGTCGTGCCGGATTCCGGTTCGTCGCTCCCGAGTCGCTACGGGGACCGAGCGTCCGCGAGTACCTGGCGCTGGCCATCCCGCTCATGATCGGCCAATCGCTGGTCGTTCTCGACGAGCAGCTCGGACGTACCTTCGGGTCGCTGGGGGTGGATGGCTCGATCTCGTGGCTGCAGTTCGCACGCCGGACGATGCTGGTCCCGGTCGGGGTGATCGCCCAGGCGGCCGGCGTCGCCGCCTATCCGTTCCTGGCACGCCTCCATGCAGAGAACAGGCTCCGGGATCTGGCCTCGACGCTCTCCCGGGCCGTGCAACATGTCGTCGTCCTGAGCGCGGCCGCAGCTGCGGCGCTGGTGGCGCTGGCACTGCCGGTGCTGCGAGTCCTATACGAGAGAGGCGATTGGTCGCCGTCAGACACCGCCGCCACCGTCGGACCGCTGGCGTTCTTCGCTATCGGCATCCCGCTGTGGGGGGCGCAACAGCTCTACGCCAGGGGCTTCTACGCCAGGCGCCAGATGTGGACGCCCGCGGTGGTCGGAACAGCGGCGACGGTCCTGGCGGTACCGCTCTATCTAGCGCTGCAAGACGCTTTCGGTGTCAGCGGACTGGCGTTGGCGTCGACGCTGGCGTTGGCTCTATACACGGGTGTCCTGGCTTTCCTGTGGCACCGGGCGACCGGGTTCGACCACCTGCGCCCGATCGCACGCAGCGCAGCCCGCGTCCTCCCGCTCGCAGTTGCCGGAGGACTTGCCGCCTGGGGAGTCTCCGAGGCCGTGCTGGAAGGCGTGGGCACCGGGATAGGCGGAGCCATCGCCGCCATACTCGCGGGGGGACTGAGCCTCGTCGGTGTCGTCGTCGTGGTCGTCCACTTCGCCGAGGGACTGCTGACCGATACCGCCGGCTAACCCTTGCCCTCTCGCAGTTCGTGCTCGATCAGGGCATGGGCTTCGGTGACGTCTCGCACCTGGCCCTCGAGACGAGAGACGATTACTGACAGGTGCAGGACGAGGCCGAGCAGGAAGAGCAGTGCCGCCAGGAAGACAGTGCTGGTTCCCTCGATCTCCAGCCTGTCGGAGATGGTGTCAAGGAGCGGACGTACCAGCGCCACGACGACCAGCCCAACGCCAACGGCGAGCCACAATACGGCGAATCGCTCCTTGAGGCTCCCCCGTCGCACCAGGACGATGACCACTCCAAGGGTCCCCAGGGCCACGGCGAACAGCAGGATCTGGGCTCCGGTACTCATACTCGGCCTCGCCGCGGGGTGACAACGAGCACCAACAGCAGGCGCAGCAGATGGCCGCCGGCATGGAAACGCGATGTGGCCTCGCCGGCGGGACGGGCGGCCATGGTGACACCCGTCTGCGCGATCCGGGCTCCCCAGGCGTGCGCCTCCAGGATCGCTTCGACCGTGTCCCCGAGGAACTCAGCCGGATAGTCGGCTGCGAAGCGCGACAGGAGGGGCTCGGTGATGACCCGAAAGCCCGAGGTGACATCGTCGAGCTCGGAACCAACCCGTCGCGAGATCCAGCGGCCCAGAGCTCTCATGAGGAGGCGTCGCGACCAGGAAACCTCGTAGCCACCTTCAGCAAAGCGGGATCCGATCACCAATTCCGCTCCGGAGGTGTCTGCAGCGTTGAGCAGCTCCACTATCGAATTCGGCTCGTGCTGGAGATCGGCATCGACGCAGATGACCCGCTCGTGCCCGGTGCGTGCGGCGTAGGCAAAGCCCGTCCGCAGCGCGCCACCTACTCCGATGTTGGTCGGATGTCGCAGCACCGTTGCCCCAGCGGCCGCGGCCCTGTCGGCCGTGGCGTCAGAGGAACCGTCGTCTACTACAACGGCGCGCAGCCCGAGCTCGCCGAGCTGGCTGACGACGCTGCCGACCGTCGCCTCTTCGTTATACGCGGGGATTACTGCGATCGTCTTCATCGCGGCAGGAGCGTACCGGCCTCCCTCCGGCCACGATGGGACTCCTCGGTAGAGTCGCCGCGTGACCGCCCACCCGCCAGTATCCGTCGTTCTGCCAGTCCTCAATGAGGTCCT
>JAZFSG010000048.1:0-2040 GCA_036446035.1 Acidimicrobiia bacterium | reverse complement strand
CGCCGAGACGGAGGGGATTTTCGCCGAGGCGACCGGCGGAGTCGTCATTGCCAGTCTCAAAAAACTGGCCGAATCGGGGGCGATCAAGCGGGATGAGTTGACGGTCGCCTTCATCACCGGCGCCGGTCCGAGGACGCAGGACAGCGTCGCCGACATGGTCAAGCCGTACACCGTGCAACCGAGTATCGAGTCCTTCGAGGAAGTACTCGGCGCCCGCGTATGAGTTGCCCGACCAGGGGCGTGACAGGACTAGCAGCAGGAGCCTTGAAGCTGGCAGGGAGAAAGAAGATGACCAAGCAGCAAGTGATGTTCACCTTTCCCCAGGAGCGGATCAAGAGCCCCATCATCCACACACTCGGCGTCGAGTTCGGCGTGGTGACCAACATCCGCCGTGCCGACATATCCGACGACAAGGGTTGGGTGGTCCTCGAACTCGAGGGTGACCCCGAACAGATCGAACGCGGCCTTGCCTGGGTGACCACCAAGGGGGTCAGAGTCGACCCGATCATCGGCGACGTCGTCGAGGGCTAGCCGATGAAGCGCATCTACCTCGACTACGCCGCGACGACGCCCGTTCACCCCGAAGTAGTGCGGGCGATGACGCCGCACTGGAGCGAGCACTTCGGCAATCCGTCGTCGATCTACTCCTACGGCCAGGAAGCCAAGGGAACCATCGAGGATGCCCGCGAGAAAGTCGCCGAACTGATCGGCGCCAGCCCAGAGGAGATCGTCTTCACCAGTGGCGGCACCGAGGCCGACAACTTCGCCCTGAAGGGCACCGCCTTCGCCGCCAAGAGCGGCAACCACATAATCACCAGTGCCATCGAGCACCACGCCATCCACGAAACTTGTTCCTTCCTGGAACGTCACGGTTTCGAGGTGACCTACCTGCCGGTCGACGGACACGGCCTGGTCGATCCCGATGACCTCGAGAGGGCGATTACCAAGGAAACCATCCTCGTCAGCGTGATGCAGGCCAATAACGAGGTCGGCACCGTCCAGCCGATTGCGGAGCTGACGGCGATCGCCCGCGAGGCCGGTGTCTGCTTCCACAGCGACACCGTCCAGACGGCGGGGCACATCCCGACCGATGTCGACGAACTCGGCGTCGACCTGCTGTCGCTCTCGGCCCACAAGCTGTACGGCCCCAAAGGGGTCGGCGCTCTCTACGTGAGGAAGGGCACCCGACTGGTGCCGTTCATGCACGGCGGCGGGCAGGAGAGAAACCGGCGCGGGGGCACGGAGAACGTGCCCGGAATCGCCGGCTTCGGCAAGGCCGCCGAGATTGCCGGGAAAGAGACGCCAGACGAGGCGGAACGCCTGACCGGTTTCCGCCAGCGGCTGATCGAAGGGATTCTCGGCACGATCGACAACTCCCGGCTCAACGGGCACCCCGAGCAGCGGTTGCCGAACAACGTCAACGTCAGCATTGATTACGTGGAGGGAGAATCGATGCTGCTGAACCTCGACCTCGAAGGGATCTGCGCGTCCACCGGTTCCGCCTGCAGTTCCGCCAGCCTCGAGGCGTCCCACGTCCTGCTGGCGATGGGGCTGGCCCACGAGCAGGCACACGCTTCCCTCAGATTCACCATGGGCAAATGGACCGAAACAGAGCACGTCGACAGGGTGCTGGAAGTGCTGCCGCCAATCGTCGCCAAACTCCGAGCAATGTCGCCGCTGTTGAAGAGCCGACAGTAGGAGAAAGGCAAAATGGCAGACGTTAAGTCGCTCTACAGCGAAAAGGTGATGGAGCACTTCAGGAACCCGCGGAACGTCGGCGACATGGACAACCCGAGCGGTATCGGCCACGTCGGCAACCCGGTCTGTGGCGACATCATGGAGCTCTACATCAAGGTTGACGACAACGTCATCAGCGACGCCAAGTTCAAGACCTTCGGCTGCGGCGCCGCGATTGCCACCAGCTCGATGGTCACCGAGATGGTCAAGGGGAAGACGATAGAGGAAGCCCTGGCAATATCGAACCGGGCCGTGGCCGAAGCGCTCGGAGGGCTGCCGTCAGTCAAGATGCACTGTTCGGTG
>JAZFSG010000047.1:0-27090 GCA_036446035.1 Acidimicrobiia bacterium | reverse complement strand
TCGCACTATTCGAGTTCGACGCCGGCTTCTCGATATCGGTGGCAACGTCGAATCGCGTTGTGACGGACCCAACCTTGTACGGCCGGGTAGTCGGAACGGCGCCCGGCCCGGGGGCGCCTGTCGGCGCCGGGGCCACCGTCACTCTGTTCGTCGGATCCCCCTAGGCGCCAGCAGCCCTCGGTTTCTTTTCGCGACCCTGTCGCATGTCTATTGACGTTACCTACCGTTAGTTGATATGAAACGAGAGTGAGAAGCTCCAAAGGTGCGCCCGCCCGTCGTGATGTTCGTCCTCCCTTCCCGACGGGGTCCGCGCCACCCTCGGGCGTACCGGGAGCTCCTCGCCCCACCGTCGTGGAGCGCCCGCTGGTAGCCCCCCGGCCGTGGCTTGACGACCAGGCGTTCGCCGGGTTCCTGCCGGCACATCCCTATGTCCGTCGCTACTGGACGGCGCTCATCGGACCGGGAGCGGTCGCCGACCTGCTGCGGCTCACGGTGGCAGCGGTTCGAGGCAACGAGCTCAAGAGGCCGGTGCACCTCGACGTCCTGGCAAGAGAAGGCCTCGTGACCTCAGACGATGGAGCGGTGCTGGTGCGCCCGACGGTGCCCCCGATCTCTGAAGCCAACAGGCGCCGACTGCCTTCGGCACTGCGCTCCGAACTCGGTGGCTAGCTTGAGGTCGTGATCGATCGGGCGGTAGAGCTCCTTAGCAGCGTCCCCAAGGTCCTCGTATTCACGGGTGCCGGCATGTCGACCGCTTCTGGCATCCCCGACTTCAGGGGTCCAGATGGTGTGTGGAATCGAGTCGACCCGTCCGAGTTCACGCTCCAGAAGTTCATTGACAACCCCGACACTCGCAAGAGATCTTGGGAGATGCGCAACAAGAGCGCACTTACCGCGCTGCCTAACGCAGCTCACCTTGCCATTGCCGAGATGTGGTCGAAAGGCCGGCTGACAGCGTGTGCCACGCAGAACGTCGACGGCCTCCACCAGCGAGCCGGGCTACCGGACGAGCTGGTCGTCGAGGTCCACGGCAGCGCGCTCCGCTGCCGCTGTCTCGGCTGCACCGAGACCTGGCCAACAACCGAGATCCTCGATCGGGTTGCCGGCGGCGACGCCGACCCCCACTGCGAGCATTGCGGTTCGATAATCAAGCCAGCGGTGATCTCGTTCGGGGAGCAGATGCCGATGACAGCAATGGAACAGGCCTTCGCCGCGGCCAACGAGTGCGGCGCCGTCATCTCTGCGGGATCGACGCTTGGCGTCTACCCGGCGGTGGACATCCCGCTGCAGGCCGTGCGCCGCGGAGTGCCTTACATAGTCGTCAACCAGGGAGAGACCGCCCACGACGACATCGCCGACGTCCTAATCTCCGGCGACGTCACACGGGTGCTCCCTGCCATTGTCAAGAGGATGTGACGCGAACAACCCTCTGCGTTAGCAGAGGGTTGTCACGGTCAGTTCAGCCCTTGGGCTGTTGCCTAGCCCTACCCGGTGTAGCCGCTGACCGACAGCCAACCGGGAGATCCGAAGTAGAAATCGATGTCGGGCCCTGGCACCTCGAGAGTGAACATGCCGCTGTGGAAGGATCCGAGGGTGGCCGAGCCGTCGGCATCCCAATCGCCAGCGACACCGCCGGTCGTCGCCGGCGACACCGTGTCGACGCCGTCGCCATCGAAGTCGCCGGCGACGAGCGTCTCGCCGGACCCACCCATGGCGAAGTCGTAGTCGGCTGCGCCTAATCCGGCCTCGTCGGCACCAAGGCGATTGATGATGAACACTCTGCTCTCGGAGGGGCGATAGACGGACACGGAGTCGCAGCCGTCGCCGTTGAAGTCACCGGCAAGCGGCACGTCTGCTGGATTGCCGAAGTAGAACCGGATGTCGGCCACGCCTTGTGTGTTGGAATTGCGCAGGTACACGTAACCGTCGGACTGCCGATAGAGACCGGGGGTGGCGATGCCGTCGCAGTCCCAGTCACCCAGCATCGGGTAGTCACCGGGATTGCCGAAGTAGAAGTCGTCGATCGAACCGTCGTTGTCACGCAGGTACCACACGCCGGTAGCTGCGTTGACGAGCCCGACGTCGGTGGCGCCGGCAGGCAGAACGATCGGATCCTCGCCGAGGCCAGCAGGCCCCCGCATGAAGACGACGGTCACCCAGATCCTTGGCCCGTCTTCCTCGACGCCGATGCCGATGTAGTTGTAGTCGCCGAGCACATTGGCAGCATGACCCGGCGAGGCCATGAATGCGTCGTGCAGCGAGTAGATGCCCGGGCCCACGCCGACGTTCTCGCCGAGGGCGTACCACCCGGTGGTAACACTGCCGAGATCGGGATTGTGATGCAGGAAAGCCTCGTCCTTCATCGTGACCGAGTGGCTCCTGGCATCGTCGGTGAGGTCGTAGTACCCCGACAACGGGTCGAGGCCGTTGGCTGCCCGCTCTGCGTTGATGAGAACCCTCACGCCGTCTTCGAGATCGGGCGAGGAGGCGGCCACCGGTGCCGCCAGCGTGGTCAAGACGGCTAATGCTGCGAAGAGGCTGAGCGTCTTGCGAAGGGTAGTCATGTGGATGCTTTCCGTGGCTATAGCAACACCCTAAGTATCGACACTTTATGCATCATTCTTGACCACGCAGCGAGGTTCTTTGGGGCAAGTGACTAGTCACCCCTGCCTCTAGGGCCCCGTGGTGGCGTCGGTAACCTCACCCCCCCGTGCGCAAACGATTGACCCCCGGCCTACTCGTCTTCGCCGTCTTCCTGTTCTGGTGGAGCGCCTGGCAACCAGGGTTCATCGACGCCGACGCCATCGCCCGGCTGAGCCGCCTCCGCAGCTTCGAGCTGACGACCGACGACCCGGCGCTGTACACCGCGATCCTGTGGGTGATCTCCCTCGGCGGTCGTTCAGCAGCCCTGGCGACGCTGATGCAGGGGGCGGCTTGGGCGGCAATCGCCGGTGTGTGGTCGATGAGGCTCAATTCCCTTGGCGCCAACCAATGGGTAGCCGGAGCGGCAGTAGGCGCGCTCGCCCTGCTGCCCGCCGTCGTCGTCGGCATGCTGGGACTGTGGCCGCAGACGGTGCTGGCGCTGGCGGCGGTGTGGCTTCTCACACAACTGGCGGACCCCGAGTGGAACAGCAAGAAGGCCCTGGGAACTGGCGTCGCCATCGGCGTGGTTGCGGCGCTTGGTCTCGTTGGGCTCATAACGGCTGCAGTCGTGGCGACTGTGCTCCTGCTGAGCGAGTACTCCCCGCCCGCCGCGGCCGCGGGGAGGGCGATGGTTGTCGCCGTCGCCGTGGGACTCGTCGGCTGGCTCGTGTTGCCTTTGGGCATGGACAGGGGACGCGCCGAGGTCTCCGTCATCGCACCCGTGGTTGCCTCGGCCCTGACCCATCACCCCGAGGACTTCCCACGGGACGACCTCGCCGAACTAGCAGCGGTGGCACCGATCGATCTCTGGCAAGAGCTATACGACTGCAGCGACCCGACATTCCTCATGCGAGATCGCCAGTTCGAAGCCGGGGCGATCTCTGCGAGTCGATTGCGTGCCATCGGGCTAGGAGCCTTTGCTCGCAACCCGTTTACCGCCGTCGGCCAGCGCATCTGCTCCACCGTTTCCCTCATGACGCCTGCCCTACCCGGCAACTCCCGCTTCTACCTGCCCGATTACGCGGTGTTCCCGAACAACATCGGCGTCAAGAGAGACCCGCTGCTCTCTCTATCCCTTGACGCCACCAAGGCGATTCTCATTCGGAGCCAGCAAGCAGATCGGCTGGTGTGGTGGTGGCGGCCCGCAGTTCCGATGATCGCGGCTGGGTTGGCCTATGTGCTGCTGGCCGTCAAGCGGCGTCGCATGGCTCTGGGAGCTTCACCGCTGGTTGGCCTGTTGATAGGAACCTTCGTTGCCGGGCCCCTACCCCAGTTTCAGGTGGCGCTACCCCTCTATCTCACCGCTTGGATGAGCGCCACCTTGCTGACAACGGTTCGACGCACCTAGGCGACTAGGTGGCCATGTCCTCGGCGATGGCGACGAGGAGCCGTACGCCGAAACCGGTGCCTCCCTTGGTCACGTAGCCGTCATCGGCCGTCGCCCTCGCCGGGCCGGCGATGTCGACGTGAGCCCAAGATGTCTCTCCGACGAATTCCGCCAGGAGATGTGCTGCCGTGATGGCACCCCCCCAGCGCGGCCCGGTGTTCTTCATGTCGGCGACGTCCGAGTCGATCTTCTTGCGGTAATCGGCAGGCAGCGGAAGCTGCCAGATCCGCTCGCCGCTGCGGTTCCCCGCCGCCGCGAGCGCCGACGCCGCGGCGTCATCGTTGGCGAAATACCCGGCGATCTCCTCACCAAGCGCCACCTTGCAGGCACCGGTCAGCGTTGCCACATCGACGATCAGGTCTGGCTCCGCTTCGGCCGCAAGGCTGAGTCCGTCGGCGAGCACCAGTCGGCCCTCGGCATCGGTGTTCAGCACCTCGATCGTCTTGCCATTGCGCGCCGTAACGACGTCACCGGGCCGCATAGCATTTCCTCCGGGAAGGTTCTCCGTTATCGGGATGAACGCCGCCACCTTGATTGGCAGCCCTAACTGGGCGATCGCCTTCATCGCAGCGATGACTGCGGCACCGCCAGACATATCGGTCTTCATGTCTTCCATCATGTTGGCAGGCTTCAGCGAGAGCCCGCCTGAGTCAAAGACGATCCCCTTTCCGACCAGCGCCAAGAATCTGTCAGCCCCCTCGGGCTCGTACCACATCTCGACCATGCGCCCAGGCTGGTGTGCCCCTGCGTTGACGGCGGCAAGTCCTCCGAGGCCCATCTCGGCGATGGCGTCCTCGTCGTGAACAACCACGCGGACCCCGACTTCTTCTCCTTCAGCCGCCGCCCGCGCCGCCATCGTCGTCGGACTCTTCGCCACGGGCGGCTCGTTGACGAGATCGCGAGCTAACGCCACGGCAGCTGCCACGGCGGCGCCGGTCGCTGCGGATTCCAGGTCACCGTCGGAGGCTCCGACCAGCTTGACGACCTCCGTCAGGGCCGGCTTGGGCTCGGAGCGGTACTTGTCGAACCGGTACTGGCCGAGGAGGAAGCCCTCTGCAAATGAGCGACCATCCGCAAGCTGATGGAGTGTCGTCACAACGGACTTGGCCCTGGCCGTTCTTCTGGCGGCGGACCCCGCTGCCCGACGCACCTCCTCAGTATCTGGTTCGTCACCGAGCCCGATGAGAAGAACGGACGACCAAGGTGCTTCAGCTGGAGCCGGCAGGTCGACGAGCTGGCCCGGCTTGCCCGTGAAGTCGGCGCGGTCGAGGTGGACCTTGATGTCGCCGAGAGCCGCAACGGCTTCTTCCGCCCCCGGACCCCAGCTGCGATCGGCAAAGACCGGAACGACGAGAACGTCGGCCTCCGTGAGTCCGTCGACTGCTTGGAATTCGATCACTGGTCCTCCTCGGTACGGACGGGTTGCCATTCGGACTCGGCGGCGCGGGCCTCCATGTAGAGGAGGTCGGCCAATCGATTCAGGTAGGGAACGACCTGGCTGTCGCCAGTGACTGCGGCCACGGCCCTTCGCTCAGCGCGGCGCCCGACAGCTCGGGCATTGTCGAGAGCGGCGGCCAATGCGTTGCCACCAGGGACGACGAACTCCGTCGGCATGCCAGATTCCTCGACGATCCGATCAATGCGCTGCTCGAGCGCCGTGACCATTGCGGTCGTCACCAGGGAGACACCTTCGGACAGCTTGTGGCGATTGGCAGGATCGGTCGCCAGCTCGGCTCCGACCACAAAGAGCTGACGCTGCAGATCGATGAGGCGAGCTGCGGTCTCGGGATCCGCCAGACTCCTCGCTACCCCCAGCGCGGCGACCGTTTCATCGACCGTTCCGTAAGCCTCGGGGCCGGCGGCACTCTTGGGAACGCGTCCGCCGTAGTAGAGCCCAGTTGAGCCATCGTCGCCGCCACCGGTGTAGATCTTCACGGCGGCGCAGTCTAAGGAGGGGACTAACCGGCGCCCTCGAGGACGATCCGACCAACGACCGAGGTGCCGACGGCGGTCAGCATCGCCAGATAGCTCAGACCGGTCGCCGCCATGACTGCCGGGTAGCCGATCTCTTTGAGGGAGAACCTCACCGCCAGGAGCAGCGTGCCCGTTGCGATCGCCATCAAGACGAATGCCCAGCCGAGGACGGCGTCCTCACTGGCCCACCGCAACACACCGAGGCCTGTCATGAGGACCACCTCGGCGCCGAGGCCAACCATGGCTGCGGTATCCAACCGGAACAGCACCCAACGGGGAAGACGAGGGTCAACGAGATACCAATGCCCGAGGATCATCTCGGAGCTGATGCCACCGAGAAAGATGGCGGCAGTGATCGCTCCAAGCACGCCGGATCCGCTGGCCGCAGTGAGAAAGCTGGCACAGGCGACCGCGAACGCAACCGCGGCCCGAGTCGGGTGCTTGGCCCCAACCGCCGCAGCTACGAGAGCGATGGCACCAACCGCAGGGGGCACCCCCGGATCGATGAACAGAGCAGGGAGCCCGAAGAGCGCTGCCGTGAAAGCTGCAAGCCAAAGGAACCCCGGGCCGACGATGCGCCACACCGCGACGACGGCTGCGGCGCCTGCCAGGCCTGCGGCCCACGCCGCCAAGATGTCCTCGGCGACGAACTCCGTCAAGTGCCGAGCCAGGCCATGACGCGCTCGGCAACCCCCTGTGATGTGAATCCGAGCTCGGTGGCGATGTCCTTCCACGGAGCGGACAGGCCGAATCGGTCAATGCCGATCGAAAGCCCTTCGTTGCCGACGATGCGATGCCACCCGTCGGTCACGCCTGCTTCGATCGAGACTCGTGGCGCGGTCGTGCCCAACACCTCGGTCCGATACTCCTCATCCTGGAGATCGAAGGCCTCGACGCATGGCATGCTGACGACGCGGGCCGAGATGTCGTTGGCAGCCAGGATGTCTGCTGCCTCAAGCGCCACCCACACTTCGGAACCCGTAGCGATGATCGTGACGTCTGATCCGTCCGTCAAGACATAGCCGCCACGCTGCACGCCGCCGGCCGGCCGATCTAGCACGGGCAGCCCCTGACGGGTCAGCACGAGGGCGCTTGGCCCATCGGTCCGGTTGTAGGCCATCTCCCACGCCTCGACCGTCTCGGTGGCGTCGCCAGGACGGATCACCCACAGGTTGGGAATCGAACGGAGGGCCGCGAGGTGCTCGACCGGCTGGTGGGTTGGACCGTCCTCCCCGAGGAACACCGAGTCGTGGGTGAATACCCAAATGCTCGGCGCACCCATGAGGGCACCCACCCGGACGGCGCCTCGCATGTAGTCGCTGAACACGAGGAAGGTCCCGCCGTAGCCGCGGAGCCCGCCGTGAACGGTGATCCCGTTGACGATGGCACCCATGCCGTGCTCGCGAACTCCGAAATAGATGTTGCGGCCCGTGGGCGTCTCTTTCCCGAAGTGGTCAGACCCATCGATGTTGGTATTCGTCGAGCCGGATAGATCGGCTGAGCCGCCGATAAGCCCAGGCGCCGTTACCGCGAGCGCATTGAGGGCCTTGCCCGAGGCGGCCCTGGTTGCGATGGACTCCCCGACCGAGAACTGGACGTCGAGGCCAGCGGCGGGCGCCGAGTGGTAGCGGCCCCACAGGCCCTCAACCTCGGGGCTACCCGCGAACACAGAGTCACGGGAAGCTTCCCACGCCCTCCTGGCGGCGGCGTTCTCCTGCATCGCCGAGGCGAAGAACTCACTGACCTCGGCGGGAACGAGGAAGGGCTCGTCGACCGGCCAACCCATCGCTACCTTGGCTGCGGCGACTTCCTCTGTGCCGAGTGGGGACCCATGAGCCTTTGAGGTGTCCTGTTTCGTCGGGGCGCCATGCCCGATGTGAGTGCGACACAGCAGCAGAGATGGCTGATCCCCCACCGCCAGAGCAGCGTCCGTCGCCTCGGCGATGGCGGCACGATCATGACCGTCGACAGACACCGTGTGCCACCCGTAGGCATCGAAGCGTTTGGCCACGTCCTCGGTGAAGATCCAATCAGTAGGGCCGTCGAGGCTGATGCCGTTGTCGTCGAAGAAGAAGATGGCCTTGCCCAAGCCGAGGTGACCTGCCAGAGACGCCGCCTCGGAGGCGATGCCCTCCATCAGGTCGCCGTCTGAGACGAAGGCGAACGTGCGATGATCAACCAGGTCGTCGCCGAAGAGGGCGCTGAGATGTCGCTCGGCGATGGCCATGCCAATCGCCGTGCCGAAGCCCTGGCCAAGCGGCCCCGTCGTCGTCTCGATGCCTAGGTGGGGCTCTCGCTCGGGATGGCCGGGTGTTGGCGATCCAAGGCGCCGGAAAGCCTTGATGTCATCGAGCGTGACGCCGAAGCCGCTGAGGTGCAGCAGCGAATACAACAACATCGAGGCGTGGCCATTCGACAGGACGAAACGATCGCGATTCGGCCACACGGCGTCCGCTGGGTCGACTCGCAGGTATCGGGTCCACAGCACAACTGCGATATCAGCCATACCCATCGGTGCCCCCGGATGACCAGAATTCGACCGCTCGATCGCGTCCATCGACAGAGCCTTGATCGTGTTGACGGAAAGCTGTTCGGTGTTCATCGCGGTCATGCTACGACCACCAATTCGTGGCTGGCCATGTTGAGATTGCGCGGACCATCGTCGGTGGCAACCACGACGTCCTCGATTCGCATCCCCCACTCGCCTGGCCTGTAGATGCCCGGCTCGACCGTGAAGGCCATCCCCGCCTCCAGGACCTGCCGATTCCCTTCGACGATGTAGGGGTCCTCATGGATGTCGAGGCCGATCCCGTGACCCGTCCGGTGGATAAAGAGGTCGCCGTATCCGCCGGTGTCGATGATCGATCTTGTCGCCCTATCGACGCCTTGAGCCTCGGTGCCGACGACGGCCGAGTCGACACCCGACCGTTGCGCCTCCATCAACACGGCGTATGCCGTCGCCACCTCCGACGACGGCTCGCCGACGCTGAAGGTGCGGGTCGTGTCGGCGTGATAGCCGCCGATTGTGCCGCCGAAGTCGATCACGACGGTGTCACCTTGGGCGATAACCCTGTCACCGGCGCCGTGATGAGGGGACGCTCCGTTCGGCCCAGAACCGACGATGGGGTCCCAACCCTTGTCGTGGCCCTCATCCTCGCACATTGCCCTGACCTCCGCTGCCAGCTCCTTCTCCGTCCTCCCTGCGAACCTGGCACCGGCCAGCCGCCCAGCCACGCGATCGGAGGCGGCACCTGCGGCTGCTAGTTCTTCGATTTCGGCGGCGTCCTTGATGGCTCGCAGGGACGCCGTGATGTCCGACGCCTTGCGGAAGGCGGCGCCCGACATCGACTCCTGGAGAGCCATCACGAATACAGCCCATGTCTTGTCGCCGATGGCCACGTGGCGTGCCTCTCCGACGAGCCGGGCGACCATGGCAACAGGGTCGTCCGTCTCGTCGTATGGCAGGATCTCGTATGCACCGACGTCGGTGACCTTCATCGCCTCAAGTCGCGGGACCACCAGAGTCGCTCGGCCATCGGCAGCCAGGACGGCCATCGTCAGCCTCTCCAGCTGCGGGGCGTCGTAGCCGGTGAAGTACGGAAGGTCGGGACCAACTGAAAGCAGCAACGAGTCGACGCCGGCGCCGGCCATCGCCGATCGCGCTCGACCTATGCGGGCCGCATAGTCGACGCTCATGGGCAGGCGGCTGCCTTGGCGGATCGCGCGTGGTACGACGACCGTACGAGCGGTCCTGACTCGACGTGCGGCAGCCCGATTCTTTCGCCTTCGACGGCGTACCGTCCGAACTCATCGGGATGGACATAGCGATCGACGGGGCGGTGCCGGCTCGTCGGTCGGAGGTATTGGCCGATGGTGATCAGGTCAACGCCGACAGCCCTCATGTCGGCGAGAGCGCCCATGACCTCGGCCTCGGTCTCGCCCATCCCCACGATGAAGCCCGACTTCACAACGCCTGAGGGGTTGCGCCACTTGGCCCTCGCCAACAGCGCCAAGGATCTTCCGTAATTGGCCGCCGTGCGGACATCTCGCTGCAGGCGCAACACGGTTTCGGTGTTGTGATTGAGGACATCTGGCTTGGCCGACATCACAGTGTCGAGCGCATCCGTATCTCCCTTGAAGTCCGGGATCAGCACCTCGATGTCGCACTCGGGAAGCTGCGATCGGATCCGGCCGACCGTTTCGGCGAAGACCGCGGCGCCTCCGTCTGAGAGGTCATCACGGTTCACCGACGTCAGCACCGCATGCTTGAGCCCCATAGCCACCACGGCGTCGGCAGCCCGCCGAGGCTCGTCGAGATCGACTTCCCCGGGGCGGCCCGTCGCCACATCACAGAAGCCGCATGCTCTCGTGCAAATCTCGCCGAGAAGCATGAGGGTCGCAGTGCCCGAACTCCAGCACTCGAAGATGTTGGGACAACCCGCCTCTTCGCAGACTGTGTTGAGGCTCTGGTCTCGCATCAAGCGCTTCAGGTCGCGATAGCCATCGCCCATCTCGGCCTTGACCTTCATCCACTCGGGGCGCTGCGGCTCGCCAGGCAGGATGCCGCGCGGGGTTAGCTGGATGTCCACAGGGCGATCGCTGAATGTCCCAGCGGCAACAAGCTCGTCGACCTCAAAGGGCCGGCCGGCCCCGCGGGCGAATGCCCCGAGTTGGACCTCGGGCTCGGCCTGCCCGAAGGCCTCGGCGAACCTCGGGACCAGAAGCTCGGCGACCTCCTCGATAGAAACGGGCCTGCCGGTCAGCTCCGAGATGCTCGTGACCTCCCGGTCGGCGATCCCACACGGGTTGATGTTGTCGAAATAGGACAAGTCGGTCGAGACGTTGAGGGCGAACCCGTGCATGGTCGATCGGCGACTGATGCGGACGCCGATGGCAGCCACCTTCCCGGCATCTGTCCACACCCCGGTGAGCCCCGGCTCGGCCCACCCCTTGATGTCGAGGTCGCCGAGGGTGGCTATCAACACATCCTCGAGTCGCCGGACGTAGGCCGTGACGTCGGGGCCGTCTCCGAGGGCGACGATCGGGTAGCCGACGAGCTGGCCGGGACCGTGATAGGTGATGTCCCCTCCACGATCCACTTCGAAGTACTCGGCGCCGACCGCAGCCAGCCGCTCCTGTGAGACCAAGAGGTTGGACCCGTTGGCAAAGCGCCCGTTGGTGTAGGTGGGCGGATGCTCCAGCAGCAAGAGGTAGTCGTCGTAGGTTCGGCCGGTGACCTTGCCCTCGTGAACTGCCTTCTGCAGATCCCAGGCTTCGGCGTATGGCAGCCTCCCGAGCCAGCGAATCCGAAGGGTCACTGCAGCTCTTGCTCCCAGCCCCAGTTCTGCAAGTTCTCCTTGATCCGAGCGAGGAACAACACCGCGGTCGATCCGTCGAAGGCTCTGTGGTCCCAGGTCAGCCCCAGATACCCGATGTGGTGGATGCCGATGGCGTCGGAGCCGTCGGCGTTCGTGATCACGGTCGGACGCTTGACGACGGTAT
Source organism: Acidimicrobiia bacterium (assembly GCA_036446035.1). Taxonomy (GTDB): domain Bacteria; phylum Actinomycetota; class Acidimicrobiia; order Spongiisociales; family JAOTWH01; genus CAXMQS01. The sequence goes on along the minus strand of JAZFSG010000047.1, from coordinate 15,584 downwards.
CCGTGCTGAGGATGGCCACATTGGGGACACCGATGATCGGGGCCGACATGAAGGAGCCGAACGGGCCGGGGTTGGTGACCGTAAAGGTTCCGCCTGCGACGTCGTCGGGCTCTAGGTCGCCGGCGCGCGCCTTGCCCGCCAGCCTGTGAATCTCCCTAGCGATTCCACGAAGCCGAAGACCATCCGCACCCTTGACCGGGGTCACGATCAAGCCCTCCTGGTTGAGGTCAATGGCGATGCCGAGGTTGACCTGTCGGTGGAAGACCTGGTGGCCCTCTTCGAGGAAGAACGAGCTGTTCACCTTGGGGTACGCAGCCAGCGCATCGATCGTCGCCCTGGCGATGAACGGTAGGTAGGTGAGGGAGAAGCCCTCCTGAGCCTTCCAATTCTCCTTGTGAGCTTGGCGAACACGCTCGACAGCCTCGTAATCGACTTCGACCGATGTCCAGACGTGGGCGGCCGTCTGCTTGGCCTTGATCATGTTCTGAGCGATGCGCGTTCTCATCCGGTCGAGCGGAACGATCTCATCGCCACCCGGCGTCCTCGCCGGAGGAGCGCTGTCCTGGACCACAGGCGAGGGCGGAGGTGTCGGGGTCGACACCACCGGCATTGGCTCCGGAGCCACCTCGACCACAGGGATCTCCGATGGCGTCTCCTGTGGCTCCGGCTCGGGAGCGATCGGCGTCTCAACTTTGGGAGCGACACTCGGCACAGGGGCGGGTGCCGCGGCGACGAAGGCCATGACGTCCTTGCGGGTGATGCGGCCATCACGTCCGGTGCCGGTGACCTGCGAGAGGTCGACGCCGTGTTCGCCGGCGATCTTGCGAACCACCGGTGACAGGTTGGTGGGAACCGCACCCATTGGCGATGGCGCGGCTGCTGGAACGGCCATGGTCTCGGCCACGGGTGGAGGCGGAGGGGGAGGTGGAGGTGGCGTGTCGAGTGAAGCAGCCTCCGCGATTGGCGGCTGGGCCGAAGATTCTCCGGCCTCGCCTACAACAACGAGGGCGGTTCCTACCTCGACGGTCTCGCCCTCCGGTACCAAGATCTCGAGGATGACACCAGCCACCGGTGACGGGATCTCCGTGTCAACTTTGTCCGTTGAGATCTCGAGGAGTACCTCGTCTTCCGCGATCGTGTCGCCGGGCTGCTTCGCCCAGCTGAGAATCGTCCCTTCGGTGACCGTCTCCCCTAGCTGGGGCATCGTGATCGTCGTTGCCACATGAACTCCTTTAGTGCAGGCTCTTGCCCGTCGCCGCCAATAGCGTCTCGCCGACCGCCTCAGCGACAGTCGGATGGGCGTGAATGAACGCCGCCGCCTCCGATGGCAGGACCTCCCACGCCACCGAATACATCAACTCGTGAATCAGTTCGCCGGCCATCGGCCCTGCGATAGCAGCCCCCAGGATGGGACCGTCCTTTTCCGCTATGACCTTGACCGTGCCCATCGTCCGGCCAAGGATGATGGCACGAGCGGCACCACCGAAACCGTGGGAGGTCTCAACGATGTCGTATCCGTCCTCGACGGCCTTGGCTGCGGACAACCCGACCGTCGCCAGCTCGGGTCGCGAGTAGACGACCAGCGGTATCGCCCGATAGTCAACGGGGGCAGCGACGCCTGTGGCGATGTGGGTTATCGCCGACATCCCCTCCGCGAATCCGGCATGCGCCAGCTGGGGTGTTCCGGCTACAAGGTCTCCGACGGCGTATAGGGACGGATCTGCTGTCTGCATGGTTGCGAGGTCAACCTTTACATATCCACGATCGACTTCGGCCTTGGTTGTCTCGAGGCCTATCCCGTCGGTAACTGGTGCCCGCCCAACGGCGACCAACACGACGTCCACCTCGGCCGAGCTATCGCCCGCCTTGAGGGTGATCATCTTGTCCCCCAGCTGCGGTGGCTCAAGCTCGACGCCCGTGGTGACCTGGACCCCTCGCCGCTTCAGCGCCCGGTGCAGGTGTTTGGCGACATCCGCATCGGTGCCGGGGAGTATCTGGTCGAAGAGCTCGAAGACGTGCACCTCGGAGCCGAGGTCGGACAGCATCGAAGCGAATTCGAGGCCAATGGCGCCGGCCCCGATGATGCCGACCCGCGCCGGCTGCTCGTTCCAGTCGAGGGCGTGGTCGGAGGACACAATGCGCTCTCCGTCGAAGTCGAAGCCCGGGATCGTCCGTGGAACCGAACCTGTCGCCAGGATGACCTTGTGTCCCTCGAGGACGGTGCCACCGACGTCGACCTTGCCCGGCCCGGCCAGCTTGCCGAAGCCGTCGATCATGTCGACGCCTCTCGACTTGAGGAGTCCGGTCAAACCCTTGTGGAGCTGACCGACGACTTTGTCCTTGCGGTCCTTGCCGGCAGTCCAATCGAAGGTTGGCTCGCCGACGACCACCCCGTGATCTCCGGCATGGCGAACCTCGTCGAGCAGCTCTGCGGAATGAAGCCAGCTCTTGGCAGGAATGCAACCGCGGTGGAGGCAGGTACCGCCGATCTTGTCCTTCTCGACCATGGCAACAGAGAGGCCGAAGTTGTGGGCGTAAAGAGCGGCTGCATAGCCGCCGGGTCCGCCGCCGAGGATGACGACGTCGTACACAAGACCTCCGGCCGATGGGGCCACCGAGGCTAGCGCGACACCGTCGTTGCCAGGAGGGGCCATCGGACCGTTTGGGTTACGCTCGCGACGGTGCAGACCAGGTACCTGATTCTTGCTGCGGCCATCTCCGCTCTCGTGATCCTGGTTGCTGGCGCCGTCTACTTCGCCACGCTGTAGGAACCTAGGCGAGTTCGTCGTCGCGTCGGCGCGTCGCCCCGACCATCAGTGAGCCAAGGAACGGGTCTCTTGAAGGCTTTCTGCGAGCGGTTGCGCCGGCTCCGGTTACTCTCGGCGGGTGCACATCTCGAAGGGCGAAATCGACCTCGAAGCGCGTTGGGATGTCCCCAATTCAGACGCCGCGACCTGTGTGGTCTTCTGCCACCCGCACCCCCAGCACGGGGGCACAATGCGAGCGCCCTTGATGCACAAAGTGACCAAGGCCATGGTGGCCGGAGGCCTTGCGGTACTGCGCTTCAACTTCCGCGGCGTTGGCGAATCGGCTGGAGAGTGGAGCGGAGGTGTTGGCGAGATCGACGATGTTGACGCCGCCATGAGAGAAGCTGCAGACCTCTACGGGATGTCGGTTGGATTGGCCGGATGGTCGTTCGGAGCAGCAACCGCGCTTCGCTGGCAAGCAGGCGCTGGAAGCTCGGCGTCCTATGTCGGCATCGCCCCTCCGGTGACGATGGACCTCGTTCCCGTCCTACCCGAGCCGGGCGACCTCGCCGGCGGCCGGCGACTCTTCATCGTGGGAAGTCGCGACCAGTTCGTGACCACGGCCGAGCTCGCCGACTACGCCGCCTCGATCGACGCCGACCTCGAAGTCCTCGAGGGCAGCGACCACTTCTTCTACTTCAGGGAGCAGAAGGTCGGCGAGCTGCTTGCCGGCTTCTTCGCTAGCTGAGCGGACGGAACCCACGGTTGCGCGCCTCGGCCAGTGTGTCGGGAGCGAATGACGACAGCATGGTTCGGTCGACCAGGTCCTCGTTGGTCACTCTCTCGGTGAGAGCGGCGAACTGGTCAGCGTCGTCGCAGTCGTAGACGACCATGTCGTCCCTCGTCGCTACGAAACGGTGGTCGGCAAACTGCCGTAAGCGGCTCATGTGTCGTTCACCCTCACGACGCCCTGGGACACCGCATTCTCGAGGGATCTCAATTCGATAGATCCTTCGAGGCTGCCTCGCCGAAAACTGATGGTCCATTGCACGGTGTTGCCGCTGGAGTTGTCGACGACGAAGCCGGCGTCAACGAGCCCAAGGCTCAGTGACTGAACGAGCGCCTCGAGGCCGGTGGCGGTCCGAAACTCGAACTCGCTCTTGGTGTTGATGGTGTCTATGAGGGTGGCACCGATGACGGCGTCGTCGGGGACCGGGAAGTCGTCAGGGATGGCCGGCGGAATCGTCCCTTCACCGAAGATGAACGTCGGAGCCGTCGAGTCACCGCACGAGGCGAGGGCGACGAACAGGAGAGTGAGGAGGGCGCTGCGCCGCATGCGACGAGCCTATCGCCGCGGGCGAACCGCGATGGAGGGAGTCGGCTCGCCGACTCCAAGGACGATCGCTGGCGGGAACAAGCTGACCGACCACCGGTGCGGGGCGTTGCTTGGGGCGATGGCGAAGTAGGCCCCAAGCAGAGCAGCCGAGACCAGACGGCGGAGCGCATCAGACACGAGGCGGCTCCCGGTATCCACCGAACACCGACTTGAGCGCCCCGACCAACTCGCCCTGGGTGGCGCGAACCCTGGCTGCATCCACGAGCAGCTCCATGAGGTTGGCATCGCCGCGGGCGCCTTCCACCAGAGTGGCCAGGGCGTCATCGACGGCCCTCTGGTCACGGGTCGACCTAACCGTCGCCACGCGTTGCCGCTGGCCCTCCTCGACTTCGGTACCGATTCGCAGGATCTCCAGATCATGTGGATCGTCATCGGCGAAGGCATTGACGCCGACCGTTATCCGCTCCCCCGAGTTCACCATCTTCTCGTACTCGTACGCCGAGTCCGCGATGGCGGATTGGAACCACCCGTCATCGATACCGCGCAGCACTCCATCGAGCATCGAACCGCTCCCCATCCTGTCGATCGCAGCGAAGACCTCCTCAGCCTTGGCCTCGATCTTGTCTGTCAGCTCCTCGACGTACCACGAACCACCGAGGGGATCGATGGTGTCCGCTACTCCCGTCTCCTCGGCAATGATCTGTTGCGTTCGCAGCGCGATCTCGGCGGCATGCTCGGTGGGCAAGGCATACACCTCGTCGAGGGCGTTGGTGTGCAAGCTCTGCGTGCCACCGAGGACACCGGCAAGTGCCTCGATGGCCGTGCGGACGACGTTGTTGTGTGGCTGTTGCATGGTCAGCGAAACGCCAGACGTCTGCGTATGGAAGCGCATCTTCAGGGAGCGCTCGCTCGTGGCCCCGTAGCGGTCCCTGAGCCAGCGAGCCCATATTCGTCGGGCGGCGCGGAACTTGGCGATCTCCTCGAAGAAGTCCATGTGGGCATCGAAGAAGAAGCTGAAACGCGGCACGAAGTCGTCGACCTCCATGCCGGCCCGCTGTCCCGCCTCGACGTAAGCGAACCCGTCGGCGAGGGTGAAGGCCAGCTCCTCGGCTGCCGTGGCGCCAGCTTCTCGGATGTGATAGCCGCTGATCGAGATGGTGTTCCACTGGGGGACCTTCTCCGTGCAGAACTCGATCATGTCCGTGATGAGTCGCAGATGGGGCCGTGGCGGGAAGATCCACTCCTTCTGGGCGATGTATTCCTTGAGGATGTCGTTCTGCAGAGTCCCCCTGAGCTGTGTCCAGTCGACGCCCTGTTCCTCGGCGGCGACGAGGAGGAAGGCGAATAGCACCTGCGCCGGGCCGTTGATCGTCATCGACACCGAGACCTCACCGAGGGGGATCTGGGAGAAGAGGTCGGCGGCATCCTGGGCCGAGTCGACGGCGACGCCGCAGTGGCCCACCTCGCCCAGAGCGATCGGGTGATCCGAGTCGTACCCCATCAGTGTGGGCATGTCGAACGCGACGGACAGACCGTCCTGGCCCTGAGTCAGCAGGTAGCGGAATCGCTCATTGGTCTCTGCGACGCCGGCGAAGCCCGCGAACTGACGGATGGTCCACAACTTGCCGCGGTAGCCGGTGGCGTGGATACCTCTTGTATATGGGAAGACTCCGGGCTCGCCGATCCTGTCGAGATCCCCTGCCGGTGGAGCGCTCAGTGCAGGGACGTCCTCCCCCGAGATCGAAGTGAAACGGTCCCGCCGTTTGGGGGCTTGGTCATAGGCCTCCCGCCAGCTCACATCTTCACCTCGGCAGAGCAATTCGGGCAGTTGGCGATCTCGATGTCGCCCACTATGAACTCGAAGGAGCACTGGTCACAGGCAACCTTCGCCAGGGTCGTCGGCGGCGGCGCCTCCGAAGCCGCGGGTGGCGGGGCGGAGTCCGAAGGAACGGTCATCGGCGGGACCGGTGCTTCCTGGGCCGACGGCATGGAGCTCACCTGATTGACCGCGCCGCAGGTCGGGCAAGCGTGTCTTCCCTCGGTGGCGGCGTCGAATTCTGTGCGACATGCGCCGCAACGAACCTTCATACTGGCTCCTGCTCGACCGCAGGCCCGACGGCTCCGATGCTGACGAGGTAGGCGGCTTCACCGTCGAGGACTTCCGAGATGTCCTCCCTGGTATAGGAGATCGGGCTGCGTTCGATGATGAAGTCGATCGCCTGGTCGCTGCCGGCCACGGGCGAGGGGTGGGCAGAGTGGTCGCGCGGAGCATCGAGACCCTGCAGATAGAAGACCTCCCATTCCAGGATTCGTAGCACGTCGTCTGAGTCGAGGGTCGCCAGCGCACCGTCGCTGAGGCGGCCCATGACAAACGGAACTGCCTCTTCTATGACGTACACCGAATGGCGAGGTGGCGTGTTCTTCGTCTCCTGCCATACGAGTCCTGCGATCACGAACAGCAGAACACCGAAGAGGAGGGCTCCAACTGCGACGATGTCCATGGAGAGCATTCTACTTGCGACACCATTCTCGACTCCTGGGCATAACCTCGAAGTGATGGAAACGGCGACGACCTTCTTCTCTTTGTTGGCTCTCGTTGCCAACGCCGGAGTGGTGTTGTGGGTGATCGCCGTTGCTGGAGGCAGGCGCACGCACGGTCTGCGCCGCTCGCTGGAGGAAAGCGTCGGTCCATACGCCGTCATACTGGCTCTCGTCGTCGCCGCCGTGGCGACCGGAGGCAGCCTCTACTACTCGGAGTCGGCCGGGTTGATTCCGTGCGAGCTCTGCTGGTACCAGCGAATCGCCATGTACCCACTCGTCGCCATCTTCGCCGTTGGCTTGTGGAAGCGGGACTCGGCCGCCTGGCGTTTCGCTATGCCGCTGATGACGATTGGCCTCGGCATCGCCGGTTACCACTATCTCATCCAGCGGGTGCCGTCACTCGATGCGGACACTTGTTCGAACGCGGTGCCCTGCTCGTCTGCCTACTTCTTCGAGTTCGGCTTCATATCAATCCCCTATATGGCGATCAGTGCCTTCACTGCGATCGGCACTCTGTGGTGGATCTCCCTGGCCTCTGATAGGGCCGATGGTCCATAGCGAATCGCCCGCGACAGCCCTAGGTTGGCCGAATGTCAACGAAGAAGAAACCGCGCGGTCGTGCAGCCCCCCCGTCCCCGCCGCCTAAGAAGCTCCCCATCTTGTGGATCCTCGGCGGACTCGTTGGAGTCGCCCTGATCGGCGCCATCGCCGTCAGCTTGTCCGGCGAGACCTCACCATCGGGGGCGCTCGTCGAGATCGGGTCTCCAACGGTCTCCGGGGAGCTGCTTGCTCCCTACCAAAGTGGAACGACCGACCCCACCATCGGATCGGTCATCCCCACAGCCAGTGGCACCAACTTCGACGATGAGCCGGTTGCCATCGCACCCGGCAATGGGGCGGCAGGCATCGTCTTCCTGGCCCACTGGTGCAGTCACTGCCAGGCAGAGGTGCCCAGAGTCCAGCAGTTGCTCGACGAGGGGGCCGATCTCGCGGCGCCTCTCTACTCAGTGGCGACATCGATCAACCCCACGAAGAACAATTACCCTCCATGGAGTTGGCTTGATCGCGAGGGATGGACGACCACGGTCCTCGTCGACGACGCCGCTGGTTCCGTCATGCGAGCGTTCGGGGGCACTGAGTTCCCGTATTGGGTCTTCGTCGATGACGAGGGCACCGTCGTTGCCAGAGTCTCCGGCGAGATCGGTACCGACGTCCTCTCTCAGTTCCTGCAACTGGCGGCCGACAGTTAGAGACCTCGGACTAGTCACCTCCACAACGACGCACTCAAGAAAACCACGCTGCGCGGCCGATAGAAGATGGAGAGATTGGGAAAGGTCCATTGCGCTCCATCGCCGCTGCTGTCGTCATCGTGTCCGTGCTTGTACCTGCCCTGCCGGCGGCAGCCGCAGATGACATCTATCCACTGATCTTCCCCGTTGACGGGGAGAACCACTACTCCGACACCTGGGGAGCCGCCCGAGGTGCTGGTCGCTCCCATGAGGGCACCGACATCATGGCCGACAAGATGGTGCCTGTTGTCGCTGCTGCCGCTGGGACGGTCGGTTGGATGCACAACACCCTCGGGGGCAACTGCTGTGCCATGGCCCTCAACCACGACGACGGCTGGGCGAGCTGGTACATCCACCTCAACAACGACACCCCTGGCACCGACGACGGGCTGGGCTGGGGTTTCGCTCCCGGAATCGAGCGCGGGGTTCACGTCGAAGCGGGCCAGCTGATCGGCTACGTCGGCGATAGCGGCAATGCCGAATGGACCGGATCGCACTTGCACTTCGAGTTGCACTCGCCCGAAGGAAAGGTCAACCCCTATCCCCACCTGATCGAAGCGCTGCCGCCATCCGGAGTCGACCTCGATGCTGAACCGCCATGCCCTGAGGGTGAGACGTGTGACTCTGTTGCCCTTGTGGGTGGCGATGCCCAGTTCCACATGATGCGCGAGGTCATGTGGAACAGCGATCAAGCGACATTCTTCTACGGCGACCCGGGTGACTTCGCCCTCATGGGCGACTGGGACTGCGACGGGACCGCCACGCCGGCGATGTACCGCACCAACAATGGGTTCATGTATCTGCGCAACTCGAACAGCCAGGGAATCGCCGAGGTCGACTTCTTCTATGGCGACGCCTCAGACATCCCACTCGCCGGCGACTTCAATGGCGACGGCTGTGACACGCTCGCCATCTACAGGCCCACGGAGGGCAAGGTCTACGTCAAGAACAGCCTCGGATCGGGGATCGCCGACCACGAGTTCGAATTCGGCAACCCCGGCGACAAGCCATTCGTCGGCGACTTCGACGGCGACGGTATCGACACGGTGGGGCTGCACAGAGAGAGCACCGGATTCGTCTACTTCCGCAACAGCAACGACACCGGCGTCGCCGACTTCGAGTTCTACTACGGAGATCCCGGAGACAAGATCCTTGCCGGCGACTGGGACGGCAACGGCGACGACACCGTCGCCGTCTACCGACCGTCAACCGGCATGCTGTACCTCAAGTTCGAGAACGGCGAAGGAGCCGCCGACCACACGGTTCCAGTCGGTGACGACTGGACGACAGCGCTGGTGGCGCCGTCGAACCACGCCGGCTACACCGAACCCGACCCCGACGACCCACCCCCAGAGACCGAGTGGCCGCCAGCGGTCGAGGCGTGGCGCCCGTTGGTTGTCGAGCACTTCCCGGCCGAGGTCGTCGAGGATGCCCTCGCCGTCATCTCCTGTGAGAGCAACGGCGACGCTGCCATCACCAACCCGACGAGCGGCGCCGCCGGGCTGTTCCAGTTCATGCCATCGACGTGGGACTGGGTTGCCGGCGAGATCGGGTTTGACGACTACGCCAGCGAGGCCCCCTACGACGGCGGCGCCAACATCGAAGCGGCGGCGTGGCTCGTCCAATATTCACTCGACGGTGGCCAATCTGCCTGGCACCACTGGAACTGCAAGCCCTAGAGGCCGAGCCGGTCCGCCAACAGCGACCGATGGTGGGCAGGAGTGCCCAGCAGCAACTCTGACGTCTTCGCCCTCTTGAAGTAGAGGTGAGCGTCGTGCTCCCAGGTGAAGCCGATGCCGCCGTGGATCTGGATGTTCTCAGAGGCGCAGAAGAAGTAGGCCTCCGAGCAGTACGACTTAGCCAAAGGCGCCACGACCCCGAGCTCATCGTTGTCCTCGGACGCGGCCCAGCCCGCGTAATAGGCGGCCGACCGCGCAGACTCGAGCTGGACCAGCATGTCGGCACACTTGTGCTTGACGGCCTGGAACGATCCGATGGGGCGACCGAACTGCACGCGCACTTTGGCGTACTCGACCGACATGTCAAGACACCGCTGTGCCCCGCCAACGCACTCGGCGGCGAGAGCCACCGATGCCAGGTCCGTGACCTTGGTGAGGGTCTCCCAGCCAGATCCCTCGGGGCCGACCATCGAGGAGCTGGGCACGCGAACACCCTCGAAGGTCACCCGGGCTTGCTTGCGGGTCATGTCCATGGTTTCGAGTCGCGACCTCGTCACGCCGGAGGCCTCACCGTCGACAACGAAGAGGCTCACGCCGGAAGGAGTGCGGGCGGCAACAACAAGGGAGTGGGCCGTGTGCCCATCGACGACGTACATCTTCGTTCCGGTGAGAACGAAATCGTCACCGTCGGCGACGGCCTGCATCTCGATGCCAGACTCATCCCAGCGTCCGGACTCCTCGAGCTGCGCCAGCGCCAACCGCCGTTCTCCGGCAGCAACCTCTGGAAGCAGCTCCTTGCGCTGTGCCTCGCTTCCGCCGACGAGGAGGGCGTTGGCTCCGAGCACAACTGTTGAGAAGAACGGAGAGGGGAACAGGGCTGCGCCCATCTCCTCCATGAGGACTACGAGTTCGAGGTAACTGAAGCCAGCTCCACCGTCTGCCTCGGGAATGTGCATTGCCAACCATCCCTGGTCGGCAATGTCCGTCCACAAGCCGGCGTCGAAGCCCTCCTCGGACTCCATGATCTCCCGAACAACAGCCGAGTCCGCCTTATCGGTGAGGAAGCGGCGCGTCGTGTCGCGGAGCATCTCCTGCTCGGCGCTGAAGGCGAAGTCCATACGAGAAAGCTAGTCCGCCCGGGAGCATGCCGACCAATGACCCGTGCTACGAGTCGTCGCCTCGGTGACCAGGGAGAATGCTGTCGGTCGCCGACTCGCGAGAGAATTGCTCGGCACGCTCCTAGCCTGAAGCGCCGACGGACAGGAGGCGCATGGAATTTGGACTGATGCTGGAGCCCCAGATGGGCATGACGTATGTCGAACTGGTCACTGCCGCGAAGTGGGCCGAGTCGCGTGGGTTGGACGTATTCGCCAGAGCCGACCACATCTTCTCCTCACGGGAGACCCCTCACGTCACCGAGACCTTCACCTCACTTGCGGGCGTCGCCCTCGAGACCGAGTCGATCGAGCTCTGCATCATGGTGACGCCGATCAGCTTTCGCCACCCGGCGATCATCGCCAAGTCCGCCGCCACACTCGACGAGATGTCTGGCGGCCGCTTTCGGCTCGGCGTTGGAACGGGCTGGATGGACCTCGAGCACGATGCCTTCGGCCTGGAGCTATGGCCGATGAAGGAGCGCTTCGAGCGGCTCGAGGAGACGCTCGGATACCTCAGGGCCGCCTTTGCCGATGGCGCCGCCGGCTTCAGCGGCACGCACTACAAGCTCGACACGATCGACGTCCGCCCCAAACCAAGCAACCTGCCCATCGTCGTCGGAGGGTCTGGGCCGACCAAGACCCCATTCCTCGCAGGCACCTACGCCGACGAGTTCAACATCGGAATCAGGGATCCCGCGACTCTGGCCGACCGGATCGGCAAGGTTCGCGCCGCCGCCGAGAAGGCAGGAAGGGATCCGGACGCCATCAAGTTCAGCGTCGCCAGTCCTGTGCTCACGGGCACCGATGAATCTGCCTACCAGCAGCGGCTCGCCGCAGCCGCGGCATCCCGGGACCGCAGCCCATCTGAGCATGAGGACGCCTGGAGGTCGGCAGGAATCCCTGTCGGCACTCAGGAGGCAGTGCGTCAGGTCATCGAGGACATCGCCGCCGTCGGGGTGCAGCGGTTCTACATGCAGTACTTTGCAGCCCCCGACCTGGTCGAGTTCGAAGAGGTGTTCGACTCACTCGGTGCCTAGCGCCGACGGCGTCAACATTCCCCTGCTCTGACCAACGGCGGGTCGATACACTTTCGATATGCCCGCCGACCCACTGTTGTTCATCGACGACCTGCACGCCTCCGTTGAGGGCGTCGAGATCCTAAAGGGTGTCACCCTTGAGATAGACCGCGGCGAGATGCACGTGCTCATGGGGCCCAACGGGTCAGGAAAGTCAACCCTGGGCAACGTTCTCATGGGCCATCCCGCCTATCAAGTGACGGCGGGCCGCGTCCTTGTTAATGGCGAGGACATCGCCGAGTTGACACCAACCGAGCGCGGCAAAGCCGGCATGTTCCTGGCGTTTCAATACCCCGAGGAGATCCCGGGCGTCTCCGTGGTCAACTTCTTGCGGGCGGCGCTGTCCGCTCGCACCGGCACCGCCTACACCATCCTCGAGCTGCGCCTCAGGGTCATGGAGACAATGAAGGAACTGGGCATGGAGGCCGAGTTCGCCGACCGCTACCTCAACGAAGGGTTCTCAGGAGGCGAGCGCAAACGCAACGAGGTTCTGCAACTCGCGGTTCTCGAACCGATGCTGGCGATTATGGACGAGACCGATTCGGGTCTCGACATCGACGCACTGCAGATGGTGGCCGAGGGCATCGAGAAGACATCCTCACCAGACAGGGGATTCCTCGTCATCACGCACTACCAGCGGCTTCTCGACTACCTGACACCCGAGTTCGTGCACGTATTCGTCGATGGGCGTATCGTGGCGAGCGGTCCCCCCAACCTGGCGACCCAGGTCGAAGAAGGAGGATACGAATCCTTCAAGGAGGGGGCGAAGAAGTGATAGAAGACTGCCGAGCCGACTTCCCGATCCTCGACACCAAGATGAACGGTCATCCGCTCGTCTATCTCGACTCGGCTGCCACGACACAGAAGCCGGTCCAGGTGCTCGACGCCATGGACGACTACTACCGCACTGCCAACGCCAACGTTCACCGCGGCGCCTACGCCATCGCAACAGACGCCACCGACCGCTTCGAAGCGGCTCGCGCCAAGATCGCCGCCTTCGTCAATGCAGGATCACCAAACGAGCTCGTCTTCCAGCGGGGAACGACATCGGCCATCAACACCATCGCCTACGGCTGGGGCCTCTACCGGCTCAAGGAGGGCGACAGCATCGTCCTCACGGGCATGGAGCACCACGCCAACATCGTTCCCTGGCAGTTGATCTGCAAGTTCACCGGGGCCCGGCTGCGCTACCTGCCCATGGCCGACGACTACACAGTCGACACCTCAGACATCGAGTCGACCATCGATGAGACCACCAAGATCGTCGGCTGCTCTGGTATGTCGAACGTGTTGGGCACCATCGGCCCGATCGCGGAGGTCGTCGAAGCCGCCAAGGCGTTCGATGCCATCGTGGTCGCAGACGGGGCGCAGTCCGTTCCCCACATGCCGACCGATGTCCAAGAGCTCGGCGTCGACTTCCTGGTTTTCGGTGCTCACAAGATGCTTGGACCGACCGGTGTCGGGGCCATGTGGGGACGGCCGGACCGCCTCGAGGAGATGGAGCCGGCAGAGGGCGGCGGAGAGATGATCCGCGACGTCAAGCTCTACGAGTCCCGCTGGGCGAGCGTTCCTCACAAGTTCGAGGCGGGGACGCCGGCCATAGCCGAGGCCATCGGCTTTGGAGCCGCCGTCGACTACCTCTCGAGCCTGGGGATGGACGCCGTGCGCGAGCACGAGATCGAGCTCACCGGGTATGCACTCGAGAGGCTCAAGGAGTTCCCCGAGCTCAAGGTGTACGGGCCAGACGACACCGCCAAACGCGGCGGCGCTGTTTCCTTCACGCTTTCCGACATCCATCCACACGACATGGCCACAATCCTCGACGAGCAGGGCATCGCGGTGCGGGCCGGTCACCACTGCGCCAAGCCACTCATGGAGACCCTCGGAGTTCCGGTGACCGCTCGCGCTTCGTTCTATGTGTACAACACTGCGGCTGACGTAGACAGCCTCATCGACGGACTCCAAAGATCACGGGAGGTTTTCGGTGTCAGTTGAGGAGCTCTACCGAGAGGTGATCCTGGATCACTACCGCAAGCCCCGGCACTCGGGCGAAGTGGCCAACGCCGACATTACCGTCGAGGGCGTCAACCCGTCCTGTGGCGACGAGCTGTTCCTATCGCTGCGCTACGAAGGCGACGTCGTTGCCGACGCAGCCATTACCGGCAGCGGGTGCTCTATCAGCCAGGCATCGGCTTCGATGATGACAGACGCCATCATCGGCAAGACGGTCGCCGAGGTCGACGAGTTGCTGAGCCTCTTCAAGAGGATGATGACGATCAGCGAGGGAGACGCCGGACTCGACCCGGACCGGCCCGGGGCGGTGCTCGGAGACATCGAGGCTCTTCAGGGTGTAAGCAAGTTCCCCGTTCGGATCAAGTGCGCCGACCTGGCGTGGACCGCCCTCGAGGACGCCCTCAGCCAGCGCTGAGCCAGTTGCCGGCACGCTTTTCGAGGGCGACGGCTATCTGATCCCGCACCTGCCGGTAGACCGCGCCGCTGAGCCCGTATGGGTCCGGCACCGAATCGAGCAGTTCCACTATCGCCTCGGGGAAGTGCTCTGCGATGTAGTCGACGTGCTCTTGGTCGAGTGCCACGAGGAGATCAGCATCGGCGACGACTTCCGCCGTCAGTTGACGAGAACGATGCCACCGCATTGCGACGCCGATCTCCGCAGCGGCCTCTATGGCTTGGCGCGTGGCGCCGTGACCTTCGGAGGCATACGTCCCTGCAGAAGCGAACTGAACCAAGCCGCCATGGCGCTTCTCCAACTGAGTCGCTATCGCTTCTGCCATTGGGGAACGGCAGATGTTGCCTGTGCACACGAACACGATCACGCACTCACCGTAGTGACCCTCAAGTCCTTCATCTGGCGCGCCGTAGAAGTGGTAACCACTCGCCGAGAGGCCTATGACGACGCCATCCCAATCATGCTGTCCGCCCCCGGGAGGCGGCCACTTCACAGGTAGCCTCGGCCGATGAGTCCGACCGTTGCCGTCATCCCCGCTGCCGGTCGTGGTACCCGAATGCGACCGGCCACCAGGGTCATCCCCAAGGCATTCCTGCCGCTCATCGACCGTCCCTCGATTCAGTACGCCGTCGAAGAAGCGGCCGCCGCTGGGGCTACCGAGATCTTCACGGTCATCGACCCCAACGTCGCCGCGTTGATACAAGGGCACTTCGCGGAAGAACTCCCCGGCCTCGTCGGGGTGACCGTCACCCCCGTTGTCCAGGCTGAGCCCCACGGCCTAGGTCACGCAGTTAGTTGCGCCGCCGAAGCGGTTGGTGATCGACCGTTCATGTGTCTGCTGGTCGATGAGCTCCTGCGGCCCGGCAGAGACGTGCTGGGACGGCTGATAGCCGCGGCGGGTTCCGGATCGGCGGTCGCCCTACGGACGGTTGATGACCCGGCCCTGCTGAGCCGCTACGGGATCGTCGGCAAGGGGAAAACCCATGGAGACGGTTCTTTCGAGGTGACGGGTGCAGTCGAAAAGCCGGCCAGCGGCGAGGCGCCATCGAACCTCGCGCTGGTGGGGAGATACCTCTTCCACCCGGAGGTCTTCGCAGCGTTGTCGGGTCTGGAGCCGGGCTACGGCGGGGAGATCCAACTCACAGACGCCATCGACCGACTCGCCGGCCGCTGTCGTGGCATCATCGCCGACGATGATCTCCTCGACGTGGGGAACCCGCTCGGCATGGCGAAGGCGAAGCATCTGCTGGCGTCGCAGCACCCCGAGTGGGGCAAGGAGTATCGGGAGTTCA
>JAZFSG010000046.1:0-81342 GCA_036446035.1 Acidimicrobiia bacterium | reverse complement strand
CGCGGGCGCGCTGACGAGCGATGAAAGCAGGAAGCCCCCTCCGACCTCGCTTCGCTCGGCCACCTCCCCCTGGAGGGGAGGAATGCAACCCGTCCTAGCGGGGGCGTCGTCCGGCTAGACGAACTTGCGGGCCCATCGCTTCCAGGGTTCCGAGAGTTGCGGGGGTTCAAGCAGGCGGCTCGCTTCATGGCGGTCGTGGTCAAAGATGCGGGCGACATCCGCCACCGTCAAGCCGTGGTCGGGTGCCTTGCCGATTTGGATGCGGTCTTGCGCAGCGAGCGAACCTTCCTCAACAATTCTCAGGTAGCTTCCTGGTCGATTGCCGGCTGCGAAGACGGCTGGGAAGTCCGGGTCCTCCATGCGGATGCCCAACTTGAAGCAAGGAACGCGGGGTTCGCTTACTTCTAGAACCACGTCGCCGATCTGCCAGCGTTGGCCAATCACGGCTCCGCTGACCTCTACCTCAGCCGTGGTGAGGTTTTCGCCGAACATGCCGGGGGAGAGGGAGCGGCCGATTTGTTGGCCCCACCACTCATAGTCCTCGGATGCGTACGCGTAGATGGCCTTGTGGACACCACCATGAACCCTTCGGTCGGCCTGATCGTCACCTTCGAGGTTGACTCCCTCGACACGAACCGGACCCTCTACTGGCGATTTGTAGATGCCAGTCGACACCAGATGGCCCCTGAACTCGACCTCTCGCGGTTGGCTCACGTTGACGCTGATGACTCTGCTCATGGTTCGACCCTCTGGCGGTACTGGGCAACTACCACCACCCCGACGCCCAGGAAGACTGCCGTCAGGTACCACAGCGTCGGGCGCCCGCCGAGTGCCGATCGCATCGGCTCGGTGACCAGGCGAACGGATCCGGCCGCCGCCAGGGTAACCCCGCCGACCATTAACGGATTCTGGGTGCGCCGCTTCAGCCACATGACGGCGAGGGCCGCCACGAAGAACAGAAGGGCCGTGTAGATGCCGACCGGATGGCGGGTGATCTCGCTGCCACCAAGCGAGATTCCCCAGGGAAGATCGGTGACGGTGCCGTGGCAGGTGTCGCGTACCAGGCAGCCGGCCTCCCAGGCTCCGAGCCCGGCCAGGGCCGCAGCCGCCAGTCCTCCGGCTACCAGCACCGTCTCTCGTCGAGAGATCACAGCCAGGGCCACGAGGGCTCCCACCGCGGCCCAGCCGGTGTCGACGCCGGAGCGAACGATGAGGATGTCACCGGGCTCGGTGAGGGGGTTGGTGCCGGCGATGATCATTGCCGCCAGCCGTCCAACGACGAGCCCTGCGGTTGCCGCACCCAGCGATACATCCCACAGATCCTTGGAGCAGTCGGCGGCATTGCCGCGAGCGGCCTCCCAGTAGATGACGCCGTACACCGCGGCCACGCCCAGAAGAGCAGCGCCGAGAAGCGAGAACTCCACTAGCGGGTCAACTCGTCGAGGTGGACGGCCAAAGTGCGCTCATCGATCACGCCGAAGTGGAGGTAAGAGAGTTCGCCACCCTCTCGGAAGAAGAAGGTCAAAGGGACGCCGCGGCCGCCGAAGGCCCCGGGAATCACTCCATTGCCGTCGAAGTAGTGCTCGAAGATGTCGAGGTCGAACTCAGCAAGGAACCCCCGGGCGTTGTCCTGGGAGTCACGGACATCGATCCCAACGAAGCGGATGTCGTCCCGAAAGCTGGCGTGAGCTTGTGCCAGTAATGGGGCCTCGCTGCGACACGGGATGCACCACGAAGCCCACACATTCATGACAACAGGTTGTTGCGACGATGCCAGCAATGACTCGATGTCGGTGGTCGAGGCGACGGGGAGGACCGCGATATCAGCGATGTCGACAGAGGTGCCACCACAGGCGGAGATGACCAGCAGGACCGCGAGGCCTCGTCGGAGACGCACCATCAGGTCCGGTAACGGGCCAGGGCGGCGTCGATGTCCGAGCGGGTCACATCAAGCGCCGAGGAATCGCGACGCAGGGCGTTGAGAGCGGCCTCGCGCAGAGCGCTGACGAGGTCGGCGAAAGACAGTCCTTCGGTGGCCTCGGCTACCTCGTCGAGATGGACGTCATCGGCAAAGGGCACGTCGCTGATGCCGAGCAGAGCGCGCCGCGCCTCGGCCACTGGGAGGCCTAGCTCGATGTGAACCTCGAAGCGTCCGCCGCGCAACAGCGCCGGGTCGATGAGGTCTTTGCGGTTGGTGGCGCCGATGACGACGATGTCGCCGCGGTCACCGACCCCGTCGAGTTCTGTCAGCAATGCTGCCACCACCGAGTCATTGACCGTCGTAGTGCTGCGCCCTCTCACCGGAGCTAGGGCGTCGATCTCGTCGAAGAACAGGATGGATGGCGCGGCAGCCCGTGCTCTGGCGAAGACCTCCCGAACTCCGCGTTCGGACTCGCCGACGAACTTGTCCAGCAGCTCGGCGCCCTTAATGGCGAAGAAGGCGGCCCCCGACTCATGGGCAAGGGCTCGAATCACGAAGGTCTTGCCGGTCCCAGGCGGCCCATAGAGCAGCAAGCCCTTGGGCGGCTCAATGTTGAGTCGCTCGAAGCGCTCGGGCTCGGTTACCGGCCAGATGACCGCCTCGGTGAGGCGCTGCTTGACGTCGGTGAGGTTGGCCACTCGCTCGAACCCATACGACGGCACCTCTCCGAGCTGAGAGGTACCGAGCGACGGGGCCGTCTCGCGGACGGCGTCCAGGATCAGTTCGGTGTCGACCTTGCGCCCACCTCGAGCCACCATCGCTGAGGCGTGGACGACTGCCGCCAGGATGTCGGCGCCCGAGAAGCCTGCCGTGCGCGAGGCCAGCTGGGCGTAGTCGAGGTCATCTTCGGCGGGTACCTTGGCCAGCGCCGCCTCGAATAGGAGGCGCCGCCGCTCCACATCGGGCGGGGGGATGGTCAGGCGCCGCGGCAGCAGCGGAGATTTGATGAGGGCGTCGTCGATGTCGCCGGTGCCCGAGACCCCGAGCACTGTTGCCAGCCGGGGCTTGTCGGAGACGGCATCGAGGAACCAGCGCAGGATGGCGGCGGTCTGGGTGCGGAACATGCCGTCGTCGCCGGCCACCGAGTCGATGCGGTCGACGAAGATGACCGCAGGAACGGTCGTGGTGCTTACCGCCTTCTCCAGTGCCTCCAACAGCTTCTCTGGTTTGAAGACCAGCTCCAGGCTTATCTCGTTTACGTCGGCTCCCGCAGCCTTGGCAGCTTCCGCCACCAGCTCGGACTTGCCGACGCCGGCAGGGCCATCGACGATGACGCCGGCTACCTTGGGGAGGCCCCAGGCCGCCGGAAGATTGCCTGCCGAAGTCAGCAGAGCCAACCAGCCGCTGAGGACGTCGACCTCGGTGTCGAGCCCCGCCAGCAGCGCCGCTGCAGTACTGATGGCATCACCCTTTGGTGTCACCTCACCAGAAGCGCTGGCGACACTGACGTCTCCGATGACGGTGGCGTTGCCGACGAGGGCTGGGCCGTCTGGATCCACTTCGGAGATGGTGATCACGATGGGCTCGTGGCCGTCGTCTCCGTAGGAGCGATCGACTTCGAGCGTGTCGCCCGGGGTTACCGGGATGCCCTGGAGGGCGTGGGCGATCTGTTGGGGCTCCAAAGGCAGGTGTTCTTCGGCGATGGCAACCCGTCTTGCCGACGGCAGGATGGTCCGCTTGGCGTCGACGCTCTCGCCATCCTTCACTCCGGCGTTCGCCATGGCTCGCCGGCCAAGAGTCAGCGCAGTCGGCGCCGGCACATCGCCCGCGGCGACCGCCACGTGGGTTTTGCCGACGGCGATGACGCCGCCACCGGGGAGACCCATTGCCGACAGCAATGCCGCATCGGCGCGAGCGATGGGATCCGAGCCGGGACGAACGATGAAGCGCATGCGCCAACGCTAACGAACACCGCAGCCTGTACGCCTACAGCTCGATGGTTCCCAGAACGGGGATCGCGGTGACGGGCATCGACAAGGGCGAGGTGGTCTCGATCAGCTCGACATCACCGCCGCACAGCCACTTCCAAACCAGGTCCGCCTCCTCAGCCTCCGCCACAGACGGCGGGATGGGTGGGGATTCGATATCGGCATTGTCGAGGGCAGCAAGCAGTGGTGGGGTCTTGTCGTTCCAGGCAACGGCCAGGCGGCCGTGGTCGATGAGTGCCCCGTCGCCGTCGTGGCTCTCGGCACGGACGACGCCGGCGCCGGCGAGGGCCCGCCAGGAGCGATTTCGTCGCAGCGACCGTGCCAGCGCCCGGTAACGATCACGCATCCAGCCGGCCTCTTCGAATCGCCCGGCCCTGGCGTGCTCGGCCATCTTGTCGACCAAAGGCTCCAGCAGCAGCCGCGGTCGGTTCTCGATGCCATCCAGCAGCTGGTCGACCACCTTGCGATAGTCATCCGGCGCGACATCGTCTCCGCACGGACACACCGACACGCCGAGCTGGCTGAAGCTGCAAGGGGCGGCCTTGCTGCCTGGCTTGGCGGTGCAGCGGCGGATAGGAACCGCATCCCAGATGGCGGTCACCACCACTTCGGCAGCCTTGCGAGACCGAAACGGACCGAGGTAGGCAAGGCCGCTCTCCTTCACCGAGCGCACCATCGACAGCCGCGGGTACGCCTCGTCGGTGACCTTGATCCAGGTCGGCGACTTGGCGGGCTTGGAGCGGCGGTTGTATCGGGGGATGTGCGCCTGGATCAGCCGCAGCTCGGTGACCGACGCCTCCAGCTCGGTGTGGCACACGCGGTGTTCGATGCTGTCGAGCTCCTGCAGCATGTTGGTGATGGTTCGCCTGGTGTCGCCGTAGAAGTACGACCGGACGCGATTCCTGAGGTTCTTGGCCTTGCCGACGTAGAAGACGTTGTCGCCGCGGTCCTTGAACAGATAGACGCCGGGCTTGCGGGGGAGTGTCTCGGTCAATGCGATCTTTGCGTAGTTGGGCGCCCCCCGCGCCGTCGGCAGCATCATCAGATCTTCGAGGTGGGTGACGCCCAGGGTCCCGGCGCGCTCTAGAAGTCCCCAGAAGACGTGGGCGGTGGCCTCGGCGTCTGCCAGCGCCCGGGTGTTGGGAGTGACGGGGGAGCGGAAGTGCGCCGCCAGCGAGCTGAGCTTGAGGTTGCGGATCTCGGAGCGGATGAGGCGTCGGGCCAGGGCATAGGTGTCTGCGGTTCGGTTGGGGAGTCGGCCGTAGCCGAGTCGCTCGGCGGCGGCGTTGAGGAAGGACATGTCGAAGCGAACGTTGTGCCCAACGATGACGGCATCGCCGATGAACTCCAGGAACGTCGGCAGGGCTTCCTCTATGCGCGGCGCTTCGATGACCATCGCCTGAGTGATGCCCGTCATCACCGTTATGAACGGCGGGATGGCGGCTCCAGGGTTGACCAGCGTCTCGAATCGCCCGGTCGGCACGCCGCCCTCGAAGCGCACCGCCCCTATCTCGGTGATCTCGCAACTGCTCGGTGCCGCCCCGGTGGTCTCGAGGTCGAGGACGCAGAAGGGCACCTCACTCAGCGGTGCCCCCATGTCCTCGAATGTCCGCTGAAGTCCAATCGCCACCAGTTCGTCCTAGGGGTGGGGGAGTTGGATCGTAGTCGAACATACGTTCGATTACGAGGAATGGCGTCATCAGACGCAAGCGAGTACCTGGTCGAGCGGTCGCGGCACCTGGTCGAGATCTAGGGCTTCGACAAGCAAGCGGCCGTAGCGGAGCTTTCGTCCCGAACGGGTGCCCATGAAACGGCGCAGCTGGGCCTCGAGCGTCCGTTCTCTCTGCGCAGGCTGCATCTGGAAAGTGCGGAACGTCCCCAGCTCACCTTGGTCAGCGACAACCCGTTCCACCGAAGCGGCGCCCAGCGCGCGGATCAGCTCGTCCTCGAGGTCAGCGACGCACACGAAGAACCCGAGTCGCTCTGTGGCAGCGCGGGTCAGGTTGGTGCCGCGGCGTGCTCGCTCGAGCGCCAGCTGAAACGCTCTCCCCTCGGCCTCATCGCATAGGCCGGCGAGTCGAACCTCAGAGTCGTGGCTGTTCACCAGGTCCAGGAAGTGCCCGAGGTTGGTCGCACCGCCGAGTGGAACCACCGAGATTCTCTCGGCATCGAGATCGCGTCCGCGGCGTTCGGCGAGCGCTTCGACGGCGTTCTTATCGCTTCCTCCCTCGACCAGCACGATCCCACGGGGTTGCTTCCCAAGGGCTAGTGGTAGTTCGGCGCGCAGGTTCCTGACAGTTCCGGTCGCCTCGTCGAATACCTGTCCATCTGGCATGGGTGACGTTTGGCTGCTGCTAGCTCGCAGCCGCGATCTCGCCGAGCGCGTCCAGCGCTTGGTCGACCTCTTCCAGGGTGTTGTAGGCGACGAACCCCAGCCGCGTCAGTCCGCCCTGGTTGAGGACGCCGAGGCGCTCCATGACGGCTACGGCGTAGTAGTGGCCGGAGACGGCGAAGATGCCGCGGTTGCTGAGGGCTCCAGCTACCGCCTCCGGAGTGACACCGTCGACCGAGACGGCGAACGTCGGAGTACGGGGAACGCTGCCGTCTGTGACGCCGGCGACGGCGACACCGGGGAGCTCGGCGATGCCGGACAGGAAGCGGTCGGTGACCTCGTTGCCGTGAGCCTCGACGGCGGCCATGCCGGAGACGATCTGATGGCGGCGGGTTTCGCCTTGGCCGAGTGAGGCGATGAAGTCGACGGCGGCGGTAACTCCGGCCAGCGACTCGAAAGACTGAGTGCCGGTCTCCCACTTGCCGGGCCCCTCGTTCGACGAGGCCCGAACCTTGTAAGCGGTCAACCCCTCGAGGTACTCCTGCTTGCCGAACATCATCCCGGTATGGGGCCCGAAGAACTTGTAGGAGGAGCAGACGTAGAAGTCGCAATCCCACGCCCCGACGTCGACGACTGAGTGGGGCGTGTTGTGGACGCCGTCGATGTAGCTCAGGGCGCCCACCGCTCGGGCGGCGGCGGCTAATCGGGCCGGGTCCGTTCGGGTGCCGAGGGCATTGGAGGCGGCCGTGACCGCTACCAGCCGGGTGCGGTCATTGAGTGCTGCCTCCAGGCCGTCGTAGTCGAGCGGTCCATCCGGGATGAAGTCCACTGTGCGCACCGTGACTCCCCTGTCAGCGGCCGCCATGACCCAGGGGGTGATGTTGGCATCGTGGTCGAGGTTGGTAACGACGATCTCGTCTCCTGGCTCCCAGGTGGCGGCCAGCGCCCGGCTCATCGAAAATGTCAGGCTGGTCATGTTCTGACCGAACACGATCTCCGATGGCTGTGCTCCCAGCAGGTCGGCACCGGCCCGGCGAGCGTCCTCGGTGATCTGTTCGGCCTCAAGAGACGTCGCGAACTGGCCGCCGTGGTTGGAGCCGCCTTCGACCATCACCGCGGTCATGGCATCGATGACGCCCTGGGGTACCTGGGTGCCCCCGGGGCCGTCGAGGTAGACGGCGGGCGCTCCGTTCACTCGCCGTTGCAGGGCGGAGAACTGGTCGCGGATATTGAATGCTTCGAACATGACTAGGCGGACCGCTGGCGGACGGCCTCGTAGGCGACGACGGCGGCAGCGGTGGCGGTGTTGAGGCTGTCGGCCCCCCCGGACATCGGCAGCGCCACCGCCGTCCCCACCCGGCGCCACGCCTCGGTGAGGCCAGTCGACTCCGCTCCGACAACGATGGCGGTGGGTCCCGTGTAGTCGACGTCGGTGTAGGTGATGTCGGCATCGGGGAACGTTGCTACGGCGGCGATGCCGTTGGCATCCAGCCACCCCATCACGTCCTCAAGTGACCCGACCCCTTCCGCAACCGAGAACAGCGAGCCCTGGGAGGCCCGCACCACGTTGGGGTTGAAGACGTCGACGACCGGGTCGCAGACGATGACGGCGTCGATGCCGGCGGCGTCAGCGGTCCGCAGCATGGCACCGAGGTTGCCCGGCTTCTCGATGGCTTCGGCGACCAAGACCAGCGGCGTTGCCGACAGCAGGATGTCGTCGAGGCTGGTCCTCCACTGCTGGGCAACGGCCAGGATGCCATCGGGATTCTGACGCTGGCTGATCTTGGTGAACACGCTCGTAGAAACGGTCGTCACCGGAACATCGGACGAGATGCCGTGGGCCCCGAAGTCGGGGCACAAGAAGAACTCGGCTATCTCTACCTCGGCGTCGATGGCGCGGCTCACCTCGCGCAGGCCCTCGACGAGGAAGGTGCCGGAAGCGTCACGCTGCTTGCGGTCGCGTAGGCGCACCAGATCCTTGATGCGGTCATTGCTGGGGCTAGCGATGTCGTACGTCATCAGATGGCTACCAGCCGCCGCCGCCGCCGCCGCCGAAACCTCCGCCGCCGCCGAAACCCCCGAAGCTGCCGCCACTCCAGCTGCTGCCACCCCACGACGAACCGCCACTGGAGCCGCTCCCGAAACCGCCGCCACCCCCGAAACCGCCGAACCATGAGGAGCGGTCCTGGGACCACGAGGCGTCGCGGTAGATGGGCTCCCAGCCCATCGACCCGGCCTGGCCGCGGGTGATAACCCAGTGATAGAAGAAAAAGGTGTATGGGTCGAAGGACCGCAGGTCGTGTGGCAGCGGATCGCCGGTCCAGCTGTCGCGCTGGCGGCTGGTGCCGTCGTGGGCCAGCTCGGGGGCGAAGCGGTCGGCGTCCTCGATGTCGGAACGGGCCAGCGCCTGGCGGGTGGCTGTGTAGGCAAGGGCGAAGCGCCGCGGTCCTCGTGGGTCCGAGGCCCCGAAGGCCGCCGCCACGTCGGCATAGGAGCCCTTGAGGCCCAGAGCGATGAGGGCTTGACGGGCCTCGAGCCACCGCCCCACCGCCCGTGCCGGCTCCAAGGAGATAGCCAGGATGCCAGCGATGGTTTTACGGGCGTCCCCGGTGATGTCGTGGTTCTGCAACTCTCGAAGTAGCAGCTCGTATACCTCGGGACCGTCGTCGCGACGTCGTAGCAGGGCGGCAGCGATTGACACCGGCAACCCCAGCTTGGCGGCCTCCTTGGACACTGCCCTGATCTCCGCGGGGCTGCTGAGGCCAGCCAGCGCATGCTCGACAGCCTCGTCCGGTTCCAGCGGGATCTTCCGGTTGGCCCGGTAGGCGGCGACGAAGTCGTCGACGGCATCCTCGTCGCGATTGAGCAGCAACAACGCCGTGATGGCCGGGATGGACAAGCCATCGCGTTCCAGGACATCGTCCTCTTCGAGCTCAAGCCGCAGCTTCTCGTAGCGGTCCACGGCAGTATCTGGGTCGGCATCGAGGTCGGCGAGCGCGGCCGCTACCGCGGGACGGGCCGTCGTCGCCGGCAGCTTCTGGTAGAGACTCTCCAGCGTCCCGGTCTTGCGCTGGGCCTCGCCGTACACCTCGGCTAACTCGGCTTGCGACTCGTCGAGGGGCAGTGCACTATCGAGGGCAGGGGCTGCCTGCAGGAGCAGGTATCCGGCTTCGGTGACCCGGGCGTCGCCGATGAGCGTTGTCGTCACCGAATTGGCCACACCCTCGCCGAACTTGCGTCGAGCTGAGGACACCCGGTAGGGGCGGAGCGCTGCTACCAGTCTTTCGAGCTCAGCGGCCGCCACCTCGAACTTGTCATCGCCGCTACCAACGGCCAAAGCGGAGACGGTTTGTGCCTGTACCGACTCCTCGAGGATGTCCCGCTCATCCGACACCTTGATCTCCAGCGCCTCTTGTGTGTCGGCGACGAGCTGTTGGGCGTCGAGCACCTCGACTAGTTCGCGGCCCCACAGCTCGATCAGCGGGCGCTGCTCCGACGTCTCCCAGCGTGACAACGACTCCAATGCCGCCAGTGCTTCCTCGGTGCCGATGGCACTAGTGGCGGTTGGCGGTGTTGCCGAGTAGTCGGCAAGCCGCGGCAGCTCGTTGCCGACCGGCTCGAGCCTCTCCAGGATGTCGTCCACCCTGGCCTCGCGGCGTCGTTTGCGCTTGGAGATCCTGTTGACACTCGAACGGCCGATCCCAATCGCCGCCCCGCCGCCGACGAGCACACCGAGCGTGATGAGGAAACCCTTGGCAAATGACCCGCCGCCTCCGTCGCCGACCGAGGGCCCGACGCCGAGCTCTGCCTTGAAGACGGTGAGGATCGTGATCAGGCCGCCGTCGAAGTCGCCGGCGCCGAAGAAGGGGGCCCCCTCCGCTGAGATCGCGTCGAGGTCGTCGATGCTGAGCCCGGAACCCGTGGTGATCTCGGTACGCCGCTCGTCGAGGGCAATCAGGACGACGATGCCATCATTGCGATCGGCGTCACCGACACCCCACGTGTTGCCGAGACCCTCGGCGAAGGCGCGGGGGGTCAGCGAGCCAGATGAGTCGATGATGACGATCGCTATCTCGTGGCCGGTCTCGGCAACGAACTGTCCAGCTGCGCCTTCCAAGGAGGCGCGGTTGGTGAGGACTCCAGCATCGTCGGTAACCCAGCCGTCGCAGGTCAGGCCTTCGAACTCGGGACAGTCGGCGATCGCGGTTTGGGCTACGGCGACCCCAGGTACCGCGACTAAGGCCGCAAGGGCGATGGCGGCGCCGAGGCGTTTCATATGGCCGGAAGGTAGCGGGGCAGCGAGGCTTCGGCTCCGCAGGTGACCTGATCGAGAATGGGCCCGGTTGCCCGGACCCACTCTCATAGTCGAGGCAGGTCGTGGGCCAGGGCCTGTTAACCAGAACCCAGGGCCACCTGCCCCGTTCCCGACACTTGTTGCGGGGCGTTAGCTCCGCGTGTCAGAAGGGGTTTATCGGCATCTGCACGGGCCCTCTTGAGCGCCAAAACGCCCCGGGCCACCCCGGGGCGTTTTGATAGCCGTGTTGAGCGCTATGCCCCGAAGCCGTTGGCGTCGAGCCACTCCTTGGCCACCACGTCGGCATCGATGAGATCGGCCCCGAAGCGCCGGTTCATCTCGGTCAGCTCGGCGGTGGTGATCTTGGCGCTGACGTCGTTGAGCAGATCCGACAGATCGTCACCGTAGGCGTCGAGGATCTCCTGGCGGATCACAGGAACGATGTTCTCTGCGGGCTGCAGGCCGCCGTCATCCTCGAGCAGCACGAAGCCTTTGGCTGCGATCACACCATCCGTCGTGAATAGCAACGCGACGTCGATCTCGCCACCCTCGAGGGCGGCAACAGTCAGCGGGCCGCCGCCGTCGAGCGCCTTGAACTCAGAGAAGACGAGCCCATAGGTGTCACCGAGACCGATGAGGCACCGTGGCCGCGTCGGGCACTCCGGTGGACCACCGAACACGAGGTCGGCCGCATGATCTGTCAAGTCGCTGATCTTGCTCAAGTTGAGCTCATCGGCGAGATCTTGTGTTACCACGATGCCGTTCTTGTCCTCGGCGGGTGCAGCATCGAGAACTGCGACTCCGCTGGCGGCGAAAGCCGTTCTCAGTGCTTCGAGCGTTTCATCGGTGTCCGCCGACGGCTCGCCACCGAATCCGACCTCCAACGCACTGCCTACGTATTCCGGCACCAGGTCGATCTCACCCGACTCAATGGCCGGCTTGACGATCTCGCGGCTGCCTGCCTCCAACTTGGAAAGGTCAACTGGGTAACCATTGGATTCGAGTGCCTGGCCGTAGATCTGGGCCAGGATGACGCTCTCACCGAAACTGAATGATCCGACTGTGATTGTGGGTCCTTCCTTGGGCCCTGAAGCGTCATCACCCGATCCACAGGCTGCCGCGACTAACGCGAAAGCCAGGATCGCCCCGACAACGCCCCTGCGGGATGTCCGCATGGGTATCTCCTTCTGATAGTTGATTAGTGCCTGCCTCGAGAGGGCAAGGCCCACCAAGTTAGCGTAACCCCACGCCTCGCCGCAGTTGGCCTCGAAGGGCTCTCCTAGGTGGAAGCCGGCATGCCCGCCCTACTACTGGCAACCCGGAGGCCCTTGGGGATGGCGAATCGCTCGGCAAGGGAGAAGCTCAGTTCGGTGAGCACCGCCAGCAGCGCAACGAGCAAGCCGCCGGCGAAAACCATCACGTTGTCGCCCCGGGCGAAGCCGTCGATGATGAATCGGCCGAGACCCCCCCAAGCGACGAGCGCGCCGAGGGTTGCTGTGGCGACGACCTGCACTGAGCTGACGCGCAGGGCGGTGATGATCAATGGAGAAGCGCTGGGCAGCTCGATATTCCACAGCACCTGGCCGCCCTTCATGCCCATGCCGGTGGCGGCCTCGGTCATGGCTGGGTCCACCTGGCGCACGCCCGTGTAGGCATTGGTGAACATCGGAGGCAATGCCAGTGCGACCAGGGCGATGAGCGTCGGCCAGAAGCCGAGCCCTAGTCCAAGCTTGATCGAGACCGGGAGCGCCAGCGCCAGGATCCCGAAGGAGGGGACGGCGCGGCCGATGTTGACCACGGCCACGGCGAAGACACCACCCCGGCCGAGGTGGCCAAGGATCACTCCTGGTACCAGTGCCAGCCCGGCGGCGACCGCCACTGAGATGGCCGAAAGCTGGATGTGCTCCCAGGTGCGGTGGAGCACACCCTGAGTGCCGGTCCAGTTGTCCGCCGTGGCGAACCATTCCAACACGTCACCGAGGAATTCCATCAGTTGCCCACCGTCGCTCGGTGACGCGACCACGGCGTCAGCCAGCGTTCGACGAGCACGATTGCAAGGTCGAGCACGACCGCCAACGCCACTGATAACACGACCCCAACGATGATCTCGGTGTTGAAGAAGCGCCTGAGACCGCTGTCGATGAAGGAGCCGAGACCACCGAGGGTGATGAGGGCGGTGACGGTGACGAGGCCCACGGTTGTCACGGTGGCTATGCGAAGGCCTGCGATGATGGCCGGGGTCGCCAGCGGTATCTCGATCTCCCAGAACATCCGCCGCTTTGTGTAGCCCATGCCCAAGGCCGCCTCGCGGATGTCTGGCGGCACGCTGTTGATGCCTGCCGTTATGTTGCGGATGAGGATGAGCAGGGTGTAGCTGACGAGGCCGATCTCGGCGGTGAGGAACGTCAGGCCGGTGACCGGCACCAGCATGGCGAACAGAGCGAGCGAGGGGATGGTGTACATGACGCCCGCCGCCCAGGTGATCGGGGGATAGGTCTTCGGCCAGCGCAAGCCGATCATGGCAAGCACCATGGATATGACGAACCCCAATGCGACGGCTACCGCAGTGAGTCGAAGGTGTTCCCAGGTGGCGGTCGCGATGTCGTCGGTGTGATCCCACACCCAATCCCACCTGATAAGCGGATCGCTCGCGCTCTGGGCGAGGATCACCGCAGTACCTCTTGACTGATCTGGTCGATAGTGAGGATGCCCAGGTAGCTGTCGCCGTCGAACACGGTGGCGACTCGGGAGCGTGAGGAGACGACGGCGTCGAGTCCGTCGCGTAGCGATGAGGTCGGTGACAGGGTCGTCCGCAGTGGCCTCACCTCAAGCTCGGCCGGCGAGCTTGAGCCGGCCAGGTCTTCCTCCGACAACCAGCCGCTGATTTGGCCGTCCCGGCCCACCATGAACCAGTCAAGGCCGTGCTCTGCCATGACCAGCCGCGCCTCGTTGGCCGTCGCGCTCGGAGGAACCACCGGCCCAGGGAGTAGCTCGACGCCAGAGATGGGGAGCAGAGAGAGTCGTTTCAGTCCACGGTCGGTTCCGAGGAAGTCGGCAACGAATTCACTGGCAGGGTCACGCAAGACGGCGGCTGGAGGGTCGTACTGCTCGAGGATGCCGCCGACGTTGAGCAGAGCGATGCGATCACCCAACTTGACCGCTTCGTCGATGTCGTGTGTGACGAAGACGATCGTCTTGCGGACCTGGGCCTGCAGCCTGAGAAGCTCGTCTTGGAGTCGGGCGCGCACGATGGGGTCGACCGCTCCGAAGGGTTCGTCCATGAGCAAGACGGGTGGATCCGCCGCCAGCGCTCGGGCTACGCCAACGCGCTGCCGCTGGCCACCGCTGAGCTCTGACGGATAGCGGTTTCCCATCCCGGGCTCCAGTTCGACGAGTTCGACCAGCTCGTCGACCCTGGCCGAGATCCGCGAGGCATCCCATCCGAGCAGGCGCGGTACGACGGCGATGTTGTCGGCGATGGTCTTGTGGGGAAACAAGCCAACCTGCTGTATGACGTAGCCGATGCCGCGGCGGAGTTGATGAGCCTCGAGTGAGGTGATGTCCTTGCCGGCAACTTCGATCGTCCCGGCCGTCGGCTCGACGAGGCGGTTGATCATCTTGAGGGTCGTGGTCTTACCGCACCCTGACGGGCCGATGAGGATGACGATCTCGCCCTCGGGGACATCGAACGAGAGTCGGTCAACCGCCGGAGCGGTCGAGCCGGGGAAGGTCTTGGAGACCGCGTCAAGCCGGATCATTGGTTCGGGCATGCCAGGAAGTTAGGGCGGCGGAGCCGTTAGTCGCCAGCCGGGCTGGGCTGGGAACAGGAAGCCCCCTCCGGCCCTTCGGGCCACCTCCCCCTTAGGGGGGAGGAAACGCGTCGTGCTGTGTTGGAGAGGAATGTGTTCGGCTACGTCCCTCGAAAGGGGAGCTCCCTTGCCCAAAGCCCAAAGCCCAAAACCCAAAGCCCGATCTAGTAGAGCTCGTACTCGCCGGCGATGAGGCGGTCGCGGATGCCTTCCCAGTCGGAGAGGGACTCCTTGACAGCGCCGGCGATGGCACCGTCGTCGACATCACCGTGTACCTCGACGTGGATGGCCTGAGGCTCCGTGACGGGCTTGCCGATGGATGACAGGATCCTGGTCGTGACCTCGCTGGCGCCGAGCTCGCCGACGGCCTTCATGCCGAGGTCAAATGCCGCGGCGTGGTAGGTCTTACCGACGTGGGCGGCCGGGTTCTTGCCGGCAGCGGCTTCAAGGCTCATCGGGCGATAGGGGGTGATGAGCCCGCCGAAGCGGTTGCCCCGTCCCACCTGCCCGTCGTCGCCGGACTCGGCGGAGGTGCCGCTCAGCGTCAGATAGGTGGAGTAATCGTCGTCGGCTCCATTGACCTGCACTGCGACGTCGGTCTCCATGATGGACTCGGCGAGGTCGAGGGTCTCAGAACGGATCGTGTCGATGGCGGCGTCGTATTCGGCCCTGTCCTTGACTGCAACCGCGTAGATGGGCGAGGCCACTGTGACCGTAGTTCCGGCGTCGGTGCGTGCCCCCATGACCTTGATGTCGCGGCCGACGGGAACCCGTCCGCGGAAGTGGCTGCCGTTGAGCAGATGCTCGACTCGATACACCGTCTCCTCGAGCGGGGAGCGGGGGACGGACACGGCTGCAAAGGAGGTGTCGTTGGAGAGCGGAACGTCGTGGCTGTTGACGACGGCCAGGTCATCTGCCGACTGGCTGAGCCAGATCTCGATGGTGTAGGCGTCGGAATCGGCCTCGGGCAGGATCTCGGCGAGGTCGGCGTGGGCTGCCTTGACCAACGCGTCCATATCGGGCTCCCAACCTTTGGTGTTGGCCTTGCCCACCAGGATGAGGCGGCCCGGGGTGAGGTGGGTACCCCCGCCGTACTCGATGTTCACCGTTCCGGCGGCCAGGATCGCCTTGTCGACATTGAAGTGCTGAACGGCACCGGTGTTCTCGATATAGGCGGTCGCCATGCGGCGGGCCAGGTTGTCCGCCATGGCATCGCAGATGGTGTCGGGGTGGCCGACGCCTTTGCGCTCGACGAATTCGACCGATGGCGCGTAAGTAGGTCTGTGCGAAATGGTGAGATCCATGGCGACAATCCTACAGCAGTAGCCACGTCGGTGGTCTGTAGATTGTCTTCCATGTCTCATACGACGGCCATCCACGGCGATGATGGGGTGGAAGACACGCCCGACATCGCTCCTCCCATACGGGTGAGCACCACCTTCGAGCGCACCGACCAGGACGCCTTGGTCTATCGCCGCGACCACCACGGAACCACTCGTCGGCTCGAGGCCGTTATCGGCGCGCTAGAGGGCGGCTCGGCCGTGACCTACTCATCGGGCATGGCCGCCACTGCTGCCATCTTCGGCCACATCCAGCCGTCGCGGGTCTCGCTTCCCGACGACCTCTACGGGGGGACGCGGAAGCTGGCCCTGCGGGAGCAAACGCGGGGCCGCCTGCGGGTCGTCGATGCCACCGAGCTTGGTGAGGGCGACATCATGTGGGTGGAGACTCCCTCGAACCCCAAGTGCTTCGTGACCGACATCGCGGCGGCTGCCGAGGCGGCCCATGCGGTCGGAGCAGTCGTGGTTGTCGATTCGACTTTCGCCACCCCGGTGCTGCAACAGCCGCTGGCCCTCGGGGCCGATTATGTGATGCACTCAACCACCAAGTTCATCGGTGGGCACTCCGACACGATGGGCGGCGTCCTGGTTGCCAGGACCGATGCCGAGGCCGACGAGCTGGCCGAGGACCGCAGTGTCGACGGCTCTATTCCCGGCTCTCTCGATGCCTGGCTGGCGTTGCGAGGCATTCGCACCCTGCCGGTTCGCGTCGAACGCCAATCAGCTACGGCGGCAGTGGTGGCCCAGTTCCTCAACGGCCGGGTGCTCGCCACCTATTACCCCGGCCTCGACGGTCACCCCGGAGCCGACATCGCGCAACGCCAAATGGCCAGTCCGGGGGCGATGGTGTCGTTTGAGATGGGCTCCTTTGCTGAGGCAACTGCTGTGCGTGACAGGATGCGGGTGTTCAGCAACGCAACATCTTTGGGCGGAGTGGAATCCGTCGCCGACCTGCGCTTCGACACCGACTCCAGCGCTCCCGAAGGGCTCATCCGATGCTCGATCGGCCTCGAAGACGCCGCCGATCTCATCGCCGATCTGGAGCAGGCGCTCTCGAGCCAGTAGCCAATCCTCCCCCTCCAGGGGGAGGTGGCCGAGCGCAGCGAGGTAGCAGGGGGCGCTGGCCAAAGGCCGGCACAGCTGAGGCGACGACTGGCCTGGGTAAGGCCGGTAAGGAGCCGACGCCGCCAACGGCGGCAGGGCGGGGCCGAGCGCAGCGAGGTCGGAGGGGGTCGAACGACGGTCGACCGCGTTCATCTGATTGTGGCGAGGCCCGATCCAAGGGGGAGGTGCCGAGTAAGGCGAACCGAAGGCTCACTAAACAGAGAAACACCGGCGGCTACAAACCACCGGTGTTCTCGGTCAGGGAAAGAAGAGAGTCAGTTCTTAGTCGCCTTCTCACCAGGTGCCGCGGCTTCGGCGTAGTCATGGCAGTCGCACTTAGGAACGGTGCAACCCTCTTTGCCATGGTGCTCGGTGCGCGGATGCCCACACCCCTTGCAGCGTCGCCTGCCGCCATCGCGGATCGAGTCGGCCTTCAGCGTGAGCGCTCCTTGGCGACGTTGACCGTGAGGTCCCGTCCGTCGACGTTGTGGCCGTTGAGGGCGTCGATGGCTGCAGTTGCCTCGTCACTCGATGACATCTCAACGAAGCCGAAGCCGCGCGACCTGCCGGTATCACGGTCGGTGATGACCTGGGCCTTAGTGACGCTGCCGTGCTGGGCGAAGAGGGTCTCGAGATCGTCCGACGTGGTGTCGAACGTCAAGTTCCCTACGTAGAGATTGCTGGACATGGTTTGCTCCTTTGGAAGCTTCTAACCGTCGGTGACTATGCGCCCCACTGGATGTGTTTTCGGGGCCGACCGAGTGGGCGGCGACGAAGACTCCCTGCGGTGCTGTCGCCAGACGGAAGAGAAGGCGGAGCGGGCGTTGTGCGCTTCAGGCGCACTCTGTGAACCGAGTGTAACCCTCGGTGCTGGGCACACGCCGGGAGATGCCGGCTTTGGTAGTCGCTACCACTTCTCGCGGTGGATGACCTCAGACGTATCGCGCCAGCCGCGCTTTAGCGAGCTCGACCTCCGGTCCGGTGCCGGGTGCCCGATGGTCACGATGCCGACGATGGCGACGTCCTGCGGTATGGCGAGAAGATCCTTGAGGCCGCCGGTGGAGTGGGCACCGAGAATGCCGGCGGCGAGGCCCTCGTTGACAGTCGCCAGCAACAGGTTCTGCATGGCAGCCCCGGAGTCAACCCACCAGAAGGGGACCGGCCACTCGATCTCGGAACCGTCGTCTTGGGTCTTGTCTGGCTCGCGGTAGCGCTCGTGATAGCTCGCTTCGCGAACGGTCAGGATGATAAGGACCGGGGCCTTGCTGATCCACGGGTCGTAGCCGGCGGCGACGTAGCTCTGCTCGTCTGCGAGTTCGGCGATGGCCTGGCGCTTGTCGGGGTCGCGCACGACGACGAAGCCGTGCCCCTGGCTGAAGCCGGCGGATGGCGCCTTGCGACCGGCGGCGAGGATGCGTTCGAGGGAGTCGTCTGAAACCGGTTCGTCGCTGTAGTTGCGCACCATGCGCCGCTTACGGACGACGTCGGTGAAATCCATCGCCCCGTTACAGCTCGGCCAAGGCGACGACAGTGCCCTCGAGGGCCTCTTTGGCGTCGGAGAAGAACATCATCGTGCGATCTTCGTAAAAGAGTGGGTTGTCGATTCCGGCGAAGCCGGGGGACAGCGACCTCTTGACCACGACGACGGTCTGCGCATGGTCGACCTCAAGGATCGGCATGCCGTAGATCGGGCTATCCGAGTCATCGCGAGCGGACGGATTGACGACGTCGTTGGCACCGACGATGAGCGCAACGTCGGCCGCCGCGAGCTCGGCATTGGCCTGGTCCAGATCGAGCAGCAGGTCGTAGGGGACGTCGGCCTCGGCCAGTAGGACGTTCATATGTCCCGGCATCCTTCCAGCGACCGGATGGATGGCGTATGTGACCCTGATGCCCTGCTCCTCGAGAGCGTCGGCCAGGGCGCGGGTGGCGTGCTGCGCCTGGGCAACGGCAAGGCCGTAGCCGGGCACGATGACGACAGATTGGGCGTAGCTCAATGAGATGGCGAGGTCGGCGGCGGTCGCTCGCTTCACCGGCTTGTCGGACATGGTGAGACCACTGGTGCCGGTGCTGTCTCCCGTACCGAATGCGCCGAAGAGCACGTTGGAGAGAGGGCGGTTCATGGCTTCCGTCATGAGCATCGTGAGGATCAATCCTGCAGAGCCGACGAGAGCTCCGCCGATGATCAGCGCCGTGTTGGAGATGACGAAACCAGCAGCCGAGGCCGCAAGGCCAGACAACGAGTTGAGCAGCGAGATGACAACCGGCATGTCGGCTCCACCGATGGGGAGCACCAGGACGATCCCGAGGACGAGAGTTATCGCCGCAAGGAGCCAGTAGGCGACCTCGGTGCGCTCGATGACGGCCCACGTGCCAACGGCGATGGCGGAGGCGGCCAGCGTCCCGTTGACTATCTGCTGTCCCGGGTAGGTGAGGGGGCGGCCGGGGATGAGGCCCTGCAGCTTGCCAAAGGCAACGAAGCTCCCGGAGAACGTGACCGAACCGATGAGCACGGAAAGAGCGATGGTGACGACCGTCTCGTTGGCGAAGCCTGCGGCATCGTCTACCCGCACGAACTCGGAAAGCGCCACCAGTGCAGACGCCACCCCGCCGAAGCCGTTGAACGCCGCAACCATCTCGGGCATCGATGTCATCTTGACCCGTACCGCGGCGACACCTCCCAAGACGCCGCCGACGACAAGCCCGGCGATCACGATGCCCCAGTCAACAATGTCCTGGTCGATGAGGGTTATGACGATGGCGCCAAGCATGCCGATAGCAGCCAGCAGGTTCCCGGCCCTCGCCGTGCGTGGCGACCCCAGCCGCTTTAGCCCGATGATGAAGGCGGCAGCGCAGGCCAGATAGAGGAGTTCGGTCACTGGTCCCTCTTCGGGCGCCGGAACATGCCGAGCATGCGGTCGGTGACGAGAAAGCCGCCGACCACATTGATGGTGGCTGTGGCGACCGCTAGGAACCCAAGGACGGTGGCGACGCCGCCAGACCCAAAGCCGGCGGCAGTCACCGCTCCGACGATGGTGACGCCCGAGATGGCGTTGGCGCCAGACATCAGCGGGGTGTGCAAGGTCGGCGGCACTTTGGAGATGACCTCAATACCGACGAAGGTCGCCAGTACGAAAACAGTGATCCCGATGATGAGTGGGCTCATTCGATCCCCATCGCCTTACGCGACAACGCGTGCCTGACTTCACCGGCATGGGCGACGCAGGCTCCCGCCACGATCTCGTTGTCGAGGTCGATGGTGAGGTCTCCGTCGACAACCAGGAGCTCGAGCATGGATGCGAGATTACGGGCGTACATCTCCGAGGCGTCGGTGGCGACGCGGCTGGCGAGATCGGTTGGGCCGAGAACGGTGACGCCGTTGATGTCGATCTCCTCGTCGGCAACGGTCACTTCGCAATTGCCCCCCGTTGATGCTGCGATGTCGACGATGGCGGAACCCGGCCGCATCGCAGCCACCATCTCCGTGGTTACGAGAAGGGGAGCGGGCCTTCCGGGAATCTGAGCGGTGGCGATCACGAGATCGGACTCGGCGACGACCGGCGCCAGGGCCGCCAGCTGGAGCTGCTGCATGTCGGCGGCAACCTCTTTGGCGTAGCCGCCTTCCGTCGCGGCGTCCTCAGCCGTGGGGGCGGCGACGAACCGGGCGCCAAGGCTCTCCACCTGTTCCCGGGCCTCGGGACGGATGTCGTAAGCCGAGGTAACCGCGCCAAGACGCTTCGCAGTGGCGATGGCCTGGAGACCGGCGACGCCCGTCCCCAGCACCAGGACCTTGGCCGGAGGGATGGTTCCGGCAGCGGTAGTGAGCATCGGCAAGAAGTGAGAGGCCGCGGCGGCTCCCTTCAACACAGCGGCGTAGCCGGCGGCTGTTGCCTGTGACGAGAGCGCGTCCATCATCTGAGCCAGCGTGGTCCGGGGTACGGCTTCGAAGGCGATGGCGGTGAGCTTCTTGGCCGTGATCGCCGTCAGCAGGTCGGTGTTGGTGAAGGGGTCGAGGAAGCCGATGACGACGCTCCCTTCCGGCAAGCCCTCGATCTGTTCAGGAGGTGGAGGACCGACCAACACGTTGACGTCGCCGCTTGGGTTCTCCATGACCGTCGCCCCTGCCTGCAGGTAGGTCTCGTTGGAGAAACCGGCTCGATCACCTGCGCCGGACGCCACCACGACCTCGATGTCCCTGGTGGCGAGGAGCGATGCTATGCGCGGGGTAACCGCGACGCGACGTTCGCTTGGGTTGGCTTCTCGGTGAACGGCTAGCTGCATCGCGTCGCTGAATCTATCGCCGTCAGTCGGGCTCCCGGGTGAGCGATCGGAAGCTCAGGTCGCCGGCGATCCACAGCGTCTTCGAGAACGGGTAGAAGGCGATGGGCAGGAACGCGTTGACCGCAACCAGGATGACGAACATGCGACCCCAGGGTGGGTCCGGCCACCAGGCGACGGCCAGGCCGACGAACAGAGCCAGGAATACAACCTCGGTGACCGCCAAATTGACCATCATGGCGCCCGTCCAGTACCCCTCCTCGCGTTCGAAGTGCAGACCGCAGCGCGGGCAGTCCTCCACGATGCGGAACCAGCGACGAAAGAGCTCGCCAGAGCCACAGCGGGCACAGCGTTTCGTTGCACCACGGGCCAGCATGCGGAGAGGCGTTGCCGTCATGGGGGAGTTGTAGCAAGAAAGCTTTGGGCTTTGGCTTTGGGCCGAGCGCAGCGAGGTCGAGACACGTAGGGTCGATCCATGGCGACGGCTGCGTACTGGGACGAGTTGGTGGCATCCACCGTCAAGGGTCGTCGCTGGGTAGCGGCGTTAGACGTCTTGGGCGGACTCGACCGGCTCGCGGAGCGCATGATTCGACATGGTGCAGAGGGTCTCTTCGTCATCGCGGGCAGCCGTGGCACGGGCGATCCACCGCCACCGGGGTTTGCCTCGTGGAAGGTGTTAGGCATCTCCGCCGACACGATCATGAACGGCATTCGCAACTTCGAGCGGGCCTTGGTCGATCTTCCCGCCGATGTAGTGGCGGCCGTCGACGCGTTCGACCCCGACCGGTCGGCCCGGGTGTTGCGGACGGTCGTTGCCGTCGATCATGCGGTCGCAGGTAGAGAGTGTTACGGGACGCGGCCGGCGGCGTGGGCGGAGCTCGAGGACAAGCTGAGCGCTGATCAGATATGGGACCGCGCCGGCGTGGTGAGAGCCCCGTCAGCTATCGCGGCCGCCTCGAGCCATGACCTCAAGAAGGCGGCCCGCGATCACGACCGCGGTATGGGAACCGTGTGGGCAGGCGACAATCGGGAAGGATGGCACGGCGGCGCCAGCTACACGCGATGGGTGCGGGACGAAGAGTCAGCGGCCCAAGCCACAGCCTTCTTCGAGGACCACTGCGATCGAGTCCGGGTGATGCCTTTCCTCGATGGCGTCCCGTGTTCCATCCACGGGATCATCGTTGGAGACGAAGTCATCACCTTCCGTCCCGTCGAGTTGATCATCCTGCGTCGGCCGGATTCGGCCGAGCTGTTCTATGCCGGCGCGGCGACCACGTGGGATCCGCCAGACGCTGATCGTCAGACGATGCGCCGGGCAGCCGTCGGAGTCGGTGAACACCTGCGAGACTCGGTCGGCTACCGGGGCGCCTACAACCTCGACGGCGTATTGACGTCGGAGGGGTGGCGCCCGACGGAGCTCAATGCGAGATTCTCAGTGGGCCTGGGGACTCTGCAACAACACTTCGAGGCACCCCTGTACCACCTCCATCTCAACATCGTCGAAGGAGAGGACCTCGATTACCGCGCCCGCGAGCTGGAGCGACAGGTCACCGAGGTCGCAGACGAGAAGCGGAGTGGAGGCTTTGGGGCGCCGCTCGATGGCCAAGTCACGGAGGAGCGCAGCGCCGGAGTCGTCTTCGAGGACGATACATGCCGCTTCGCCCACGACGACGGAGAGAATGCAGACGGCACGCTGACGCTGGGTCCCGGACCCCAGGGCAGCTATCTGCGCCTCAGGCTCCGTAACCCGCAGCCGGGCAAGTTGAGCTCGGAGAAGGCGGTCCAGGCGATCGCGCTGGCAGACGCCGAATGGGGAACCGGCATCGGAGCGCTAGCGGCGGCGCCTGATGTCCGCTGATGCTCTGACTCGTGACTAGGTGGGATCGGCTTCCCAAGATCGCCAGGAGCGAATGGCGACGTCGATGATGGGGCCGTCCGGAGTGTGTTCGCGGTACTGGGGGTACTTAGTGCCGAGCAACTTCCCGGCAGCGGCCACGGCGTGCTCGTCGTCTCGAATCGCCGCTGTTCCGGTTGCTCTTACCCACCACAGCCGGGTCCAGTCGTCTTCGTAGTGCTGAGCCAACAGGCTCACCCGCGGGTCGCTCTCGATGTCGCTGAGACGGGCGAGTCGCCGCGT
This sequence comes from Acidimicrobiia bacterium, assembly GCA_036446035.1. Classification (GTDB taxonomy): domain Bacteria; phylum Actinomycetota; class Acidimicrobiia; order Spongiisociales; family JAOTWH01; genus CAXMQS01. The sequence continues at coordinate 58,139 of JAZFSG010000046.1, read as the reverse complement.
CGTCTTCGGCTTGTGGTCGACCGCTATGAATGCACGGTCGTCGACGATGGCGAAAGTGACGGGTACCAGCCGTGGTGACCCCTCTTGGCTGACCGTGGCCAGGACTGCTACGGGAGCGTCGGCAAAGCGCTCCCGAGCTAGGAGCATGCTGACCAATGACTCGTGCTACGAGCCGCTGCCTTGTTGATGAGGAAGATCGTCATCGGTTGCCAGCTCGCGAGTGGATTGCTCATCACGCTCCTACCGCGTCGTCCATCCGCGCTCGTGGTGAAGCAGAGACTCGGCCTCTTGCGGGCCCCAGGAACCGGCTGGGTAGAGAAAGGGAAGCGCCGGGGGATCGAGGATCGGCGCGAAGTACTCCCAGGCCTCTTCCACCATGTCGGCGCGCACGAACAAGGTTTGGTCGCCCTCGACCACGTCGGCAAGCAACGTCTCGTAGGCGTCCGGCAGGCGGCCGAACTCTCCCTCGTAGGAAAAGGTGAGAGGAATCTGTCGCAGGTTCATGTCCGACGCCGGCTCCTTGACGTCGACGCGGAGCTCAAACCCCTCGTCGGGTTGCAGGGTCATAAGCAGGTGGTCTGGCGCGGTCTGGTCGAAGAACCGCACCGGGTTGTCGTGAAAGGTGACTGCGATCTGGGTGACGCGGCGCCCCAGGCCCTTGCCCGTGCGCAGGTAGAAGGGAACGCCCTGCCACCTCCAGTTGTCGATGGCGAGGCGCATCGCCACGAACGTCGGCACCGCAGAGTCGGGCGCCACGCCGTCCTCGGCGAGGTAGCCGTCAACATCGCCGGAAGGACCGTACTGACCGAACACAACGGACTCGGCATCGAGGGATTGCAGGGATTCCAGCACCTTGACCTTCTCGTCGCGGATGGCGCCAGGCGAGTAGCTGGCAGGTGGCTCCATGGCAACCAGGGTCATGAGTTGGGTGAGATGGTTCTGCACCATGTCGCGCACGACGCCGGCCCCGTCGTAATAGTTGCCGCGCCCTTCGACCCCCATCGCCTCGGCAACAGTGATCTCGACGGACTCGATGCCACCACGGTTCCAGGACGATTCGAACAGGGCGTTGGCGAAGCGGAAAATGAGGAGGTTCTGCACCGTCTCCTTGCCGAGGTAGTGATCGATCCGATAGACCGACTCTTCGGGGAAGTAGCGGTGGACGATCTTGTTGAGCTCTCTCGCCGAGTCGAGATCGGTTCCGAATGGCTTCTCGACGACCAGGCGTACCCATCCGGGCGCCTTGTTCAACCCAGCCTCGCCGAGATCGGCAACTGTCCCGGGGTAGGCCTTTGGGGGAAGCGCCAGGTAGAAGACGCGGTCACCGCCGAGACGATGTTCGCTTTCCAACTCGGCGATGCGGTCGGCTACCCCGCCATAGCCGTCGCCTGGCGCCGCCTGAGCGAAGTGGATGCAGGAGTCGCACCATTTGGTTGCCTCGCCTCCATCGAACCCGGCGTCGGCGAGGGATTCCCTGGCGTACGCCCGGTACCCCTCGTCGTCGAGGTCGGACCGGCTGACGCCAAGAACCATCGCCCTGTCCCAGCCGCCGAGCAGGCGGTAGAGGGCGGGTATCAGCTTGCGGCGCGCCAGATCGCCGGTGGCACCGAGGATGACGAAGGTGGGCCCGCTCAAGCCTGATAGCTGCCGGCAGTGGCGGGTCCACCGGCGCCAGTCCAATCGCTGTGGAAGAACTCGCCACGGGGTCGGTCGACACGCTCATAGGTATGGGCGCCGAAGTAGTCGCGTTGCGCTTGTATCAGGTTGGCCGGCAGGCGTTGCGTTCTGAAGCCGTCGTAGAAGGCCAGCGCCGAGCCCAACGCCGGGGTCGGCAGCGAAGCCCCAACTGCGGCGCCGACGACCCGCCGCCAACCGTCCTCGGCGGTCGTGACCTCACCGGCGAAGTATTGGCTGAGGAGCAGGTTCTCGAGAGAGGGCTCGGTGCCAAAGGCCCGACGGACCTCAGCGAGGAAGGAGGAACGGATGATGGTGCCGCCTGCCCACATCGTTGCGATCGAGGAGAAGTCGAGATCCCACCCATGTTCGGCGGCAGCATCGGCCAGCAGCATGAATCCCTGTGCATAGGAAACGATCTTTGAGGCGTGCAAAGCGTCGCGTATGTCAGACGCTGTTGCCGAATCGATCGGCGAGACGGCAGGAGCCCCGAGGGTCGCTGCCGCCTCCGCTCGCAGGTCCTTGTGCGAAGACAGGATCCGGGCGTAGACGGCTTCGGCGACCAGCGGCGTCGGCGACCCCAGCTCCATCGAGGAGATGACGGTCCATTTACCGGTGCCCTTTTGACCGGCTGCGTCCAGGATGGTGTCGAGAACCAGGTCGCCGTCCTCGCGGTGACCCATGATCTCGGCAGTGATCTCGATCAGGTACGACTCGAGTTTCTCGGCATTCCACGAAGCGAACGCCTGCGCGAGGGACTCCGGGTCCATGCCCAGTCCCGCTGTCATCAGGTGGTAGGCCTCGGCGATGAGCTGCATGTCGCCGTACTCGATGCCGTTGTGGACCATCTTGGTGAAGTGGCCGGCACCGTCGCTTCCCACCCAATCGCTGGCCGGAGTCCCGTCGGAGAGCTTGGCGGCGATGTCCTGGAAGATCTCCTTGATGAGCGGCCATGCGCCAGGCGACCCGCCGGGCATCAAGGACGGGCCGTGACGAGCACCCTCCTCACCGCCCGAGATTCCGGTGCCAACGTAGAACATGCCCTCTCGCTCGACTCGAGCCGCCCGGCGGATCGTGTCGGTGTAGAGGGAGTTGCCGGCGTCGATGATCACGTCGCCTGGGTCGAGGAGGGGTATCAGCTGATCGATGACGGCATCGACGCCATCGCCGGCGCGGATCAACATCATCACTCGACGAGGCGGAGTGAGAGTGGTCACCAGCTCATCGAGGCTCGAGGCTCCGATGACGCTGGTTCCGCTGGCAGGCCCCGCCAAGAACTCGTCGGTGCGTTCCTTGGTCCTGTTGTAGACGGCAACCGTGTAGCCGTGGTCGGCCATGTTGAGCACCAGATTCTGACCCATCACGGCCAGCCCGATGAGGCCGATATCGGCGCCTTGTGTCATGTCTCTCCCGCTGAAGACCCCCGATGCTACGCCACATCTCACTTCCGGCGGTTTCTGTCACACCCGGTTCCTACGGTGCCAGTAGATAGAGAAGACACGGAGGCCACGATGTTCATCGACTGCAACAACTGCTCCCAGCAGCACACCGAAGTCTGCCAGGACTGCGTCGTGACGCATGTGCTGCGTGACCTCAGTGGTCCTCTAGAAGTGGATCCGGATCAGGCAGAGGCTCTTGACATCCTCGCCGATGCCGGATTGGTTTCGCCGCTGCGCCTTATCCAGCGCAGCGACGAACGCGACGCCGCGGTCGGGTAGGGAGCGGCGTCGCTCAGCCGGTAGACCGAGCGGAGGGCAATAGCGGGCCCTTCGCTCGGTCGCACCCGGTGCTCGACGGCAGCCCCTCACCGGCGCCGTATACGCTCACGAGATGGCCTTGGGCACCGTGCTGCGTGCTACTGCCGAGTCGGCCGGACTGGTTGGCTACGGCGTCTGCGACGCGTCCCCGTTCGCGGGGACCGCACAATCGATCGCAGACGCCAACGAGTCTGGGAGGGCGGCCGGGCTTCGGTTCACTTACGCCGAGCCGGCGTCAACGGACATAACTCGATCCTTCGGGTGGGCGCAGCGACTCGTGGTCGGGGCCTGGTCCTATATGGAGCGCGCGGGCTCGCCGGGGCCGCCCAGCGCGGGAAGCGGGCGGGTGGCCCGCTTCGCCACCGAAGAGCACTACGCCGACCTGCGGCGAGCATTGACCCGTCTCGCAGACGTTCTTCGGGCAGAGGGACATCGCGCCGAGATCCTCATCGATGACAACCGGTTGGTCGATCGTGCTGCGGCAGTGCGGGCCGGGATCGGGTGGTGGGGGAAGAACACCATGGTGCTGGCGCCGGGAGTCGGTCCGTGGATGCTGCTCGGCTCGGTGGTGACCGACGCCGATCTGGATGTGTCCGCGCCGATGAAGAGAGATTGTGGAACCTGCGAGGCCTGCTTGCCTGCCTGCCCCACAGGGGCGCTGGTGGCCCCGGGGGTCCTCGACGCCCGCCTCTGTCTCGCCTATTGGGCGCAGGCCCCGGGTTCGATCCCGCTCGAGCTTCGACAAGCGATGGGTGATCGCGTGTATGGCTGCGACGACTGCATCGAGGCATGCCCGCCGGGCCAGCGATCGCTCGAAGAGCACAGCGCGCGGCGTGCTGGTCGCCATGAGCTGCTGCAGCTCCTCGGTGCCGATGCCGGGTCCTTGCTCGAGCGCTTCTCCCACTTCTATGTACCAAAGCGCAATGCTCGTTTTCTGCGTCGCAACTCCCTTGTGGCGCTAGGGAATGTCGGCGGCGGAGAGGCGGTGGCGGTTGCTGCGGGTTTCCTGGGCCACCCCGACGACCTGTTGCGGTCCCACGCCGCCTGGGCGCTTGGTTCCCTTGGTGGCCCAATGGCCCGAGCGGCATTGAGGGCTCGAGCCATGGTCGAGAAGGACGCTGCTGTTGAGGCTGAGATCTCCCAGGCCCTGGCGGAGGCCTGAGCTACGCTCAGAAGATGTCGGAACTCGTGACATGTGCTCATTGCGGTGCCACCAATCCGCCGGACGCCGAGTGGTGCGGCCAGTGCTTCGGGAGCCTTGGGTCAAGGCCGGAGGATTCCGAGCCCGAGTCGCCAGCAACAGACGGAGCCGCAACAGTCCAAGCTCCGGCTCGCAGCGGATGGGAGTGTCGCGCCTGTCAAACGGTGAACGACGTCGACAGATCGGAGTGTTCCTTATGTGGGCTCAGCATCTATGACTCCTACGGAGCCGAAACCGAGCGAGCAGCTTTCGATCCTGAGACGGCCCTGCGGAGGTCGATCATCTTTCCGGGCTTCGGTTACGGCTCTCTCGGCTTCGGTGGCATCGGCGTCGTCGCCGGGTTCCTGGCGATAGCCGCCATGGTGGTCGGTGGGATGCTCGTCATCGTCGGCGAGTTGATCGGAATCATCCTCATCGTCGCTGCCGTGGCGATATGGGCTATGAGCATCGTTGATGTGGTACGGCTAGCGCAGGGGGAGCCGGTGCCGTTGCTGCGACCGCGCGTGCTGTCGATCGTCGGCGGCTTCGTCGTCATTCTCCTGATGACCACGGTGATGCTCGCATTCCGATCGGCGACCTCGTAGATGCTGCTGGTCTCCGATGTTCACGGTGCGACCGCGGCACTGCGGCGGGTTGCTTCCCGAGGTGACCAGCTGATCGTGCTCGGGGACCTGGTCAACTTCATCGACTACCGGACCTTCGACGGCATCCTGGCGTCCGTTGTCGGGCGCGATGCCGTTCGCGAGATGATCGGGTTACGGATGGCGAAACGCTGGGACGACGCGTCGGCCCTGTGGCGCCAGGCCTACCCCGGTTCTCCCGAGGAGTTCCGGGCGAGCTACCTCAGTGCTGTCGAGATCGCCTACGCGGACATTTGCCCTGCCCTCGAAGGGTCGTCTGCCATCGTCACCTATGGCAACGTGGATGACCCTGAGTTGCTGGCCTCGGCCCTTCCCCCCGACGCCCAGTTCGTTGGCGATAGCGCGGTCTTCAATGTCGATGGCATAGAAGTGGGAATCGTCGGAGGTGGCACTGCAACACCTCTCGGCGTCCCTGGCGAAGTGTCCGATGACGAGATGGCGAGAAGGCTAGACAGCATCGGTGACGTCGATGTGTTGTGCACCCATGTAGCGCCTGCCGTCGGCCCGCTGGCGACTGACGTGCTCGGCGGCCGTCACAAAGGCAGCACACCGGTTCGCGACTACGTCGAGCGCCATCGACCACGGTTTCATTATTTCGGCGACATACATCAGCCCCAGGCAACGACATGGCGACTTGGAGAGACCGTTTGTCGCAACATCGGCTACTTCCGGGCGACGGGAAGAGCGACTGTGCACCAGCCCCTGCATCGCTAGCCTCCGTGGCGATGGAAGGAACAGTCCGTACCGCCGTATCGACGGCGACGCCACAGCAGCTGTTCGCAGTTGCCGCCGACCTGGCGAGCTACCCCGAATGGGCCGAGGGCGTCAAGGGGGTTGAGATCCTCGAGACCGACGCCGAGGGTCGTGCCACGTCCGCACGCTTCGACGTTGAGGCCATGGTGAGGAGGATCAGTTACGTTCTCGACTACACCTACGACGCGCCCAACCAGATGACGTGGCGGGCAGAGCCCGGCGAGGACATCGAGGAGATGGAAGGTTCCTACCGCTTCACCGAGACCGAGGACGGCGGTACCGAGGTCGTTTACGCCCTGGCAGTGACGCCGGCGTTCAATGTGCCCGGCTTCCTGCGCTCGCAGGCAGAGCGCCACATAGTTACGACGGCCTTGCGATCGCTGCGGAGGCGCGCCGAGGCCGAATAGCTGCTCGGTACCGTTGCGCGATGACGACTCGAGACGAATGGAAGGATGCCGCACGCCAGGCGGCGGCGCTGGTCCCCAACCTGCTCAAGCTATACGGGCGCCTCGTCGCCGATAGCCGCGTCCCGTTCCGGGCTCGAGTGCTGGCCCTGGCGACTCTTGGCTACACGATCTCTCCGATCGACCTGATCCCCGACTTCATTCCGTTCCTGGGTCAGGTCGATGACATCATCGTGGTTGCGTCTGGGCTGAAGCGCCTCGCCGACGCTGCGGGCACCGAGATTCTCGAGGAACACTGGGACGGCGGGCAGCCCGTGCTCGAGAGCGTTCAGGCGCTCGTGGATGCGGCTGCGGCGCTGGCGCCGCCGCCGCTGCGCCGGGCCCTGGAGTGGGCAGCACCGCTTCCTTAGGCCAGCACCACTCCCTTGGTACGGCGAACCTGGGCGTTGGCTCTGTACGATTTCTGGGATTTAGGAGGACCGTTGGAATTCCGCCGCATCGGCAGTCTGCCGCCATACGTGTTCTCGACCATCAACGAGCTGAAGGCCGCCAGGCGTCGCGTCGGAGACGACGTCATCGATCTCGGCTTCGGCAATCCGGATGTTCCATCGCCTCAGGTGGTCGTCGACAAACTGATCGAAGCCGCGAGGCGTCCGACGAATCACGCCTACTCGTCGTCGCGGGGGATTCCCAACCTGCGCAAGGCGGTCGCCGACCGCTATCTGCGCCGCTTCGGCGTCGAACTCGACCCTGACACACAGGTGATCACGACGATCGGTGCCAAGGAGGGCCTGTCGCACCTGATGTGGACGCTAGTCGAGCCGGGTGACGTCGCTCTCGTGCCAGAGCCGTCTTATCCGATCCACATTTACGCGCCGGCGATGGCGGGCGCGGACGTGCTGCGGGTGCACCTAACTGTCGACTCAGACTTTTTCGAGCGTCTCACCGAAGCGTTTCGGAGCTCCACGGTGCGGCCACGGGTCATCCTGACCTCGTTCCCGCACAACCCGACGACGGCGTGCGTCGATATCGACTTCTTCGCCAAGCTCGTCGCCTTCGCCAGGGAGCATGAAGTGATGCTGGTGCACGATCACGCCTACGCCGACATCATCTTCGACGGCTACCAGCCTCCGAGCATGCTCGAGGTGCCGGGTGCTACCGACGTCGGTGTCGAGCTGTACACGATGTCGAAGGGCCATTCGATGGCGGGATGGCGCGTCGGATTCGTCGTCGGCAATGCCGAGATGGTGGCAGCACTGGCCAAACTCAAGTCCTACCTCGATTACGGCACCTTCCAGCCGATCCAGATCGCATCGATAATCGCCCTCAACGAGTGCGATGACTATCCCGCCGAGGTGTCCGCCGTGTACAGAGAGCGGCGTGACGCGCTGGTCGACGGCCTCAACCGGGCAGGCTGGAAGGTCGATCGGCCACAGGGAACCATGTTCCTGTGGGCCGAGATCCCCGGTCCGTACGCAGACATGGGGTCACTCGACTTCGCGGTGAAGCTGCTCGAGGAGTCGAAGGTTGCGGTGTCACCCGGTATCGGCTTCGGGCCGTCGGGAGACCGTCATGTCCGATTCGCCCTCGTCGAGAACACCAAGCGAATCAACCAGGCGGTCCGCAACCTGCGGCGATCCCTCGACCGCCTGTAGCGACGAAGCGCCCAGCCTGCCCTACCTGGCGAACCGGGTGTAGGCCTTCTCCGTGTAGTCGACGAGCATGCGGGTCGCACTGAAGGGGCCGACGAGGCTGGCCATGGACTCCTTCATCATCTCCACCCAGCGCAACGGGACTCCGCTGGGGTCAACGTCGTAGTACTGCGGTACGACCTGATGCTCGAGCAGGTCGTAGAGCTCTGCTGCGTCCTCGGCGTCGGAACCCGCCGTGGCGCCCCATCCCCAGCCGTTGTCGCCGTTGTAGCCCTCGAGCCACCATCCGTCGAGGACGGACAGGTTGAGGGCGCCGTTGGCAGCTGCCTTCATACCGGAGGTACCTGAGGCCTCCTTCGGGGGCCGCGGGTTGTTCAACCAGACATCCGTTCCCCGCACCAGAAAGCGGGCGAGGTCCATGTCGTAGTTCTCTATGAAGAACACATGATCCATCAGCGCACCGTGTGTGGCTATGCCCATGACCGATTCGATGATCCGCTGACCTTCGCGATCGGCCGGATGGGCCTTCCCTGCGAATACGACCTGCACCGGACGATCGGGGGCTGTGAGGATGGAACCAAGCCGATCCATGTCCGTGAACAAGAGGTGGGCTCGCTTGTAGGTTGCGAATCGGCGGGCAAAGACGATCGTGAGGCGCTCCGGAGGAAGGGAAGCTGCGAGTCGCCGCAGGTGACCCGATGGCGCTCCCTGGCGGGCGCCTTGCTCAACCAAGCGGAGCCTCAGCTCGTCCGACATCTCCGTCTTCTGATACATGTGAGCACTCCACATGTCGGCGGCGGGAACGCTCCTGATCTCAGCTGCGGAGGCGGGGTCGGCGACCAGTGAGTACCAGGCATCTCCCAGTTTCGCCTCCCAGAGCTCGGCCATCCGGGGTCCGGTCCATGTTGGAAGGTGGATGGCGTTGGTAATGGCCTCCGCCGGACCGCCGATGAGATCCGACCAGTCACCCGATGCCACCTCGGCGTGGCGCCGGCTGACACCGTTCGTATGGGAGGTGAGCCTGATGGCGAGCGAGCTGAGGTTGAATCCTCCGTTGTGAGGAGCTGCGGCCAGCTCGCGGGCTGTTTCCCAGGCGACCTGCGGAAGCGCCACCTTGGCGTAGTCCTCGACGAGAGCGAGGTCGAACACCTCGTTTCCCGCCGGCACCGGGGTATGGAGTGTGAAGATCGAGTTCGCAGCGACCGTGCTGGGATCGTCGGCTGCTCCGAGTCGTTCCAGGAGACTGAAGGCGGCGTGGCCCTCGTTGATGTGCCACACCGCAGGTTGGATGTCGAGGGCGTCGAGCACGCGAACGGCGCCGATCCCCAGGACGAGCTCTTGCGTCAGCCGCGCCTCACGATTGCGAACATAGAGCGTGTGCGTGATCGGCCGATCTGCAGGGTGGTTGTCCTCGACGTCGGTGTCGAGCAGGACCAGTGGCACTCGCCCGACATCGACGCGCCACACCGCGGCGGCGACCGATCGATCGGGCAACTCGATCGCGACCTGCAGCGCCTTCCCGTTTCCGTCGAGGACCGGACGGACTGGTCGCCTCGACAGCTCTATGTGGGCGTAGTGATGTTGCTGTTCGCCATCCTGGTCTACCTCCTGGCGGAAGTAGCCGCGTCGGTAAAAGAGCCCAACGCCGACCAGGGGAAGGCCGAGGTCTGAGGCGGCCTTGGCGTGGTCGCCGGCCAGAACTCCGAGGCCGCCCGAGTAAAAGGGCAGCGATGCGTGCACGCCGAACTCGGCCGACAGGTAAGCGATTCCGGCGTTCAGCTTGTCGCCGTGAGCCGTTGCGTACCAGGTGTCCGTGGAGGCGAGGTACTCGGTGAAGCGTCCGAGCACGTCTTTGTAGCGAGCCGCGAAGGCGGGATCGTCGGTAAGAGCAGCCCAGCGTTCACGCTCAACCGCAGCCAGCAGGCTGAGTGGATTGCGATTCTCGCGCCACCGGTGGTCGTCGATGTCGGCCCACAGTCTTCGAGCCGGTGTGTCCCAGCTCCACCACAGGTTGTGGGCGAGGTCGTAGAGACCGGGGAACGTCCCTGGCACGTGCATCGGGCTTCCCGGCCCGACCGGTATCCGGTCTCTCATAGTCACGACGGTGCATTGTGGACACCGCGGCCGACTCACTCAAGGTCCTCCACCTAAGCTCGCGACCCATGATCGACCTTCGCAGCGACACGGTGACCCAACCGACCCCTGAGATGCGCCAGGCCATCGCCGATGCTCCGGTTGGCGACGACGTCTACCACGACGACCCGAGCGTGTTGGCGCTCGAGGAGATGGTTAGCGAGCTCCTCGGCAAGGAAGACGCCATCTACATGCCGACGGGAACCATGTCGAACCAGGTGGCGATCCGCGCTCACACCGAATCGGGTGATGTTGTGCTGGCTGCAGCCAGGGCCCACATCAACACCAACGAGCTGGGGGCCGCCAATGCTCTCGCCGGAGTGACGATCAAAGAGCTGGACTCGACAAGGGGCACCTTCACCGCGGAGGAGGTGCGTCGTGCCGTCCCCGAGCCGCCCGCGGGGATGCCAGGAGCTCTGTTCCAGCCGGTCACGTTGCTTGCCGCTGAGAACACCCACAACGGTGCCGGTGGCGCCATCTGGTCACTACAGGATCTGCACGCCGTGGCTGCGACAGCGGGCGAGCTGGGCCTGGGCACGCACCTCGATGGCGCTCGACTGTGGAACGCGTCGGCCGCCACTGGAATCGCCGAGAGTGAATACGCGTATGGCTTCGACACTGTCAGCGTGTGCTTTTCCAAGGGTCTCGGCGCACCAGTTGGCTCAGCTCTTGTAGGCGATCGCGCGGTGATCGATCGAGCCAGGCGGTTCAAGCAGATGTACGGCGGCGGCTTCCGCCAGGCGGGAATGATGGCTGCCGGCGCTGCCTACGCCATCACCAACCATCGCCAGAGACTTACGGAGGATCATGACAACGCGAAGAGTGTCGCCGCCGGTATCGCCAACGCCGCCGGACTCGACGTTGACCTCGAGACCGTCGTTACCAACATGGTCTACTTCCGAGTGACGGAGAAGTCGGCTGCTGAGTTCTCCACAACTTGTCGGGCCAACGGCGTCAACCTCTTGCCAACGGGATCGAACACGATCCGCATCGTCTTTCACCTGGGTGTGACCGCTCCAGACGCCACCAAGGCGTTGGAGATCATCACAGCCGCCGCCGCCGACTAGACGACGCAGCCGTTGCGCTCCAGAGACTCGATGGCCCGACGCGCTGCTCTGTCGTGGCTCCCGAGGACCCCTTCCCTGACGTCGCCGTGGTAATAGGCGTGGGCTCGTTCTTCGAGAGCCGCGATGTGATCGTTGATCGCCTCAACGAGCCTGTTGCCGGTCGTGCCGCCACCCACCTCGAACGCAACGATGCTCGCCCCGCAGTTCTCGATGATGCCGTTGTTCACTGCGGCGTGACCGTCCTCGTGGGCCCTGCTGATGCCGTCACGATGACCCCGGGGGAGGATCTCGATGGTTATCCCGATGATCGTGACGACGTCGCCCTCTCCATCAACCCTGGTCGTCGAGAAGGCGAGCGCGGCGGCGTCCGTGTCGAGGCGCTGGATGGCCTCGGTCGTTACGCGTTCGATGAACTTGGAGTCCTTCGCCAGGGCCGCCAGCTCGTCGGCGATCTCCTCCTGCGACTCCGTGGAGGCCGCGGCGCCCAAGGCGCGCACCAGCGCCGTCGTCGTTTCGTCAGCATCGGGAGAGAAGTCGAGCTGCACCAGCACGGGCTCTGTCGTCAGTGCCCTGACGGTGGCGTCAGCTCCAGGCGCGAACCGGGAGGCTCTTTGCAACCCGAAGATGCCGGCAACGATGGCGACGACAAGGGCAGCGGCGTAGGCAGGGCGCATTCGCCAATCATCGGCACCCGTCTGCGGACAATCAAGCGGGTAACGGTCGGCGATAGGGGGGAGTCAGACGGGCATGGAGTATGCAGTGTTGTTCCCGGGACAGGGGAGTCAGTTCGTCGGGATGGGAGGCTCTCTCTTCGAGGAACGGCCGGATCTACTCGGACCGCGAACGGACGAGGTGCTCGGCTGGTCGCTGCGGACTGCCTGCCTGGAGGGGCCCGCCGACCACCTGACGCGAACAGATGTCGCGCAGCCTGCCCTCTACGCCCTCTCATACGTGGCGTGGGAGCTGTGGAGAGAGTCGGTTGCTCAACCCCCGAGCGCCGCCGCAGGTCACTCCCTGGGTGAATACACGGCCCTGGCTGCCGCCGGGGTGCTCGACTTCTTCGATGGCCTCGCCCTCGTCGCCAAGCGAGGGCAAGCGATGGCAGCGGCAGCGGCCGACACCGCTTCAGGCATGGCAGCGGTGATGGGCGCCGAGGTGGACGAACTCGAAGGCATCTGCGCGGCAAGGCGTGACGATGGCGGCCAGCTGTGGGTAGCCAACCTCAATGCGCCGGGGCAAACGGTATTGGCCGGTGCCGAATCCGACATCGCCTGGCTGGTCTCGGGGGCCACCGAGCTCGGCCTGCGCCGGGTGGTGCCTCTCGAGGTGGCAGGGGCGTTCCACACTCCGCTCATGGATGGCGCGGCCGCAGCCTTCCGAGTTGAGCTGGCGGGCCAGCACTTCGACGGCCCGGCCTTTCCGGTGTGGAGTAATACCGACGCCATGCCATACGGCTCCGATATCGCCGACTCGCTGGCGCGTCAGTTGACGTCGCCTGTTCGCTTCGGCGACTCGCTGGTGGCGATGGGAGCGGCAGGTGTTGGGGCATTCGTGCATCTCGGCCCCGGCAACGTGACCACCGGTATGGCGCGTCGTTCCGTTGACGGAGCGATCACTGCCGCGGCGGCCGACGCCGAGACGATCTCTCAAGCCGCATCACAACTCAAGCTGCCCGTAGACTGATGGCCACCCGAGGGAGCCCAATGCGTCACGCCATGATCACAGGTTGGGGGAAGTGCACCCCACCAGCCATCCTGTCAAATGCCGATCTGGAACAGATCGCTGACACCAACGACGAATGGATAACGACGCGAACTGGCATCAAGGAGCGTCGCGTCAGCCATGTTCCGGTTACGGACCTGGCGTGGGTGGCGGCCGAGCGAGCATTGGCTGCCGCCGGACTCGAAGGATCCCAGATCGACCTGGTGATCTTGGCAACCTGCACGCCCGACAAGCTCCTCCCCGCGTCCAGCTCCAAAGTGCAGGACATGATCGGTGCGACCCGCGCCGGGGCGATGGACATCAACGCCGCCTGTTCGGGGTTCATCTACGCCTACTCGACCGCCGACAAGATGGTTAGGGCGGGAGCCGCCTCCAAGGCCCTTGTCATCGGGGCGGAGCGGCTGACGCCGTGGCTCGACTTCACGCGACGCAACACGGCTGTGCTCTTCGGCGACGGGGCAGGCGCGATCGTTGTTGAGGCAACTGATGACGAGGCCGGGGTGCTGGCCATGGAGCTTGGATCTGACGGGTCGCAAGGCGACATCCTCTGCGCCGGCAACACGGGATCCGAGTCTGGACCCGGTCACAATCTGTTGCCCGACCTGACCATGGACGGACCGGAAGTCTTCAAGCAGGCCGTGACCAAGATGGGCGAGGCTTCGACCAATGTAGTGGAGGAGGCCGGCTGGACGCTCGACGACGTCGACCTCCTGGTGCCCCATCAGGCCAACGTTCGGATCATTGATGCCACCGCCCGCCGGATGCAGCTTCCTCCGGAGAAGGTCTTCGTCAACATCGCTTCCTACGGCAACACGTCGGCGGCGACCATTCCGATCGCCATCACCGAAGCCCTCGAGGAGAAGCGGATTCGGCCCGGCGCCAACCTGGTCATGACGGCCTTCGGCGGCGGCTTGAGTTGGGCAGCAGCCGCCGTCAAGTGGGGCCCGCGAGTCGAGCCCCTCGGTGTCAGCGATGCCGGTCTTGCACCAAGCGATGTCACGGCTCTCGAGCTACTGGCACCCAACCTCGAGCTGTACGGACGGGGCGCTTGAGCGTCGCCGTCGTCACTGGTGGCTCGCGGGGCATCGGCAGGGCGATCTCCGTCGAGCTGGCGCGGCGTGGTCACCAAGTTGCCGTGAACTTCTCGACGAATGTCGATGCCGCAAAAGATGTCGTGGCCAATATCGAGGAGGCGGGGGGAAGTGCCGTCGCGTTCGCCGGAGACGTCGGCGACGAAGACGCCGTCGAAGCCGTCTTCGAGGCGGTGCGCTCGGAGCTCGGACCTGTCGCCATCCTCGTCAACAACGCCGGAGTGACCCGCGATGGCCTGGTGATGCGGATGTCGACAGAGGACTGGGACGAGGTGCTGCGCGTCGACCTCCGGTCGGCCTTTCTCTGCACCCGCCTTGCTCTGAAGGACATGGTCAAGGCGCGCTGGGGGCGGGTCATCTCGATCTCCTCCGTCTCCGGCCTGTCCGGCAACGCCGGTCAGGCCAACTACGCCGCCGCCAAGGCCGGGCTTGGTGGCTTCACCATGTCTGTAGCCAAGGAAGTCGGCTCGCGGTCCATCACCGTCAATATCGTGGCACCCGGCTACATCGACACCGAGTTGACGGCGCCCCTTTCCGACGAGGTCAAGCAGGCCGCTCGCGACATGACGATCGCTGGACGGTTCGGGACCCCACAAGAGGTGGCGTCGGCAGTGGGTTATCTTTCGTCGGAAGAAGCCGGATATATCACCGGCCAGGTGATCAGGGTCGACGGGGGAATCGCTCTTTGACAAGGAAGGACAGAGATGGAAAGAAGTGAGATCGAATCAAAGCTGAAGGATCTGCTCGTTGGCGAGCTCGGCCTTGACCGCGACAAGGTGACAACGGAGGCTCGTTTCGAAGAAGACCTCGAGGTTGATTCGCTTGGCGTTGTCGAGCTGTTGATGGCCCTCGAAGACGGGTTCGGCGTGAAGATCGCTGATGAAGAGGCTGAGAAGATCGCCACCGTCGGCCAAGCGGTTGACATCGTGGAGAGCAAGCTCGGGAGCTGAAGTGGAACGCCGTCGCGTCGTCGTCACAGGTCTCGGATCGGTCAACCCTCTCGGCATAGGTGTTGACGCGTTCTGGAAGGGTGCCAAGGATGGTGTCTCTGGTATCGGCCCTATCACCGCGTTCGACGCCTCAGGGCTCCCGACTCGCATCGCCGGCGAGGTTGCAGATTTCGATCCCGAGGACTTCATGCCGCGGCGCGAAGCGCGCCGCATGGACCGCTACGACCAGCTCTTCTACGCCGCGGCCTCCGAGGCATTGGCGGACTCTGGGCTGTCCTTTGCCGAGGACTCGCCGGAGGCGCTGCGCGCCGGAGTCATCGTCGGCTCGGGCATCGGTGGGGTCATCGCGTTCCAGGACTCCATGGACGTGCTCCGTGAGCGAGGTCCGGACCGCATCAGCCCATTCGCCATACCGCAGATCATCTCCAACATGGCTGCCGGATTGGTCTCGATCGGCTTCAACCTCTACGGGCCCAACACAGCGACCGTCACCGCCTGTGCTGCTTCGGCGAACGCCATCGGCGATGCGGCGGAGATTATCCGCAGGGGGGCTGCCGATGTGATGGTGGCTGGGGGCGCCGACGCAGCTGTCTGTGAGTTCGCCGTTGCTGGATTCGCTCAGGCCAAGGCGTTGAGCACTCGCAACGATGATCCGTTGGGCGCCTCGCGACCATTCGACACCGACCGGGATGGCTTCGTCCTGGCAGAGGGAGCCGCTGTGCTGATCCTCGAAGAACGCCAGGCCGCGATCGACCGGGGCGCGGTTATCTACGGCGAGTTCACCGGATACGGCATGTCGTCTGACGGCTACCACATCACCCTGCCGCGTCCAGGGGGCATGGGAGCCGCCCGCTCCATGCAGGCGGCGCTCGACGACGCCGGCACCGAGTCGTCTGATATCGACTACATCAACGCCCACGGAACATCTACCCAAGCCAACGATGCAACCGAGACGGCAGCGATCAAGCTGGTCTTCGGCGACGGCGCCGCCTCTGTACCCATCTCCTCTACGAAGTCCATGACGGGGCATCTCCTTGGGGGTGCCGGAGCCGCCGAGTCCATCGTGTGCCTGCTGGCCATCCGCGATGGCATCATCCCGCCGACGATCAACCTCACGACGCCAGATCCCGAGTGCGATCTTGACTACGTGCCGAACGATGTGCGGGCGACGCCGGTCACCACGGCCATGACCAACTCATTCGGCTTTGGCGGTCACAACGTCACCCTGCTGTTCTCACGGCACGACGCCGGCTAGTCGTCGTCCGACTTTCGAGATGTCTCTCGCCACTCGGCGAGAGACCTGATCACGAGGACGATGACCACTCCTACCCCGATCATCGACACCACTGCGCCGCCGATGGCCAACACCACCGCAGAGCTTCCCGGGTCGCACACCGCATCGGGTTCAACAGGAGCGCACGCCACACTGGCGATGTTGTGACCGATCAAAGCGCCGGCGATGCCGGCGGCGATGACGGGAAAAGCGAACCACGGGTTGATTCTCACTGGCGGCGGCCGTGCTCGTCGAGACCGGCGGCGTCCAGGATCTCGCGAGGAGCGAGCTCCGGGGGGATCCTGTAGCCGGGGCTGTGCAGGGGCGCCAGCGGCGCCGCGGCGTTGCTGATGACGGGTGACCACCCGAGGGCGGTCAGGCCGGCCCCGGCGGCCAGGACTGCCGCCGCCGGTGGCAGCGGCGTCGTCGCGGCGGAGAGAACGGCACCTAGGGGAACGAGCGAGCGCATCGTCCACAGCGAGATGATCCCGCCGCGCCCGTAAACGACTGCAGCCAGTACGACGAATACCGAGCCGACGATGGCGGCCACCGAGATGCCGTCGGCATTGGAAACGGCGACCAGCGCCGGAAAGGCCACGAGCAGGAGAAGGAGGACGACCGCTAGGGGAGGCGGCCCACCGCTCGATCTCTGCAGAGACTTGTCTCTGATGGTGGCGGCGAGCGCTGCCAGCGATAGGGCGACGACAACGGCGACGACCTGCCAATCGACGGGCATGGTGATGGCAAGGGCGAGCTGAGCCGCCGCTATCGCAACCGCAAGCCAGGGCGCCCATCGACTGCGCGCCAGCAGAAGTCCGGTGATGGCTACGAGGGCGAGGGAGACCATGGTGAGTGCCAGGACGACGGCAGGGCCGGAGGCGAAGGGCGCTGGATCGAGGATGAGCTGGAGCGACCAGGCAAGCGAGCTTGCCAAGGCAACGAGCGCCACGAGGAGGGGGCGGAGGGGCATGGCGCCCATTATGACGACGCCGCTACTGGGCGGTGCGGGTGTCTACCAGCCCTGGGATCGTCTGAGCGCCGCGGACGATGAAGTAGCGGTAGACGCCGAGCTCAAGGGATGTGAAGTCGAAGTCCCAGGTACCCCCTGGGGGTATCACGGGACTCTCGAACTCTTTGCCACGGGCGAAGATCGTGTACTCGATGTCGTCGATGTTCTCCCAGCGGACGATCGGCACCTCGGTGGTATCGAGGTCGAGCACCGCGGGCTGGAACGAGGCGTTGAGGATCTTGACGAGCTGAATGCCTTCTGGCAGGGGCACGGTGGTTGTCGTCGTCGCCGGTGCAACGTCCCTCAACTTGGCCGCTTCTGATGGGCCGCTGGCGCAGGATCCAGCGACGATCAACAGGGCGACGGGCAAGGCGACGAGAGTCAGGGGGCGCTTCATGTCGTCGCCACACTCTAGGGGGAAGGTCGCAGACGGTGCAGACGCGTCGGTACCGTTGCTCGATGGGGCGAATCGCCGAGCACATCCTCCATGTCGACATGGACGCCTTCTTCGTGGAGGCGGAACGCCTTCGCGACTCTTCGCTTATCGGCGTCCCGGTAGTGGTCGGTGGCCTCGGCGGTCGCGGCGTTGTTGCCTCCGCTTCCTACGAAGCACGGCGCGTCGGCGTCCGCTCGGCGATGCCCATCTCAGAGGCGCGGCGTCGCCTGCCCCTCGGGCGCTTCGTGGTCCCAGATCACGATCACTATCGATCGCTTTCGGCTCACGTGTTCGAGATCCTGCGGGGGTTCACGCCAACAGTCGAGGGCCTCTCGATCGACGAGGCCTTTCTGGAGATCGCAGGACTTGGGCTGCATTACGAGGGGGCAGACCAGATCGCAACCGTCGTGCGCGCGGCGATCCTTTCCGAACTTGGGCTGCCGAGCTCCGCCGGCGCTGCCACCACCAAGCTCGTCGCCAAGCTGGCCTCGCAGCGCGCCAAGCCAGACGGCCAGCTGATGATCCCGGTTGGAGAGGAGTTGGACTTCCTGCGACCACAAGGCCTGCGAGCGTTGTGGGGAGTCGGCGAGGCGACATACGCGGCTCTCGAGGCGATCGGCGTGTCCTCTGTCGGCGAGCTCGCAGACCTCCCCGAGCAGATCGTGAAGAGGCGCCTCGGGGAGACCGTCGGGGCACATCTCTGGGCCCTGGCCAACAACATCGACGACCGAATCGTGACTCCAGGCGAAGGAGCCAAGTCCATCTCGTCCGAGGCAACCTTCGAAACCGACCTTGTCGACCCGGTGCGCATCGATGAGGAGCTGTTCCGGCTGTGCGTCGGGTTGAGCGAGCGGTTGCGGAGGAGTGGCCTGGCAGCGCGGACGGTGAGTGTGAAGATCCGCTACAGCGACTTCTCCACCATCACCAGGAGCCACACGATCGGGGCACCCGTCGACCTGGCGGCCGCCATATACGCCGAAGCGTCGGAGCTGGTGCGGCGGGCCGGCGGGGCCGGACGGCCGGTGCGGCTTCTCGGCGTCGCTGGAACCGCCCTCAGCGATGGGCCCCGCCAGCTTGGCCTCGGTGACGACAGCCGCCAAGCGCTCGCCGAAGCGTCCGACAGCGTCCGTCGACGGTTCGGCGACGATTCCCTACGGCTCGCCCGTCTTGTCGAGCAGCCGAACTCTGAGCGCAGCGATAGCCCTCAGGTATACTGATGCCAATTCCAGTCTCTCTACCCGAGGAGCGAGGCACCCAATGCCACTGGACGATCGAGAACAGCGAATCCTCGAAGAGATAGAACGGCAGTTCTATGAAGAGGATCCGAAGCTGGCTCAGACCGTCCGCAACACCAGCCTGGCAACCCTCACCGCCAGACGGGTGCGTTGGGCAAGTCTTGGAATCGCCGGCGGCCTCACCCTCATGCTGGTGTTCTTCACCTCCAATCGTTTCGTCGCCCTCGCCGGGGTCCTCGTGATGACCGCGGCGACGTTCTGGTTGGTCTCTGCGTCGAGGACGAAGCGCGGTTGGGGCTCGATCTCCGCGTTAACCGATCGCACCCGCCAGCGGTGGCGTAGAGACGGCTAGAGTCGCTCTTCGAGGGAGAGAAGCAGGTACGGCACTCTCCGCGCTGGCAGATTCGAGGAAGGGCGACGTGGAGGAAGGTTTCACCGCACAGCAGGCGTCTCGCTTGACATCGTGCACCGCACATCAGCTTCGGTATTGGGATCGAGTGGCGTTGGTGAAGCCGTCAATCCAGAGCACCGGTGGTCGCCCCGGGCGGAGACGTCTCTACTCCTTCCGCGATCTTGTCTCGCTGCGGGTGGTCCGCAGCTTGCTGGACAATGGCATGTCGGTGCAACGCGTCAGGCGGGCATGGGACTACCTACGCAGAACGGCAGACATCGATCGCCAGCTGTCTGAGGTCTCGCTTGTCACCGACGGCACCAACCTCTTCGCCGTAACCGAAGGGGAGGTTGAGTTGCTCGATGCCTTGCGGCAAGGCCAGCTCGCCTTCTTCGGCACCCTCGAGGAGATCACTCGCTCCGTAGCCGAGGATGTATCTCGCTTCGAGCTTGATCGCGACCACTTCCTCGAGATGTTGCGTCGGGTCGAGGACGATGTCCTCGACGAGGCCTCAGAGCTCTAGGGCGCCCTCAACGCCGCCTGCGCAGCGATCGCAAGCTGTACCCGGATAGGAGCCGTTGCATGGGGCTGTACCGCGTCGAGAGCAGCTTCTCTGCGTCCGCATAGGAGTCCTGGGCCACAGCCACCTTCGACGAGGCCAGCGGCCTCTCGGGCCCGTAGACGGTCTCGGCATACACCGCCGCCAGTGGCACAAGAGACCGATGGGTTGCCTCGGCGAACTCCGCCGGCGTGTCCGAGGTAGCAGGTGGTTCCCCGAGGTCGGCGAGTCTTCCTGTGATCTCGTGCCACGCCGCCGAGATGTCGCCAGACTCGAAGCGCCGCATCCGGCGTCGGCGACGTATGGCCTTGAGCCCCGGCAACGCCAGCACCACGAGGCCGAGCAGAGCTATCAAAGGTATGGCGCGCCACACCCATCCGGGGAGCTCGAAAGACCCCGACGGTTCATCGGCGGAGCCGGCACCGAGGAACCTCTCCGGCTCTTCTCCCGCGAGCTGAGGAGGAGGCAGCGGCAGACTATCCACATTTGGTTGCGGCGGCACCTCGAGGTATTGGGTGATGTCGAAGGGGAGGGTGCTCGCTTCTGAGAAGTTGACGTTGTCCGATCGAGGGGTGGCGTCGAAGCGCACCCAGCCCTGCGACGGCATCCAGAACTCGACCCAGGCGTGGGCGTTGTTATCTCGAACCACAACCCGCCCGTCACCGAGGTCGTCTCCTGGGGTGAACCCAAGGATCACCCGAGACGGGAGTCCGACCGAGCGGCCCATAACGCCAAGGGCGTTGGCGTACAGCTCGCAGTAGCCGGCCCGGTAGTCGGGGCTCTCGGTGTCGAAGAGCCAAACTCCCAGGTCATCCGTGGAGCCGCCTGGCGGAACCGACAGGTCGTAACGGAACCCGTTGGCGCGGTCACGAAGGAACGTCTCGAGTGCCAGTGCTTTCTCGTAGTCCGAGCCGAGGCCGCGGGTCAGCTCCGCGGCAAGTGCCCCGATCCGCGGGTCCAGCTCCTCCGGCAACTGCAGGAGCCTGTCAACGCCGGGTGGCTCGAGCCTGGCTTCGGTGACGAGCGGCTCCGGTGCCGTGAACAGACCGTCATCGATGGCCTGGGCGAAGGCGCGGGTGGGCTGGCCGCTGTCGTTGGTGGCGAGTACGGCCAGGTCCGGCTGGGGAACGTCAGAAACCACGCGGTATGTCATGCCATCGAAGGTCAGCGAGCCGAAGCGAAGCGACCCGTCGGGGGTGACGCGCAGCCCTGCCTCGACCAGGCGGTCGTTGGCGGTCACGGCGTTCGGGGCGTAGGCGTTTGGCAACCACTCCATTTCTAGAGCCAGGATCGTGACATCCTGGGTGACCTCGGCCGTTGGCCCGGCAAACGAGTGGTCTGGGTCTTCGAGATCGTCCTCGAGCAGGTCGATGTCGGGATCGGAGGCGAACCAATGGACGCCGTTGAAGGTGTCCATGGTCAGAAGCTTCCAATAGAGCTGATCCGCAGGAACGTCACCATCGGTCCTCGCCACGAAGACCGGTGTATTGGACGGGTTTATCAAGCTCTTGCGCACCGAGATGAAGGGGTTGTATGAGACCGATCCATAGAAGCTGCCCGTTAGCCCACGCTGAAAGCGCCAGTCGAGGACTCCCGTGGCTTCTACGGCAGATCCGAACGCAGCTGTCATGAAGAGTGCGACAGCAGCGATCCCGCCAACGAAGGCGACCGCCCAGACCGGGGTCGTTGCGGTGACTCCACTGCGCTGGGCTCCTCTGATCCGCCCAACGCCGGCCGTCCGCTCGTCAAGAGCGACTGCAACCAGCGCCAGGCCGACGAGAAGCAGCAGCGCGACGACCCAGCCGATTTCGAGGCCGACTCTGTCGACGGTTGCCAGATAGAGGTAGAGCCCGAGTGGTGGCACCAGAGCCACGAACGGCCTCGCCGTCCGCAAACCCCAAACGGCGAGGGCCCCGAGGCCCCAGAATACGGACATGAGAATGGCCACCAATCCGGTCGACGGCAGCACCGGGGCCGAACCCGATCGGATGACGTCACCGGCGTACGAGACCTCGTTGGAGAAGCTGGAAAGCGTGTCCCAGGTGGGAATGAGGAGCCACATCGTTTCGGGTGCCACCAGCCGTAGCATGACGACGGCGACGATCGCTGCGTTGATGCCGAGAACCCAGCGGCCACGAACGCCGTAGGAGACGCAGGTCCATGTGATGACGGCACCAAGCGCGGCGCCCCCAACGATCACGAGCTGCCACGAGAGGCCATCGACCGACTGACTCACCAGCTTGTTCAGCCTTGCTAGTGCGGCCGCGACGAGCCCTGCGGCAGCTAGCCAGCTGTAGCGATACGCCATGTTCTCTCCGTTGCAGTCGCCCAGGCCGCCGCCCAGCTCTCACCGGCGGCGACCGACACCGTCGCCGCTCCGCTCCGCTGCATCATCGCCAGCGTTGCTTCGTCCGCGTCACCAACTGCCAGCACCATCGTCCGCCCGAACGACCGCGTGAGATAGCGGAAGGCGGTCAAGACGGACTCGTCCGCTCTTCCCGTCACGATGATGAGAGCGCCGCCCCCTATGCCCGAGCTCCTCAGGCGGGTGACACCTCGCCTCAGGTCGACTGTCGATGGCTGCACCGTCGCCAACCGATTCATGCATGGCAGGTAGCCCGAGTAGGTGAGAGCCCGTGCCTTGGCGTCGCCGGTCCACAGGTGGGGACCGTAACCGCCTTGGTGGAGGTGGCGGATGACAGAGGCCGCTCCGGAGACGGCGTGCTCGAAGGACGCGACATCGGGGTAGAGCTGGTCGCGACTGTCGAGCAGGATGAGCGCTCGCGACTGCCACGGGATCTCGAGCTGTCGGATCATCAGGGTGTCCCTCTTGGCCGAACTCGGCCAGTGAACGCGGCGCAGGTCGTCGCCAACCGCGTACTCGCGCAGGGTGAAGAAGTCCTCGCCACCGTGCGGGGCGAATGTGGGGTGGCTCGTCTGCACCGATGGGTCACGGCCTCGCACCAATGGGAATCCATCGAGGTCTTCGATGGCCGGGAAGACCGTGAGATGGTCGATGGTGCCCGTGTCCCCGCCTGCTTCGGCGAGGCCGAGCACGTCGGCCGCAGCCACCGTTGCCGGGCCAACGTCGTAGACCCCGCGGGGGCGAGCCAGCACTTCGTAGCGTGCCACCAGCGGAGTCTTGGCGTCGATGCGGGCAGCGGCGAAGCGAGCGGCGCCGAGCTCGGCGACGCGATCCTCGACGACAACATTGCGGAGTGCACGCTTCGTGGTGAGCGAGATCTCGACGATGGCTCGATCGCCCTCATGAAGGTTCTCCGGGGAGATCCTGCGGTGGATCTCGACGCGGGGCGTTGCTAAACGCACGATGAGCACTCCGGTCGCGGTTCCGGTCGTCAGGAAGAGGGCGAGAGCGAGGAGCTCTTGCTCCCCGAAGGCGACCCAGAGGACGCCGAGCCCGAGGGATGCGCCAAGTGCGGCCCATCCCCGAGTGCTAGGCATCCAGCTAACCGAGTCCAGGGATCGGCACACCCTGCGCCAATGCCTCGATGATCTTGCTGATCTCAACGCCGCGCATCTGCGCTTCCGGCCGCAGGATGAGCCTGTGGGAGAGCACGGGAAGCATCATCGCCTTGACGTCGTCTGGTGTCACGAAGTCGCGTCCGTCCATGGCGGCCTTGGCTCGTGCCGCTCTCTGCAGATAGAGGGTGGCCCGGGGCGAGGCGCCAAGGAGCACGTCGGGGTCGTACCTCGTCGCCTCAGCGAGGTCGACGATGTATTCCTTGACCTCGCTCGATACGTGGACGGAGGTTGCGACCCTGATCATCTCGCCGATCTCAGCTGCGTCGATGACGGGACGAAGATCTTCATAGGTTGAGCGGACGCCATGGGTGTCGAGCATCTCGAGCTCCTTGGCGCGGTCGGGGTAGCCAACGACGACGCGCATCATGAAGCGATCGAGCTGGGCTTCGGGGAGGGGGTAGGTGCCCTCGTGCTCGATGGGGTTCTGGGTGGCGATCACCATGAAGGGCGCCGGCAGCGGACGGGTGGTCGCGTCGACCGTTACCTGACGTTCTTCCATCGCCTCGAGGAGCGCCGACTGCGTCTTGGGGGAAGCTCGATTGATCTCGTCGCCAAGGACGATGCTGGCGAAGACCGGTCCCGCCCTGAAGACGAACTCGGATCGTTCCCTATCCCACACCGAGACGCCGGTGATATCCGAAGGGAGCAGGTCGGGGGTGAACTGAAGCCGATGGAACGAGCAGTCGATCGACCGAGCGAGAGATTTCGCCAGGACGGTCTTGCCAACGCCGGGTACGTCTTCGATGAGTGCATGACCCTCCGCCAGCATGCAGAGGACGGTGAGATCGACGACCTCACGCTTGCCCTGGATGACTCTCTCGATGTTGGATGAGATGTCGTCGAAGCGGGTAGCGAACCATTCGGTCGTTCTCGAGGTGTCAGACGCCACGCCGGGCTCCTTCGCATATGGGGGACACCCGAGATTAGCCGGTTTCGAGAGGTGCGCCGCGTGGGGCGTGCTGCCCTAGCATCGTGCTTGTGGACAACAACATGGCCGACCTGACCGAGGAACTCACTGCGATCGCCGGCGTCGAGGGGGCAGACGTCTCTGTCAGCGACGCCGGGGTTACCGGCGTCAAGGTGCGACTGGAGACAGACGCAGACGCAGACGGCGTCGGCAGGGCGGTTCAAGAGGTCATGATCCGTCACGGGGTCAGGGCTCGGTTGGGCACGACGCCACCGCCTCCACCCGCCCCGCTCGTCGCGCTTCCCGACTTTCCGCTTCCCGACCCGGTCGTCGCCCCAGTCGTCGAGGCGACGATCGCCGGCGTCGCCGTCACCGAAACCGCCAAGGGCCTCGAGGTGTCGGTGACGGCGAGCGATGGCCGCATCGCCAGCCAACGCTGCCGCGGGGGTGAGGAACCGCTGGCCGAAGCGGTAGCGATCGCGACCGCAGAGCTATTCGGTCACCGATCAGCCGTCCTCATCGAGTATCGGCGAGAGCACATCGCAGAGACCGAGGTGGTCACGGTGGTCATGGATGCCGGAACCGGCGGTCGAGTGGCAGGAGCAGCCGTGATGGGCGCCGGCTTCGCGTTCGCCGTGGCAAGAGCGGTGGCGGCGGCGCTAGGAGCTTGACTTCTTACGGCGCGGCGCCGTGATCAATTCGATCGTGACGTCTTGAGATGGTTGGTCGACGGCCACCGGCGGCACCGTCTTTCCGAGGCTCGAACGGTATGAGTCCACTCGAGCCAGAACTTCTCGGACGAGGAGGCGGCTGCGGTCCTCGGGCGGCTGAGCGAGGTCCGCTGCCTCAGCCGGCTCTGCCGAGACGACCACGACACCCCGGCGACGGAGATCCCAGATGGCTACCTCCTGAGACATCATGTCTGTGGAAAGAGCGCTCAGCGAGCTGACGACGACACCGTCCACCTGTCCGGCATCGACAACGCCCAGCAGGGCCAGGTAGCCGTCGCGACTCTGCTCGAGGCCGGGACGCGGGACATCTTGGCAAACGGCGACCAGTGAGTGGCCGCCGTCAGCAGACGCGCGCCTAATCCGATCCGACTGGGCATAAGCCGAATCGCTCTCGGATGGAGCAGCGCTCTCTCTGACATAGCCGACCAGACGCACAGGTGGACCTCTTGTTCCGCCTAGTGTGGCCTCGCCCACACAGTGCGTCAACAACTGACGCTCTGTGTCGGGGCTGGGGCGGCCAGCGGCCGGTGGTACTCTCGCCGGCGTGGGACGTGCTCTGGTGCTCAATGCCACTTACGAGCCGCTGTCCGTAGTGTCGGCGCGGCGAGCCGTCGTGCTCGTCCTCAAGGAGAAAGCCGACATGGTCGGAGAGAGCGAGGGATCATTCCGAGCCGCCTCTGTGGCGCTTCCTGTCCCCACCGTCATCCGCCTGCGCACCTTCGTGCGCGTTCCATACAACCGGCGGGTTCCGCTGAATCGTCGTGCGATCTTCGCCAGGGACGAGGGGAAGTGTCAGTACTGCGGCGGGGAAGCGGAGAACATCGATCACGTCGTTCCCCGTTCGAGAGGCGGCGAGCACAGGTGGGAGAACGTCGTTGCGGCGTGCCGAAGGTGCAATACCCGTAAAGGCAACCGCTCGCTTGCCGGATCTGGACTATCCCTGCAGCGGCCACCGCGGGCGCCGCGCCGTCACGGCTGGATCTTTGTGACTATCGGAGGTACGCCGCATCCGTCGTGGGCGCCATACCTCTTCGAGGGTTTCTAGCCTTCCTCGGCGGGTGCCTCTTCGACTGGGTCGGGTGTCGGACCACACAACTCCTCGAGCTCCGCCAGAGATCCGGCAAATTGGCTAATGACCGTTCCACCTGCGTCCGCCAGGCAGAAGAATGTCCCGCTGGCGCTCTCCGTCACCAAGATCCCCAAGACTTCGCCGGATTCGAGCACGTCGGTGGTTACGCCAACGGTGCCAACACTGCCGACGAATCCGTTGTCGTAGGTGACGCCGTTCCACAACTCCGCCAGACCGCCTGCCGTCATTCCTGCGTAGCTGTCACCGTGACTGGCTCGGAAGTTGCCGGCGACGACAAGCGCCTCGTTCAAGAGCTGCGTGGCCGCGAAGTCCTGGGCTGTCGGGTCGGGGGCGGGGTCGGAGAGGCCGACGACGAAGTCGGTGCCTGGACTGAAGGAGTGGGGGATGGCGAAGCTGAAGTTGCCCTCGTCACAGAGCGTCGGGCTGATGGCCAGGGTGCCTGCTCCGTCGAGCTCAAGCCACACCGCGTCGGTGCCTTCCGGCTGCAGCCATATCCCGATGGGGGCATCATCGACCGTGTTGTCGCCGAGCCTGGCGTCACGGGGAACCGCGAACAGCATCGCTCGCTTGTAAGTGTCGGACGCGCTCACCCCATCGCCACCGGCGGGGATGCGGACAGCATCCTCCGCCCACTTCAAGAGTGGGTCGAAATCTCCCGCGAAGGTCTCGAAAGCCATCCTGGCGGACCCTCCGTCGGCCCATTGAGCGATGGCCAGGTTCTCTGGAAACCGGACACCGGGCCAGTCGGCGTCGGACAATGTTCTATTGCCGACCTCGAACCCAACCGCGACGATCTGCGCCGCCAGCTGGGTGTTGGGATCGCCGCATACCAGCGAACCGTGATCGAAAGCCGAAACGGACAGCGCATCCCCCCACGGGATTTCATCGCCGATCGAGACCGCCAACATGTTCGCCGGCTGTTCGGTCGTTGCACCACCGGCTGCCGACGAGAGATCGAAAGCCACGCTGCCTTCGGTGCCGGCTACAGCGAGTTCTAGGTCGCTGGCGTATGCGGTCGGAACCTGAAAGCCAACGGTCCATCGCGCCGTCATGCCCGATGGAACCGTCGAGAGCGTCGACCCCGGAAGCAGTCCTCGGGTGCTGTGCACGGGGAGGAGGCGGTATTTCGTGCCGTTGGCGTCGATGAGGCTGAGGCGAGGGTATGTCGGATCCGTGAAGAAGCCATCGATGCGATAGCCGGCGTCGGTGTCGCCGATGTTCGTCATGTTGAGTCCGATCCGGACCTCGGTGTAGCCGCGGCGAATCGGCGATATCGCGGCGAAGACGTCGCCAACCGCCATGTCCCACGTGCCGGTCGTGAGTGTGTCGCTACGGGCGATCTGCAGCAGCGCCGCAGGGGCGGCTGCAGTGGCGACTGCCGTTGTTTCCTCGGACGGAGCATCTCCGGACTGCGCCTGGGCGGGAGCGAGCGCAAGGGTGAAGGCTGCTGCGGTGGCGAGGGCTAGCAGCGGAGATACTCGACGGAGGGTGAACCGGGACATCATGATCGCGATCTGTTTGGAGCCTAATCAGCACTTCGGCTGGCAGCGCCTGACGGTTGAGCAGAAAAGTGCAGTCACCACGCACCGCCGTCGCAGTCAACCACGAAGTCGGAGGATCAGCCGCGGATCAGTAGAACCGGGCAGGGAGCAAGGCGCATGAGCTTGGTGCTGGTCGAGCCGAGTAGCCCCTGGAAGAGGCCGCGGCCCGTCGCTGCTGCGACGACGACCCCAGGAGCATGCTCTTCGAGTGCGGCCAACGAGCCATCAGTGGCAATGACTGTCTTGATGCGGTCGGCCTAGACGCCTGCAATGCGGCGCAGCGTTGTTACGTCGATCTCGAGTTCGGTTGCCTGTGCGATGGCTCTCTCCAACCGCTGCGGAGCGCTCCTGCCCGTGGCTCCGTGCTCGGGGTCCGCGTTGAAACTCTCAGTCATGTCCTTGATCAGGGTGTCGCGTTCCAGCGTTTGTCCGACGAGGGCCTCCTGGAGATCGAGTACGTCAGAAACCACGTCTTCGGCAAGCGCCCGATGGTCGGACCACAAGGATCCGACAGTGGTGCCGGGCGGGACGGCGAGGCCGCCGATGTTGGCGACTCCTATGTAAAGGTTCTTGGCGACAAGAGCGTTCAGCAGCGACGCATCTGAGAGCGCAGCCACCGCTGGGATGTCGGCGGCCTCTAGCGCAGACACGACGAGATCGGCTCGTGGTCCGCCAACGATCGTTGGCTTGATGATCTTGGGGGCGACTCCTCGCTTCTTCTCGAACCACACGACGGCGATCGTCGGGTTGAGCTGATGACGCTCCCAGTCGGCAGGCAGGAGATCGTTCTGCACAAGTCCGACGTGGTGTCGCCACGGAGCCGGGAGCGAAGCCAAGAGAGCGTCGAGGTCGGCCTCGCGCACGGTCACCAGCGTGATATCGGTGGCCGGGAGCATCGCCGCCGCCTCGTCCCGGTCGGTGTGGCGCGTAACCGGATGAACAGGATGGCCGAGGCGGAGGAAGCCCAGTGCGAATGGCCCCGCCAGCTCACCGATTCCCACGATCACCACTGGTGCCTTCACATGAGGAGGCTATCGAACTCCATCAAGTGGCGGCCCGGGGGAGAGCTTGGACACGAAGGGGAGGAAAGTGGTTGACAAGGGTCATCAAATGGGGCAAAGTGGGGACGCTGGAGGACCCGCTATGTATGAGGCGACGCTGTGTTCTTGGGAGAGTTCCAACACAATCTGGATGAGAAGGGCCGCATGGTCCTGCCACGCAAGTTCCGAGACGCGCTCGCTTCAGGGTGTTTCATCACCAAGGGCCAGGAGCACTGCCTCTACGTCTTCCCCGCCGCTCGCTGGGAAGCGGAGGTCGAAAAGGTGAACAAGTTGCCTCGCACCGACCGCCGGGCTCGCAACTTCGCCCGCTCCTTCTTCGCGGGAGCCAGCGATCAGGTGCCCGACGGACAGGGAAGGATCGCCATCCCTCCCGGCCTGAGGTCGTACGCATCGCTAGAGAAGGAAGCAACGGTCGTTGGCGTCGCCGACCGAGTCGAGATCTGGTCGAGCGAAGCCTGGACTCGCCTGTCGGCTGAGGCTGACGAGTACTACGCAGCTATCGGTGAACAACTCAGCGATGAAGGAATCTGAGGATGTCTGGTTCATGCTCAGCCCCCCGGATGCCATATGGAAGGCCCCTTACTCCGCCCGCTTCCATGTTGGCGCCAGCGCTCCGGGGGGCTGATCATGCACCAGAAGCCCCACCATTTATCGGTGATGACGTCGGAGGTCGTGGACCTCTTGGCGCCGATCGAGAGCGGCCTGGTGCTGGACGCCACGTTCGGCGCAGGCGGGCACACCCGGGCACTCGTCGAGTCGATCCCAGGCGTCCAGATCCTGGCTCTAGATCGCGACCCGTCCGTCACCTGCCAAGTGCCTCGGACTCGGCTGGTGATCGCCAACTTCGCCGAGTTGGAGTCGGTGCTGGACCAAGAGGGAGTCGATGAACTCGCTGGCGCCGTCTTCGACCTGGGGCTGTCGTCTGACCAGCTCGACGATGCCGACCGAGGCTTCTCATATCACGCTTCCGGTCCCCTCGACATGCGCATGGGACCCGACGCACTCTCGACCGCGTCTGACCTGGTCAACACCGCATCTGAGTCGGATCTCCGAGGCATCATCTCCAGATTTGGGGAAGAGCGGTTCGCGCGGCGCATCGCCAGAGCCATCGTCGCCGCTCGACCCATCGAAGACACCACCCGGTTGGCCGAGGTCGTTGCGGACGCCGTACCGGCCCCGGCCCGCCGGAGAGGTCATCCGGCAAGGCGATCGTTCCAGGCGATCCGTATCGCCGCCAACGACGAGCTCGGAGCGCTCGAAGCGGGACTCGACGTCGCGATTCGCCGGCTCCGAGTCGGAGGTCGCATCGTCGTGATCTCGTACCACTCGCTAGAGGACAGGTTGGTGAAGAAGCGATTCACTGCCGGTGCCATCGGGTGCGTTTGCCCCCCCGAGCTGCCGGTATGCGGATGCGGGACCGTTGCTGAGCTCCGACTACTGACGCGCAGCAGTGTCGGGGCAACGGACGCCGAGATCGAGATCAACCGCAGGGCCCGTAGTGCCAGGCTGAGGGCCGCCGAGAGGGCCGATCCACTGGACGCCGCATGACGGCCCTGCCCCAGATACTCCGGCCGAAGGGCCTCGAGCTCGTCGTCGACAGACCTGTCCGTCGTGTTCGGCTGCGGGGCTGGGTGGTGTTCACGCTGACGGCCGTGCTGGCTTTCATGTCGCTGATCTACTCGAGAGTCCTCCTGGACCGGTCGGCCTTCGCTCTCAACGATCTCGATAATCAGATCAACGAGACCGAATCCCGGTATTGGGAACTCCGACTCGAGGTGGCCCGCCTTGAGTCGCCGCAGCGCGTCATCCGCGCGGCGGAGGGGATGGGCCTTGTTCTGCCGACGGCGCGGATACCTGTCGAGGCTGTGGGGGTCGATTCAGGAGCCGCTGAGGTAGACGAGAACTGGTTGGAGCTCAAGCCCTTGCTGAGTGCCCAACCATGACAACGTGGTCGAGCGCTGGCGACCGATGGCTTGGGGGCTATTCGGTCCGACTGCAGGTGTAGCTGTGGGCCGCCCAACGCGGCGCGCTCCCAGGGCGAGGATCGTCTCGGTCGCCGTACTGATCCTCGCAGCATGGGTTGGCACGGGACTTCGACTGTTCGAGGTTCAGGTGGTGCATGCCGATGAGTACGCCGAGCGCGGTCGCGATCAACGTCACGTCACCGAGGTGCTTGCGGCCGACCGTGGCACGATATTCGACAGGGATGGCCACGAGCTGGCGGTGACGATCGACGCGGTGACCGTATACGCCGATCCCCGCCTCATCGCCGGCCCAGAAGCGACCGCAGCCCTCATCGCACCGCTCCTCGGCCTCGACACGACCGAGCTGGCCGCTCGGCTGGCCTCAGACACCTCTTTCACATACCTGTCCCGCCAGTTGGAGCGAGAGGACGCCGAGCGCATCGAGGAGCTCGCGATACCGGGGCTGTTCTTTACCCCAGAGCCTGCTCGCATCTACCCGTCCGGGCCTCTGGCCGCCCACATTCTCGGTTTCGTCCGCAGCGACGACAACGAGGGGCTCGAGGGCGTCGAGTTCGCACTCAACGATCTGCTACGCGGGACACCGGGGGAGCTGGTCGGAGAGAGGGCCGCTTCGGGAGGCGTCATCATCCCGCTCGGCCAGTACGACATCGTCCCGGCAGTCCGTGGCCGCGATGTGGTGCTCACGATCGACAGGGAGATCCAGTACGAAGCCGAGGTAGCTCTTGCCCGCGCTGTTGAGGCGTCCGACGCCATCGGTGGCTCTGTTGTCGTGCTCGACCCCCGCACCGGCGAGATCCTGGCGATGGCTAACCTGCCGACGTTCGATCCCAACGACTTTGCCAACGCCGATCCCGAGGCGTTTCGCAACCGGGCCATCGTTGATATCTACGAGCCCGGTTCGACACACAAGCTCGTCACCGTCGCCGCTGCTCTGGATGCCGGCGTGGTGCGCCCCGCTGACATGTTCGACATCCCGTCCGAGCTGGTAATAGACGACAAGACCTACCGCGACGTCTCGAAGACGCTCAACGAATCTCTGTCGGTCTCTGACATCGTCGCCTACTCATCCAATGTCGGGACGATCCTGATTCAGCAAGAGCTCGGCAACGAAGCCCTTCACAGGTACATGGTCGAGTTCGGTCTCGGTTCCCCATCCGGGGTCGGCTTTCCCGGCGAGGCGAGTGGCAAGGTGTACCCCCTCGAGGAGTGGTGTCCCAATGTTTGCGGAGCCTCGACCGCCATCGGATATCGGGTGTCGGCGACAGCTCTTCAGATGGCCTCCGTCTTCGGAGTGATAGCCAACGACGGCACCTGGCTCCGGCCGACCCTGATCAAGGAGTTGGTCGGCGCCAACGGTGAGATCACTGAGTCGAGTGCCAGCGAGCGCCGAGTGATCTCGTCGACAACGGCCGCGGAGATGCGGCTGATGCTTGCCGGCGTCGTGGAGAAGGGCACTGGTACCGGTGCTGCCATCGCGGGCTATCGGGTCGGAGGGAAGACGGGCACGACCGAGAAGTTCTTGGAAGATGAGGGGCGTTACGGCGACGACGTCGTCGCCAGTTTCGTTGGGTTCGCTCCGGTCGAGGATCCGCGAATCGTCATCGCAGTGACTATCGACTCGCCGGCCAATGGTGAATTCGGCGGGGACATCGCGGCGCCGGTCGTTGGCGAGATCGCCCTCTCCGCACTCCACCAGCTCGGGGTACCTCCCAGTGGCTGAGACGATACGGGCACTCGCTGATCGTGTCGCCGGTCGCGTCGTTGGCGACGCTGATGTCGTCATCAACGATGTTGTGCACGACCACCGGGAGGGGGGTTCTGGAGCGATGTTCGTGGCCCGGCGGGGGCTGACCGTCGACGGTCACGACTTCGTTGCTGAAGCCGCCACGACATGTGCCGGAGTCGGCGTCGAGCACGAGGTTGGCGAGATCGGCGTCCCACAGCTCGTCGTTGATGACACGAGACACGCCCTCGGGCAGCTTGCCTCCGCCGTTCATGGAGACCCTTTCGAGACCCTGCGAGCGGTAGGCGTGACCGGCACCAACGGCAAGACCATGGTCACGCACCTTCTCGGCTCGATCGTCGCTCATTCCGGACGAACCTCTGGTGTGGCAGGCACGCTTGGGTGGAGCATCGGTAGCGACCATTTCCCCTTGGCGCGTACTTCGCCGGAAGCCTCCGACCTCCATCGCATGGCAGCAGCCATGGTTCGCTCTGGGGTCGATGTCGCGGCGTTCGAGGTGTCGTCACATGCACTCAGCCTCGACAGAGTGAGCGGAGCTACTTTCGCGGTGGCGGCGTTCACCAACCTGTCTCGCGATCACCTCGACTTCCACATGGACATGGAAACCTACTTCGAGGCGAAGGCGAGCCTATTCGATTCGGCCCGCAGCGCTCACGCGGTGATCTGGACCGACGATCCATGGGGCGAGCGGTTGGCGGGGTCGGCATCGATACCTGTGACTGCGGTCGGGAAGTCTGGCGATGTCTCCGTCGACGTAGTGAAGGCAACGCCGGACGGAACATCCTTCGATCTGAATGTCGACGGTGGACGGAGTCGCGTCGATTTGCCGCTGGTTGGGACTTTCAACGTCTCGAATGCGGCAGTGGCAGCCGCCTGTGCTTTGAATCTCGATATCCCGCTGGATGCTGTTATCGCCGGCCTCGAGGCAGCGCCAGCCGTTCCCGGCCGCTTCGAGAACATCGCCGTTTCCAAGCCATTTCGTGTCGTCGTTGACTACGCCCACACCCCCGATGGCATCGAAGCGGCGGTTGCGGCCGCTCGCGAACTCACCGTTTCCCGCGTTCTGGTGGTTACCGGCGCCGGCGGCGATCGAGATCCCGCCAAGCGCCCCGAGATGGGGAAGGCAGCGTCCGCCGGGGACATCGTGTTCGTCACGAGCGACAACCCGCGGTCAGAAGATCCAAGCGACATCGCACAGCAGATCATGAAGGGCGTTGGGGACCATCCGGCCGTTGTGGTCGAGATAGACCGTCGCGCCGCCATCCGCCTCGCCCTTGCCGAAGCGACGTCAGGTGACTTGGTGCTGATCCTCGGCAAGGGCCACGAGCAAGGCCAGCAGTTCGCAGATCGGACAGATCCCTTCAGTGATGCGGCCGTTATCAGAGAGGAGGCCGCGGCGCTGTGATCCATTGGACCCTCGACGCTGTGACCGCCCTCACCCGAGGGACCCGCCGCGGCCCTGGCGACCTGATCGTGACGGGCGTATCCACGGACTCCCGCAAGGTCGCGGCGGGTGACCTCTTCGTAGCTATCGCGGGGGAGAGCTTCGATGGCCATGACTACTCCGAGGCTGCCCTCTCCGCCGGCGCCGCAGCGGTTCTTGTCGAAGCCGGTCGGGTTGAGGTCGAGCCACGGGTCGAGGTTGCCGACACCCAGCGAGCTCTGTTGGACCTTGCCGTTGGGCGTCGCGCCGAGCTCGACGTTCCGGTTGTGGCGATCACGGGAAGCACCGGCAAGACATCGACCAAGGACATGATCGCTGCAGCAATGGGTGCGGACAGCTGGGCGTCTCCGGCCTCGTACAACAACGAGATCGGAGTGCCTCTCACGGTGTTGGCGACTCCCGATGGCGCCTCGTCACTCATTGTTGAGGTTGGCAGTCGAGGGCCCGGCCACATCGCCAGCCTGGCGCCTGCGGTTGTTCCCGACGTTGCGGTTGTCACCAACCTTGGGCTAGTGCACCTCGAAACCTTCGGAACGACGGACGAGCTCGCCGCGGCCAAGAGAGAGTTGCTCGGCGCCCTCAGCGAAGATGGCATCGCGATCCTGCCATACGGGGAGGGTCGGCTGAGCTTCGAGGGAGAAGAACTTCGCTTCGGCGAAGACCCCAGGGCGGATGTTGCCGTTTCGAATGTCGAGCTCGACGAGGTGGGACGGGCACGGTTCATCCTGAATGGCTTTGGTGCCACCATCGAGGTCGGGCTGACGATGGCGGGTGCCCACCAGGCTCTCAATGCGGCGGCGGCCGCCGCCGCCGCGGTTGCTGCCGGGAGAGACCTTGAGGCCGCCATTGCCGGCATCGAGGCGGCGGTCGGATCCCCATGGAGGATGGAGGTCCATCGCGGCAGCTTCATCGTTGTCAACGACAGCTACAACGCCAACCCGACATCGGTGGAAGCGGCCCTCCGCACCACTGCGCAGCTCAGCGATCGCCTCGTCGCAGTGCTCGGGTTGATGGCAGAGCTGGGGACGGTCTCGGAGTCGGAGCACGAGCGCGTCGGAGCGCTCGCCCGCGAGCTTGGGTTCGATCCCGTCATCGTCGTCGGCGACGCCCCCGGGTTGGTCGAAGGAGCGGGGACCGTGGCTCTTCCGGTTTCGGATATCGGAGCTGCCCGGAAGTCGGTCATGGACGCCATGCAGCCCGGCGGTGCAGTCCTCGTCAAGGGCTCGCGAGTGGTCGGGCTCGAGGTCCTCGCCTCACAGCTCGCCGAAGAGGCTGCGGCATGATCGCACTTCTCATCAGCGGTGCCACGGCCTTCGTCCTTGCCATCTTCGCGACGCCTTCGGCGATCCGCGTCTTACGTCGCAAGGACATCGGGCAGTTCATTCGCGAGGACGTTGAGGGACACGCCCACAAGAAGGGGACACCGACCATGGGCGGCGTCGTCATTCTCGCCGCTGTGGTGTTCGGCTACCTATTCGCACACCTCCGAGCGTGGATCCCCGGCGAGGGTTTCGCACTGGAGTGGCGCCCCTTTACCGGTCCCGGGCTTCTGGCCATTGGGGCGACGTTGGGGATGGGGCTCATCGGATTCCTCGACGACTACTCGAAGGTTCGCCGTGAGAGGAACCTCGGGTTGTCGAAGCGCTGGAAGTTCCTCGGCCAGCTCGCCATAGCAGGGCTCTTCGCTTGGGGTGCAGTGGCCGCCGATGTAAGCACCGAACTGTCGTTCACGAGAGGTCTCGGCCTCGATCTGGGTCCCTTCTACGTCGTGCTCGTGCTCTTGATGCTCACGGCGACGGCCAACGCAGTCAACTTGACAGATGGCCTTGATGGGCTGGCCGCAGGATCCGGCTCGCTGGTGTTCGGCGCCTTCGTCATCATTTCCTTTTGGCAGTTCCGTAATCCCGATTTCTACGAGGTCGGGGACGCACTGGACCTGGCGATCGTTGCCGCGGCGATGGCTGGCGCGGCACTTGGATTCCTGTGGTGGAACGCGGCGCCGGCCCAGATCTTCATGGGCGACGTCGGTAGTCAGGGGCTCGGCGGCGGAATGGCCGCGCTGGCCCTGCTCACCAACACCCATCTGCTATTGATAGTTCTCGGCGGGCTCTACGTGATGGAGACGGCTTCGGTGATCATCCAGGTGATCTCGTTCCGCGGCTGGGGGAGGCGAGTCTTCAGAATGACCCCGATCCATCACCATTTCGAACTTGGGGGTTGGCCCGAGACCACCATCATCATCCGCTTCTGGATCTTGGCGGCCCTGGTCGCCGCCCTTGGTGTTGGGCTCTTCTACGGCGATTTCATCGCAACGACCGGGGGGCTCGAATGAAGTACCTCGTCCTCGGTGCCGGGGCTTCTGGCCTGGCGGCAGCCCGCCTGTTGCGGCGCCACGGACAGGAGGTCGTGGTGTTCGACGAACATCCTGACGCCGTTGCCGGGTTGCGCGACGAGGCTTTCGAGATCAATTCAGGGGAGTGGCAATCGGGCTGTCTACGCGGCGTCACGACCGTGGTGGCGAGCCCCGGCTTCCCGGAACACTCGACGCCGATCGTCGACGCCGTCACCGCCGGTGTCGAGGTGATCAGCGAGATGGAACTCGGCTGGAGGCACGCCACCGCACCGATCGTGGCCGTGACCGGCACCAACGGTAAGACGACAACCACACAGCTCATCACAGATATGGCCCGCGCTGGCGGGAGTTCTGTCGTCGCCGCTGGCAACATCGGGACGGCCCTCAGTGACGTCGCCGAGGAGGACCACGATCTGATCGTCGCAGAGGCGTCAAGCTTCCAGCTGAAATTCATCAGCACATTTGCCCCGAAGGTCGCCGTTGTCCTCAATGTGGCTCCGGACCATCTCGACTGGCACGGGTCGTTCGAGGCCTACGCCGCCGCCAAAGCGCGAATCGCCGAGAACATGGACGCCGGTGACCCGCTGATCTTCGATGCAGATGACACCGGAGCGATCGCTATTGCCGATTCGGTGGACGTGAGGACTCTTGCGGTCTCGGGTAACCGGCGGGAGAGTGCGGGCGGCGTCGAGGACGGGACTCTGTGGGTTGGGGACGACGTCATTGAGATCGGCGCCCTCGATGTTGCGTTCGCCGTCGACATGGCGGCCGCTGCTGTCGCCGCCGCCCAGGTCGGTGTCGGAGTGGAGGCCATGGCCAAGGCCATCGCCGAGTTCGAGCCTGCGCCCCACCGTCGCTCCGTCGTGGCCACGGATGGAGGCGTTAGCTGGGTTGACGACTCCAAGGCCACTAACCCACACGCCGCCATGGCATCAGCGGCGGCGTTTGACTCGGTCATCCTGATCGCCGGTGGACGTAACAAAGGACTCGATCTGTCCGGTCTTGCGACGGTTCCCACGGTGCGACGCATCTTCGCGATCGGCGAGTCCGCCTCCGAACTGCTGGAGGCCGCCCCCGACATAACGACGGGCGCAGACTCCATCGAGGAAGCGGTTACAGCCGCCAACTCCATTGCTGAGCAGGGCGATGTCGTTCTTCTGGCGCCGGGATGCGCCAGCTTCGATCAGTTCGAGTCCTACAGCGCCCGCGGAGACGCCTTCGCAGCAGCCGTGAAAGCGAGGACGGGCTGATGGCCAGTGTCGTATCTATCGGGGCGACCCGCCGTAGGGCAAGGACCAGAGCCCGCAGTCAATCGGAGACGGCCCGAGTCACGGTGATGCTGTTGATCCCGGTCGCTTTGCTACTGGTGGTCGGGCTTGGGGCGCTCATGAGCGCCTCATCGGTCGTTTCCTTCACCGAGACCGGGGATGGCCTCTATTACTTCAAGCGGCAGCTGGCGTGGGCCGGGCTGGGGCTGATCGGTCTGACTGTTGCCTCTCGGGTGCCGTACCGCCTGTACGCCAAGATGGCCGTGCCGTTGCTGTTCGCCACCATCGCATCGCTGATCGCTGTTAGGCAGCTCGGCGTCGTTGCCGGGGGATCGCGTCGCTGGCTTGAGGTTGGGTCGCTCACGTTGCAGCCGTCCGAGTTCGCCAAGTTCGCCGTCGTCGTCTTCTTGGCCATGATCATGGCCAAGCGGGAAGACTCCATCACGAGGTTCGCAGACTTCGTGTGGCCCGTTGTGCTATCGCTCGGCATCGTTGGCATCCTCGTTCTATCGCAACCGGACATGGGAACGGTGATCATCATCGCTGCCGGAGCGTTCGCCGTTCTCATGGCGTCGCGCGCCCCCCTTGGTTACGTAATCGGCTCTGGCATGGCAGGAGCGGCCGTCGGCATGGCACTCGCCGCGGCTGAGCCATACCGGTGGGAGAGGGTTACCGCCTTCATGGATCCGTTCGCAGACAGCCTCGACACCGGCTTCCAGGCCGTTCAAAGCATGGTTGCCCTCGGCACGGGCGGGCTATTCGGAGTCGGGCTCGGGTTGAGCAGGGCTCGCTGGGAGTTCCTGCCGAATGCCCATACCGACTTCATCTTCGCCATAGTGGGAGAGGAGACCGGTTTCGCAGGCGGCATTGTGGTTCTCGTCTTGTTCACGATCTTCGCCGTCGCAGGCACCGCGATCGCCTTGCGGACCGAGGACCGGTTCGGCCGGTTGCTGGCGATCGGGATCGTCGCCTGGCTATCGACCCAGGCCCTCGTCAACATCGGCGGTGTGATAGCGCTGCTGCCCATTACGGGGGTTCCTCTCCCGTTCATGTCGTTCGGCGGCAACGCCTTGCTGATCAACATGATCACCGTCGGGGTGTTGGTCAACATCGCCAAGACGGCGAAACCACGGTGAGCTACGCCATTGCGGCGGCGGGGACCGGCGGGCACATCTACCCAGCTTTGGCGGTCGCTCAGGAGATGGTCACCGCAGGAGTCGAGCGAGATGACATCGCGTTCATAGGGGCGGACCGCCTCGAGGCCACCGTGATCCCCGAGGCCGGATACGAGCTGATCTCGGTCGAGATGAGAGGCCTGCGTCGATCGCTTTCCCTCTCCAATCTGTCTCTGCCGTTCGTGGTCCGTCGCGCCGCAGCGACGGTCACCGCCGAGCTGCGACGACGCCGGGTGAAGTCCTTGCTGGTCATGGGGGGCTATATCACCGTCCCCAGCGTCATGGCGGCACGGCGCAGCGACGTGCCGTACGTTGTGCACGAGCAGAACGGCCACCCCGGCTTGGCGAATCGGCTGGTGTCGCGCGGCGCCGCCAAGGTGCTCGTTGCCTTCCCCGAGGCAGCGGCAAAGCTCCGCGGCGCGCAGGTCGTTGGCAACCCACTTCGTCGCTCTCTGATCAGCATGGACAAGGGGGCACGGCGTCACGCCGCCAGGGAGCGCTACGGCCTGGATGTTGCCGGCTTGGTTGTAGGGGTTATGGGTGGGAGCCAGGGCGCGGTCGCCATCAACAACGCGGTGAGTCGCTATGCAGAGAGGCCAGACAGACCCGCCCTTGTGCACCTCGTTGGGCCAAGCCATGGCGAGGCATTGCTGCAACGCTCTAAAGAAGCACCGATACCCTGGCGCATCGTCGGATTCGAGAACTCCATGGAAGACTTCTACGCGGCCTGTGACCTTGTTGTCAGCCGCGCCGGGGCCAGCACAGTCAGCGAGCTGGCAGCCACCGCAACGCCGTCGGTTTTGGTGCCACTCGAGGCCGTCGCCCAGGAGAACAACGCCAACTATCTGGTCAACGCCGGCGCCGCAGTTGTCGTGCAACAGGGAGACCTCGGCATCCTGGGAAGTGTGATCGACAGGCTGCTGGCGGATCCGAAGCAGCTCGCGGCCATGAGCGCGGCAGCATTGGGAGCCAGTCGCCCCCAGGCAGCGGTCGCGGTCGCCGAAGCCGTCATCGGGGCAGCTGGCGGAGGCACAAAGTGAAGGAACTCATTGGGTTCTCCAGGGTTCATGTAGTCGGGATCGGCGGCTACGGCATGAGCGGTCTGGCCAAGCTCTTGGCTCAGAGTGGTATCGAGGTCACCGGGTCGGATCTGAAACCGAGCCGGGCATCGGATGCTCTTGCTGAGCTCGGTGTTGCTACCTGGATCGGCCACCGCCCCGAGTCAGTACCCGAGGTCGAACTCGTCGTGGCATCTTCCGCTGTTCCCGAGAGTGATCCGGAGTTGCGGGCAGCGGCCGACGTCGGGATTCCGGTATGGCAGCGTCCGCGCTTGCTCGCTGCGATCACCGAAGCGATGCCGGGGATCGGCTTCACCGGAACTCACGGTAAGACAACGTCGACCGCCATGGCGGTCGCAGCCTGGCGTGCCCTCGGCGAAGACCCGAGCTTCATGGTCGGTGGCGACCTCCCCGACCTCAACACCAACGCCCACCTGGGCGATCGCGAGCTCTTCCTGATCGAAGCAGACGAGGCGTTCGGCACCTTTCTATCGCTGGAGCTGACGGGTTTGACCGTGACCGGTGTCGAAGCCGACCACCTTGACCACTATGGAACCCTTGGCGCCCTCGAGGATGCGTTCGCAGCCGTTGCCGGCGAGGTGGACGGTCCCGTCGTTGTATGTATCGACGATGCCGGCGGCCGCGGGCTGGCAGAGCGGGTGGGAGCCCTGACGTGGGGCACCTCACCTGATGCCGATTGGGTCATCGACGCTGTTGAACACGGGGCCTGGCAGGTTCGCTTCCGGTTGACAGGTCGCGGGAGATCGATCGACGTCGAGATTCCGAAGCCTGGCCTCCACATCGCCCGCGACGCCGCCGGAGTGCTGGCTCTCGCCGCCGAACTCGGAAACGACCCAGCAGAGGCCGCAACGGGTCTCAAGGACTTCGCCGGAGTGCGGAGGCGGTTCGAGGTCAGGGCGCGAGTACGGGGAGTCACGATCGTTGACGACTACGCCCACCATCCGACGGAGATAGGCGCCGTTCTGGCAGCGGCCCGCGTCGGTCCGTGGTCCAAGGTGTGGGCGGTCTTCCAACCTCATCGATATTCACGAACGGCCGAGTTGGCAAGCTCATTCGGAAGGGCACTAGCCGTTTCCGACCATGTCGTCATTACCGATGTCTACGGTGCCGGCGAGGTCCCGATACCCGGGGTCACCGGACACCTGGTTGCCGACGCCGTTCTCAACGCAGGGGGAGAGCGAGTGGCCTACCAGCCAGACCGCAGGCAGCTGGCACGGCACCTGGCCTCGATCGTTGGCGATGGGGACCTCGTGCTGATGATGGGTGCAGGCGATATCACGAGTGCGGCCGACGAATTGGCAACACTTCTGGAGGCGGCGCCGTGAGCCGTCGCGAGCTCGAGGAACTCGGCGTGCTTACTGCGGGCGTGTCGCTGGCAGCTTCGACGACCTACAAGCTCGGCGGCGCCGCTGCCTGGTTGGCTGAGCCGTCGAGCCTGTCCGAGCTTCAGGCCGTGGTCGAAGCCTTTGCCGGCACCGACGTGCTCATGCTCGGCCGCGGCAGCAACTTGGTCGTTGCAGACAAAGGCTTCGACGGGCTGGTAGTCAGGCTCGGCAGCGGCTTCGCTGAGATCGAGGTAGCGGACGATCGCGTGCGGGCCGGAGGCGCAGTCTCGTTGCCGGTACTTGCCAGAACCGCCGTGCAACAGGGGAGGGGCGGCCTCGAATGGTGTGTTGGTGTTCCCGGCTCGGTTGGCGGAGCTGTGCGCATGAACGCCGGCTGTCATGGGTCCGACGTCGCCGACTGTCTGGATACCGCGAGTGTCATAGACCTGCGCGATGGGTCGATCCGGTCTCTGACCGCCGAGGACATGGAGCTGGCCTACCGATCTTCCAACCTCGCCCAGCCCGACGCAGTCGTCGAAGCCACTTTCCTCACTTCTGAGATCGACCCCGACGATGGTGCGCGCGAGATCCGAAGGATCACTCAGTGGCGACGCGAGCACCAGCCGGGAGGAACCCTCAATGCCGGAAGTGTCTTCAAGAACCCCTCAGGGGACGTCGCCGGGAGGATCATCGACGATGCGGGACTCAAAGGCCTGGCCCGGGGAGGCGTGCGAGTGTCCGAGAAACACGCCAACTTCTTAGAAGCAGATCCCGGAGCCTC
Source organism: Acidimicrobiia bacterium (assembly GCA_036446035.1). Taxonomy (GTDB): domain Bacteria; phylum Actinomycetota; class Acidimicrobiia; order Spongiisociales; family JAOTWH01; genus CAXMQS01. The sequence goes on along the minus strand of JAZFSG010000046.1, from coordinate 16,164 downwards.
TGCCCAGGACGTGTACGACCTGGTGTGGGCTGTGCGCAAGCTCATCGGTGACACCACGGGGGTGTGGCTCGAGCCCGAGGTCCGTTTCGCCGGCGAGTTCGAGCCCTCGCCGGACGAGGCGCCATGAGCGTTATCGATCCGCGGATCGCCAAACGCCGTCACACAGTCGCCGAGCATGGCGCCCGGCGACGGCTGCGGTCGATGATCGTCGCCGCAGTGCTGTTGGGCCTCGTTGGCCTTGGATGGTGGGCCACGCAGTCTGAGCTGCTCGACATCGACACCATCGTGTTCGGCGACCCGGCGCGAGCCGACGTTCCCGGTGCGCTCTCCGCCGCCGGGGTTGCTGAGGGAACTCCGCTGCTGACTGCCATACTCGCCGCCGACGAGATCGAGTCGTTCCTCGAGGCCAATCCTTGGGTGAGCGGTGCCACCGTGAATGTGTTGTTCCCTGGCAGGATCGAGATCGACGTCGTCGAGAGGAGTCCGGCGGCGGCTGTCGCCGACGAGTTCGGGGGCTGGAATCTGGTAGCCGGTGATCTCACTCGGCTCGGGCCGGCGGGCGATGGTGCCGAAGGATTGGCGCGGATCGACGACCCTTCGATCGTTGCCGAGAGTCTGGCGTTCCTGGCGGTGCTCGGTGACGGTGCCGACACGACCTTGTCGCTGGTCGCAGGGGAGGTGTGGGTCGACCGGGCCGGGGTCGTCGCCCGACTCGGACGCCCGTCCGACATGGAGTCCAAAGCTGCGGCGTTCCTGGCCCTCCTGTCCGCTGAGATACCCGAAGGCTGGGCGATCAACCTCATCGCTCCGTCACGGCCGGCACTCTTCGAGCTCGAGGGCTAACCCTAACTATCAACCAAAGGTTCATGCTAGAGCCGGTTTTCGCGCTTTACCTTTGGTCTAACCTAAGACCTCGTCGATCGGAGAGTCATGAGCGAACGACCCCAGACATATCTCGCAGTGATCAAAGTTGTTGGTGTCGGTGGGGGCGGTGTCAACGCCGTCAACCGCATGATCGATGCCGGCCTCGGTGGCGTCGAGTTCGTTGCGATCAACACCGACGCCCAAGCACTGCTCATGTCAGACGCCGACGTCAAGCTCGATATCGGGCGAGACCTCACGAAGGGACTCGGTGCCGGGGCCGACCCCGATGTCGGGGAGAGCGCAGCAGAGGCGCATCGGGCCGACATCGAGGACGCCCTGAAGGGCGCCGACATGGTCTTCATCACCGCCGGCGAGGGCGGCGGAACCGGCACCGGCGGCGCTCCTATCGTCGCCCAGATCGCCCGCGATCTCGGGGCGCTGACGGTTGGAGTCGTGACCCGGCCATTCGGATTCGAGGGCAGGCGGCGCTCCGTGCAGGCGGAGCAGGGGATCAATGGGCTCAAGGCTGCCGTCGACACCCTCATCATCATTCCCAACGACCGCTTGCTGGAGGTGGCCGAGCCTTCGACAACGGTGGTCGAGGCCTTCAACCTCGCCGACCAGGTTCTCACCGATGGCGTGGCCGGAATCACCAGCATCATCACGACTCCCGGGCTCATCAACGTCGATTTCGCAGACGTCAAGGCGATCATGCAAGATGCTGGCTCGGCTGTCATGGGCATTGGCCGATCCAGCGGAGACCAGCGAGCGCTCCAGGCTGCCGAAAAGGCGATCGCGTCTCCACTCCTCGAGACATCGATGGAGGGTTCCCGCGGCGTTCTGCTGTCCGTGGCAGGCCCTTCCGATCTAACACTTCTCGAGGTGAATCAGGCCGCAGGGGCGGTTGCTCAACACTGTGACTCGGACGCCAATGTGATCTTCGGCGCCGTTATCGACGACTCGTTCGGCGATGAGGTGCGCGTCACCGTCATCGCCGCGGACTTCGAGGGGGGCCGTGGCGATGACGGCTGGACGCCGAGCTACGAGCCGGCGGCAGCGCCCGTCGACTTCGGCGACGACTCCTCGCTCGACATCCCCGATTTCGTAGAGGGATGATCCGGCCGGACGGGTTCGACGGGGCGGCCTTCGGCGATGCCGGCGACGGCGATGCCCGCAACAATGCGGCTGCCAGGTTCGCGATGTCGGAGGCGCTCGGGATCTCGTCCGACTGGGCCTTCGTATCGCAGGTACATGGGTCGGTGGCCGTTGAGGCGCTGGTAGCTGGAGACCTGGGGGAGGCCGATGCCATCTACTCAGGCCATGCCGGCTTGCCGATGACGGTCGCCACTGCGGACTGCGTCCCTATCGTCGTCGAAGGGCCAGCCATCGCCGGCGTCATACATGCCGGATGGCGTGGCCTGGATGCCGGTGTGATTCCATCAACGCTCGGAGCCATCGCAGCGCATGGCGACGAGGTAACACGGGCAGCCATCGGACCTGCCATCGGACCATGCTGCTACGAGGTTGGCCAGGACGTCGCCGGACGCTTCGATGGCTTCGTGGGGACGACGAAGGAGGGGGCCGTCAGTGTCGATCTTGCTGCCGTGGCGGCACACCAACTCGGTGACCTGGCAACATGGAGCGCAGACGCCTGTACCAGTTGTGGGGAAGGCTTCAACTCGTTTCGCCGCAACGAGACCATCGATCGACAGGTGGCGGTGGCATGGCTTCCTCCGCGCTAGGGGAGGTCCTCGATCGAATCTCGGCGGCGGCGTCCGCTGCTGGGCGGTCGACTGAGGACATCATGCTGGTAGCCATCTCGAAGGGACGAACGGTCGGCGAGATCGAGGAGCTCTACGCGACTGGGCATCGCCAGTTCGGTGAGAATCGTGCCCAGGAGCTGGCCGAGAAGGCACCGCAGCTTCCCAGTGACATCTCGTGGCACTTCGTCGGGCCACTGCAGCGCAACAAGGTGCCCAAGGTGCGAGGGACCCTTCTGCACTCCCTAGACCGCGAGTCCCTGGCGAGGGCATGGGGGAACGCTCCAGCCCTGGTCCAGGTGAACATCGGGGAGGAGCCCCAAAAGCACGGTGTCGCACCGGCGGCAGCGATCGACTTCATCGATATGTGCGTTGGCCTCGGGGTCGAAGTTCGGGGACTCATGGCAATGGCTCCTCGGGTTTCCCACGCCGAGCAAGCAGTTCCTTTCTTCCGGGCTCTGCGTGAGCTACGCGACGAGGCCGCAAAGCACCACCCCGACGTGAAGGAGTTGTCGATGGGCATGACTGAGGACTTCGAGGCGGCGATCGCCGAAGGAGCAACGATGATCCGCCTCGGACGGGCTATCTTTGGCGGCGCCGACAACCGGTGAAGGACGGACCGATATGGCAGGTGTGTGGCAGAAGACCCTTTACTACCTGGGCCTTGTCGATGACGACGAGACCACGGACAGCGAGTCAGTTCCAGTAACCGCGGATGTTGCGGTCGAGGCGCCGCCGTCCGGCGGCGTTCGCCACGTCGGTGCGCCAACGGCGATCATTCCGGGGGAACGGGTAGAGCCTCCGGCCCGTGCACGGCGCCGCATTGCGGCAGAGCCGACGCTCGCCGAAGCCGGGGTCTACATAGAGGAAGGCGGCGCCCGCCCAGCAGCGCCCGCCGGCGGCGGAGAGACAGAGATCATCGTTGCCAGCGCCTTCAGTGATGCCCAACTCCTGGCCGACCTCATACGCGACAAGACGCCGGTGGTACTTGACCTACGAGGAACGGAGCCCGAGATGGTGCGCCGCCTCGTCGACTTCGCCAGCGGCCTCACCTATGCCTTGGACGGAACTATGCGCAAGGTCGCTCAGGGTGTGATCTTGGTGACGCCGCCTCGCGTCACAGTGTCCAGAGACGAGCGCCGCAGGCTCGCCGAGTACGGCCTGTACCAGTCAGCCGACGTCTCCTAGGGCACGCCTTGGATCTCATCTGCAATCTCATCACGCTGTACATCCTCGTGGTGCTCGGCCGGATCATCCTCCAGATCGCCGTCCAGTTCGGCCGCCTGGGTTTTGATCATCCTGTTCGCAAGGTCGAACAGGCTCTGGGCAAGGTCGTAGATCCGGTGCTTCGTCCAATCCGGTCCATCGTTCCGGGGCTTCCCGCCGGTGGCATGCAACTGGACCTCAGCCCGCTTGTGTTGATTCTCGGCCTGCGGATCCTGCAGAGCATCATCTGTTAGCGAGGCGGGGAGCTTCGGCAGCTTCATCCACCGTGACCGACTCGGCTAGGACCTCAGCAGCCAACCACTCGCGATGGGCCGCGACGAGGTCGGCTGCACTCCCAGGAACGATCAACGCGATGCGATCGGTGAGGGCCAAGCCCTCGGCTTTGCGGAGCTCGTTGACCTCCCTGATGAGATCCAGCGCCCTGCTCTCGAGTATTAGCTCGGCGTCGAGAGTGGGGTCGATGGCGATGCTGAGGCCTCCATCGCTGGCAACGGCCCAGTCCTCGAGCGTCACGCGCTCGGTGCGGATGACCTCATCGCTGCTCAGTGTTTCCCCGGCTGCTGTGATCACGCCGCTCTCGTCGATCTCGTAACTCCCATCCTCGAGCGCCTTGGCCACATCCTTGACCCTTGGGCCGAGTCTCGGCCCAAGGAGCGCGAAATTGGGCTTGAAGGAGACGTCGATGGTTGCCTCGTGATCGAATGACAGCTCCTTGACGCGGAGCTCCTCACGAATGTGGTCGGCGAACGGCCTTGCGGCCTCGGCGCCCTGGACGACAGCGCGTCGCAGGGGCTGTCGCAGCTTGAGGTTGGAGTCGGATCTTGCCCGTCGTCCCGCCTCGGCCACGTTCCGTGCCATCCGCATCCCTTCGAGGAGCTCAGTGTTGAGTGTCGTTGGAAGAGATGGCCAGCCGGCGAGATGAATCGATGGCTCGGCGTCTTCACAGGCGCTGCCGACCAGCGCATTCCACAGGTGATCGGCCAGGAAAGGCATTACGGGGCTGATGACGCGCAGCGCTTGGGTGATCCCAGTCCACAGTGTCCGGAATGCCGCCTCGTCCAATTCGTAGAAGCGGCGTCTGTTGCGGCGGATGTACCAATTGGACAGATCGTCGATGTAGCCCTCGAAGGCAACGATCAGCCGATCGGTCCTGAACTCGTCGAGCGCCACCGTCGCCTCGGTGATCAGTTGGTCGATCCTGGCGAGCAGCCACCGATCGATGTCGTTGGTAGCGACCTCGGGTGGGGCGTGGATGTCGGCGTAGGTGGGGCGGAAACCCTCGATGTTGGCGTAGTCGATTAGGAACTTCGCCGAGTTCCACAGGGTTAGGAGCTTGCGCTGCACCTGGTGCGCCTTGCCATACCCGAAGAGAAGGTTCCGATCTGGCGGGTGGGCACAGAACTGCCAACGCATTACGTCTGCACCCATCTTCTCGAAGGCTTCCGTCGCGCCGATCACGTTCCCCCAGGAGCCGTGCATCTCCCTGCCGGTCTCGTCGAGCATCTTCTCGTATCCGAGCACGGACTTGAAAGGAGCCTTGCCGACCATGGCGACCGACATGAAGAGCTGTGAGTAGAACCACAGCCTGACCTGCTCCCGCATCTCAGTGACCCAGGTCGCGGGAAACCACTCCTCCCAGTATGCGTTGTCTGGGAGGTCGGCATTTGTCAGCCCATGGGCAGCGCCTGTGCCGTAGCCGCCTTCGATCCGCTCTTCGTTGCTCCAGCCGAGCGTTGACAACGGGACGATGCCTGCGTCGAGCCAGACGTCGCCGACTTCGGCGACTCTGGTCAGGCCCTCGGCGCCGCAGGCCTCGCAGCTGATGAGGACATTGTCGACCCACGGGCGGTGCAACTCTTCGAGCTGCTCCATGCCGGAGGTGGCACGTTGGGCGAGCTCGGCTTTCGAACCGATGACGGTCACATGCTGGCAGTCGTTGCACGGGTAAAAGGGAAGCGGCAGGCCGTAGTAGCGCCGTCGTGAGATGTTCCAGTCGCCCATGTTGTTCAGCCAGTCATCCATGAGCTTGCCCATGTAGGCGGGCGTCCACTCGACGGTGGCGTTGGCATCCAGCAGCGGTTGACGAAGATCTTCGACGGATATGTACCAGTCGTCGGCAACTCTGAAGATGAGCGGGGTCTGGCACCGCCAGCAATGTGGATAGGGGTGCACATACTCGGCCGACTCGACGAGCAGTCCTCGCTCGGCTAGGTCGCTGATGATGTCGTCGGCGGCCTCGCCCGTCTGTCTTCCCGCTAGCCCGCCGTATGCGTCGTAGAAGCGACCGGCCTCGTCTACCGGCGTCAGCACTGCAAGTCCGTGCTTCTGGCCGAGCTCGAAGTCCTCGCCGCCACAACCTGGGGCGATGTGGACGATCCCAGTGCCCTGATCCATCGTTACCTCGTCCCACAGGACCACGCGATGCGACAGTTCGGCGGCGGCCGGCAGGTGGTCGAAGGGGCCCGTGTATGACCATCCCTCCATCTGGGCGCCGGTCAGTCGCTCGGCGAATTCGTCCTCGGGGTAGCGGTCGATGGCCACCCAATCCCCGTTACTCCTGCGCCCGTATTCGGCTTCGGCGCGTACCGCCGCCGCGACGTTGGCGGGAAGGGTCCACGGCGTCGTGGTCCACACAACGAGGGACTCCCCGGGTCGATCAACGAGGGGGAGCCGGACGAACAGCGATGGGTCTGACTTCTCCTGATAGACGCCGGATTGAGAGATCTCGTGCTGACTCAGAGATGTTCCGCACCGGGGACACCACTCGGTACTGCGGTGTCCCAGGTAGAGCCAACCCTTGTCGTCCATCGCCTTGAGGAACCGCCAGATGTAGTCGATGTTGGTGTCGGAGAACGTGAGATAGTCATTGCCCCAATCCATCCAGTAGCCGAGCCGTTTGGATCCTGTGGTCAGCTGCTCGACGGCCCAGGCCACCTTGTCGCGGCATTTGCGAGCGAACAGATCGAGTCCGTACTCCTCGATCTCCTTCTTCGAGTTGAGACCAAGGTCCTGTTCGACGCCGACCTCGATCCACAGCCCCTGGCAGTCGAACCCATTCTGGAACCGTTGGTCATAACCCCGTAGGGCCTTGTAGCGCTGAAAGACGTCTTTGAGGGTCCGCCCCCAGGCGGTATGCACGCCGAGTTTCTTGTTGGCCGTGACGGGGCCGTCGACGAAGCTGAACTTCGGTCCGCCCGCGATCTGGCGGCGCAGCTTGCCGAAGGTGTCTTCGGCTTCCCAACGATCGAGCAGCTCCCGTTCGAGCGCGTCGTGATCGGGCGTTCGGGGGAGTGAGGGGAACTTTTGGGGCATGTCGCGCTTTCGTCTTGGCCTTTCGGCCGGGACGAGGCGAGCCCCGCGGTACCACCCGGCTTGCCGATTTCTCGGCCGCTCGTAGTACCCCGTATCGAGGGGAGATCGGCGGGTTCTACTAGCCCTTTCGGGTCTTCTTCCCACAGCTCCGGGGCGATTCCCGCCAAAAGGCAGACCCCGTCATAGCAGTGCAGGGAGGTTAACGGGGAATAGGCAAGACTCGACCAATGTTGCATCGCTGCCGGTCCAACAGGTACTACCCTCCCCCGGCTTTGGAGGTCCGATATGGCCCGCAAACTGGCGAAATCAACAGTCGCCAAATACAAGAAGAAGCTGGCCGAAGAGGAAGATCGGCTCGAAGCCTTGATCGAAGGCCTCGAAGCCGAGCGCGAGGAAGTACGGCTTTCCGAGGCGGCTTCTGATCGCAGCCCCGATCCCAACACGGCCGAGGGCGGCTCGCTGGCGTTCGAACTCGAGAAGGAACTATCGATCGCTCAGAACGCCGAAGACCTGCTTGCCAAAGTGAGACACGCCCAGGACCGGATCCGGCGCCGTCAGTTCGGGGTCTGCGAGCACTGCGGAGCGGACATTCCTACAGAGCGTCTCGACGTTCTTCCGTACGCGACCACCTGCGTCACGTGCGCAGCCAGTCGCTGAGCCCATCGGACATCCCCGCGCAGTCGCCTTCCTCATCGCCACCTCCGTGGTCGTGGCAGATCAGCTCACGAAGTGGTTGGCGCTCGAGAGCCTCGCCGACGGACCTGTCAACATCATCGGTGATTCAGTGCGGTTCGAGCTAACTCGGAACTCGGGTGCCGCTTTCGGGTCGCTGCGCGGAGCCGGGTCGTGGCTGGCGTTGCTGGCGGCCGTCGTGGTGGTCGTCGTCTTCGTGTCGCTCCGCCACGGCATCGATCGCCTGACACTCACTGCCCTCGGGCTCGTGCTCGGAGGGGCGATGGGAAATCTGCTCGATCGACTGTTCCGAGGCGACGGCCTAGCCGACGGGTTTGTTGTCGACTTCATCGATGTCGGGCCGTGGCCGAACTTCAATGCCGCCGACTCAGCCATCGTGATTGGCATCATGCTGGTCCTGTGGGAATCACTGAGGACTCCATCGAAGCCGTCGTCCCCGACCGCCTGAACGGGGCGCGGGCAGACAAGGCCGTTGCCGAACTGATGGCGGTTTCCCGCTCCATCGCCAGATCGATGTTGGAGGGCGGAGATGCCACCTTCGATGGCGAGGTCGTTGCGCCTTCTTTCCACGTGAACGCCGGTGCCGAGCTGATCGCACGGCTGCCGCAACAGACAACGCTCCAAGCAGAGTCGATCGATTTCGACGTCCTCTACGAGGATGATGACCTTGCCGTCATCGACAAGCCGCCGCGCCTGGTGGTACACCCCGGTGCCGGGAACCAGACGGGAACTCTGGCTGCTGGGCTCCTTGCGCGGTGGCCTCAGATCGAGGGCGTCGGCGAGCCCAATCGGTGGGGGATAGTCCATCGCCTTGATCGCGACACAAGCGGAGCGATGCTGGTGGCGAAGACGGCGGCGGCCCACACCGGGCTAACGGAGGCCCTGGCGGCCCGCAGGGTGCATCGCACCTACACCGCACTCGTCGTGGGGGCTTTCGAGATCCCGACAGGGACGATCGATGCTCCGCTCGGGCGCGATCCGGGGGATCCGACACGCTTCACAATCACCGTGGACGGGCGGCAGGCGATCACCCACTACGAGGCCGTCGCGTCTTACTCGGGCGTGACATTGTTGAGCGTCTCTCTCGAGACGGGACGGACTCATCAGATCCGCGTTCATCTAGCTTCGATCGGCCACCCGGTGTGCGGAGACCGCGTCTACGGATCGGGAGGTGGTCCCGCGGTGCCCCGTATCTTCCTTCATGCCTCGTCCCTCGAGTTCGCTCACCCGCTGAGCGGACGAGAGGTAACGGCCCGGGCACAGCTGCCCGATGATCTGGCTCAGGCGCTGGCGGCGCTAGGTAACTAGCCGAAGAAGGTGTTGGCGACCTCGTAGAGCTCAGGGGGGACCTTCTTGATGCCGGCGCAGGCCTCCTCGAGGGGAACTGCAACTATCTCTTGTCCACGCAGCGCCGTCATGACGCCGCTGACGCCCTCGATCGCCAAGTCGGCGGCCTTGACTCCGAGGCGTGTCGCCAGCACTCGATCGAAGGCCGATGGCACACCACCTCGCTGGACGTATCCGAGAACCGTGACGCGCGTCTCGATGCCGGTGCGTTCCTCGAGTTCGGGAGCGATCTGGTAGGCGACACCGCCGACGCGCTCGAACCCAAAGGCGTCGAGCTGCGTCTCCTGCTGACGGCCGGGCGGCGGCTCCACACCCTCGGCGACGACAACGATCGAGAAGGTCCTGCCGCGCCGCACCCGTGTCCGAATGATCTCGGCGATCTCGTCCAGGTCATAGGCGAATTCAGGGATGAGGATGGCGTCAGCGCCTGCGGCGATGCCCGCCCACGTTGCGATCCAGCCTCTCGTGCGTCCCATGACCTCGACGACCATCAGGCGCTCGTGAGCCTCGGCCGTTGTCGTGATCCGATCGATGGCCTCTGTCGCAATCTCGACGGCGGTGTCGAAGCCGAACGTAATATCGGTGCCCGGTATGTCGTTATCGATGGTCTTGGGGACGGCGACGACACGCAATCCCTCGTCTGCAAGCCGCAGTGCGGTGCGCAGCGTGCCATCGCCACCGATCACGATGACGGTGTCGATTCCGTTGCGCTCAACGGTTCGCTGCACGCTGGCGTAGCCATCGCCCTGCTCGTAGGGGTCGCGACGCGAGGTCCCGAGAATCGTTCCGCCCTGCTGGAGGATGCCGCGGACGTCATCCCGGCGCAGCGGGCGAAGGTCGTTCTTCATCAACCCATCCCAGCCGTTCTGAACGCCAACCACTTCGGCATCGTGAACGTCGACGCCGCGGCGGACGACGGCGCGGATGACAGCGTTGAGGCCAGGGCAATCGCCACCTGCCGTGAGAACCGCTATGACCGCCTTGTCTGCTCCCATCAGTAGAGGAACATCGGCTTGCCGGCTACATGAAGGACCTTCGGTCGGTAGGCGTCGCTGTCGTAGAGCTCATCGACGTCCACTCGTTTGACCCCCTCGCCGATGACGGAGATCGGGACATTGGTATAGGTCCCTGACCGCAATGAGACCATCCGCCCCGACATCCCCTCGACGGCAAGGTCGGCCGCCATGACCGCATAGTTGGTGGCAACCATGAGGTCGAGTGAATCGGGCGAACCGGAGCGCATGAGATAGCCGAGGCGTTGGATGATCACTCCGACCCCGGTCAGTCGTTTGATCAGCTGCCCGGCCTCGTCCCCTATCCCGCCGAGCTTGCGATGGCCGTAGGAGTCGGCTTCACCTGAAAGCGCCATGTCGCCGCCTTCGATGACCGCGCCCTCGGAGATCGTCATCATCGCGTAGTGCGATGGGTTCGAGTCACGATCGCTCGTCAGCAGGGCTGCCAGCCTCTCGATGTCGACGGGCACCTCGGAGATGATGGCCCGATCAACGCCGGCCAAGTAGGCGGTGACGAGCGACGTTTCGCCCGAGTAGCGACCGAACAGCTCGACGACCGCGATTCGTTCATGAGAGCCTGTTGACGTGCGAAGGTTGTGAATGAATTCGACGCCCCTGGTCACAGCGGTCGAGAATCCGATGCAGTAGTCCGTGCCGTGGACGTCGTTGTCCATGGTCTTGGGTACGGCGATGACCGGGATTCCCTCGTTGTGCATTCGCAGCGCGTACGACAGCGTGTCATCACCGCCGATCGGGATGAGAGCGTCGAGCTTCAGATGGTCGATCACCTTCAGGACGTGATCCGTGTAGTCGGTAGATCCGCCGTTGGCGGGTGCGTCGAGGAAGTCCGGTGGGGTCTCCGTGACGTTCGAAGGGTTGGTACGGGAAGTGTGGAGAAATGTCCCACCGGTGCGATCGACTGTCCGTACGCGCTCCGCGGTCAACTCGACCGTGTTGACGGCGACGGTCGCGGGGTCGTCAGGGTTGACTGCCAGCAGGCCTCCCCAGCCGCGGCGGATGCCGCAGACGCCGTGGCCGTCGCCGATGACGCGGTGCACGACGGCCTTTACGCAAGCGTTGAGGCCGGGCACATCGCCCCCGCCGGTGAGTATCCCGATTCGCATCAGCGCGAGTCGGAGTACACGTTGTAGAAGCGGGTGTAGTTGTCCGCGATGAGGGCTGCAGCCTCACCTCGCTCGAGGTCGCCGCTCACGAAACCGTCTATCCCCGGACCCCAGATAGACCTGCCGATGGCGAATCCGCGGTAGCCGTCGACCGGTGCCCCCATGGCCAGCCAGTGGTCGACCTTGGCATCATCTGCTCCCCGACCCAGTACGACGGCGCACACGTCGTCCCGGCCGCCGGAGCGGATGAGACTGGAGACTGCTTCGCAGTCAGAACGATGATCGAGGCCTTCGATCTTCCAGATGTCGGGTTCGACGCCGCGGGCGTGAATCTCTCCGATGACATCGAGCATGACCGCCGGTCGCACTTTCGTGTCGTAGTCGGCAGCGACGTCTCCAACGGAAGCCAGCTGGTCGGCGGAGCCGGGCACGAGTAGCTCGAACAGGAATTTCCGGTCGCGCTCGTGTAACCAGTCGCCGAGCCGGCGAAGTCGCTCTCCCTGGAGGTCTTTGGTGTCGGGATCGTCCGCCGTGTTCCAGCGCACGAGGACCTTGGTGAACGACGGGTCGAACTGTTCGATGTGCGTTCCGAAGTCGTCGCCGTATTCGAAATCGAATATGTCCTGCCCCGACTTTTCGACCGGCATGGCGAATCTGATGTCGGCCTCGCGCGCTGCGGCTACCACCGCCTCGCCCATCTCCTCGTCGACGAGTATGCCTCCTCCGGGGATGTCGGCGGCGGCCAGCTCGAAGCCCTCCAACACCAGGTGCTTGGCGTCTTTGAGGCGCTCGAGCTCGTCTGCATTGGGATCACCGGCAATGCCGAAACGCTTGCGGAAGCTTCCTCTGTGGTCGAATGCCAAGATGAACAGGTCAGCGTCGTAGCCGAGCCCCATCGGTTGTCTCCTCGGTAGGTCGCCGCGAGGATAACGACGGCCACCTGCGAGATTGCGGGGGAGCGGGCCCAGCGGACAGGCGGCGGCGGGGGCCTGCTACCGTTTGCTTACACTCGTGTAGTTACCCACTCGGAGGACCGTGGACAGCTTCGCCCATCTACATCTCCACACCGAATTCTCCATGCTCGATGGCGCAGCCAGGGTGGCTGATGTGGTCGCGGCCGCCGTGGCCGACGGGCAGCCTGCTGTCGCCATTACCGACCATGGCGTGATGTACGGCGTCGTCGACTTCTACCGGGCGGCCACCAAGGCCGGAGTCAAACCGATCATCGGCATCGAGGCTTACGTCACCCCGGGGAGTCGCTTCGATCGGCCGGCGCGCAGAGACGACGTTCGCTACCACATGACCCTCCTTGCCGAGAACCAGGAGGGCTACCGCAACCTCATGGCCCTCGCCTCGTCCGCCTACCTGGACGGCTTCTATTACAAGCCGCGGATGGACTACGAGCTGTTGGCGGAGCACTCGGCCGGCATCATCGCAACTTCGGGGTGCCTCGGCGGCCCCGTAGCCCAACGCCTCGCTCCGGATGCGTCACGGGAGGAGGGGAACGTTGGCGGAGAGCGCGATTACGAAGCCGCGGTAGGCGCCGCCGGACAGCTCCAGGACATCTTCGGCAAAGACAATTTCTTCATCGAGGTCATGGACCACGGCCTCGGAGCCCAGCAACGGATCATGGACGACCTCATATCGATATCGGGGGACGTTGGGGCGCCCCTCCTGGCGACGAACGATTGTCACTACACGAATGCCAGTGAGGCCGAAACGCACGACGTTCTGCTGTGCATCCAGACCGGGGCGACGCGAGAAGACGAGGGCCGCTTCCGCTTCGACGCCGACGAGTTCTACATGAAGTCTTCTGCCCAGATGCGCACGCTGTTCCCCAACGAGCGCTATCCGGCTGCTGCAGACAACACATTGTGGATCGCCGAGAGGGCCGATGTTCGCCTCGACTTCGGTGAGTTCCTCTTGCCGAGCTTCCAGGTCCCCGAGGGCGAGACCGAACTGTCCTACCTCCGCACGTTGGTGTATTCGGGAGCCAAGGAGCGCTATGGGGATCCTCTCTCCGACGCAGTCAAGGACCGCATCGAGAGCGAACTCACAGTCATCTCGGACATGGGATTCCCCGCCTACTTCCTCATCGTGTGGGACCTCATGGCCTACGCCAAGAAGCGCGGGATCCGCACCGGTCCGGGGAGGGGCAGCGCCCCGGCGGCCATCGTTTCCTACTGCCTCGGGATAACGGGGATCGATCCTCTCGAGTACGGCCTCATCTTCGAGAGGTTCCTCAATCCCAGCCGTCGTCAGATGCCTGATATCGACATCGACTTCGATGAGCGGTATCGGTCTGAGATGATCCGCTACTGCGCCGAGCGCTACGGCTCAGATCACGTAGCCCAGATCGTGACATTCTCGACGATCAAGGGCCGCCAGGCCGTTCGTGACTCGGCCCGGGTTCTCGGCCTCCCCTACGGCCTAGGCGACCGGATCGCCAAGTTGATGCCGCCGCCGATCCTCGGCATCGAGGCCTCACTGACCCAATGCCTCGAGGCGCCCGCACCCGGGGCCGACCCCGCGGTGCGTGATTTCCACGCCAATGCCGCCGGGCTGCGCGAGGCCTATCAGGCAGATCCGGAGGTCGAACGAGTCGTCGACGCGGCTCGTGGGCTCGAAGGCCTGCGACGCCAGGACTCGATCCATGCCGCGGCCGTCGTGATCTCGGCGCAGCCCCTCACCGACATCGTTCCCGTCCAGCGCAAGGGCGAAGACGCCGAGGTCGTCACCCAATACGAGATGGGCGCCATCGAGGCTCTGGGATTGCTGAAGATGGACTTCCTTGGCCTGAGGAACCTGTCGACGATCGAGCGAACCATCGAATTGGTAGCGAGGTCGCGGGGCGAGACGGTCGATGTCGACAACATCGCGCTCGACGACCCGGCTGTATACGAGATGCTGCAACGCGGCGAGTCGATTGGCGTCTTCCAGCTCGAGGGCGGTCCGATGCGGTCGTTGATGCGCAACCTGCGGCCCGACCGTTTTGCAGATCTGATCGCTCTCGTCGCCCTCTACCGACCGGGCCCGCTCGGCGCCAACATGCACAACGAGTACGCGGACCGTAAGAACGGCAGGTCGGAGGTGTCCTACCTCCATCCCGACCTCGAGCCGATCCTCGGCGACAGCTACGGGATCATGGTGTTCCAGGAGCAGGTCATGCAGACGGCGCAGGCCATGGCCGGGTTCTCGATGGCAGAGGCAGACGATCTACGTAAGGCGATGGGCAAGAAGATCCCTGCAGTGATGGCCGCGCAACAGGACAAGTTCGTTGCCGGCTGTGTCGCCAACGGACACAGCGAAGACCTCGGTTCGGAGCTGTTTGGGTTCATCGAGCACTTCGCCGGCTACGGCTTCAACAAGCCCCACTCCGCTGCCTACGGCCTAGTTGCCTATCAAACGGCGTGGCTCAAGGTGCACTACCCGGCCGAGTACATGGCCGCTCTTCTCACCTCGGTTAAGAGGGACAAGGATCGCACCGCCCTCTACCTGAACGAATGTCGAACGATGGGCATCAACGTTCGGCCGCCAGACGTCAATCGCTCGGAGTCGGACTTCACTGCTGACGAGCACGGCATCACGTTCGGCCTGTCGGCTGTTCGCAATATCGGCGAGGGCGTCGTCGAGCTCATCGAGCTCGAACGCACCAAGAACGGTCCGTACGAGGACTTCACAGACTTTGTCAACCGCGTCGACACCAGCGTTCTCAACAGACGAACGGTTGAGTCGCTCATCAAGGCGGGCGCCTTCGACTCCGTCGGTCACGCTCGCAGAGGTCTCTTCGAGTCATTCGAGGAGATGCTCGATGCCGTCATCGCGCGGAGGCGTGCCGAAGATATGGGCCAGTACTCGCTGTTCGGATCCGAAGAGGGGGCCGTTCAGAACGGCATTGTCGAGTTCTCCAACAGGGAATGGGACCGCAAGGTCCAGCTGGCGTTCGAGAAGGAGATGCTGGGCCTCTATGTGAGCGATCATCCGTTGTTCGGCGTCTCCGAGCTGCTGCGGTCGATGTCGACGACGACGCTGGCAGGCCTTTGGGAGCTCCCGGACGGGGCGACCGTCACGGTGGGAGGCATCGTCGGCAGTATCACCCGGCGCTACACCCGCAAGGGCGAGCCGATGCAGTTCTTCCAGTTCGAGGACCTGGAGGCGTCGGTCGAGGTGGTCTGTTTTCCGCGAACGGTCAACGAGCATGGCCCGCTGATCCGTGAAGACGCGGTGTTGCTCATCAGCGGACGCCTCGACCATCGTGGTGACGCCGTGAAGTTGGTGGCCAACGAGATCCGCGAGCCGACGCTCGACCCCGACTCGACGGTGCGGTTGCGGGTTCCTGCCACCAGCCTGTCTCGGGCCATGGTGGAGAGGCTGAAGATGGTGCTCGGGAACCACCCGGGGTCGTCACCGGTCATGCTCTTCATGACCGGTGAGTCGGCCGACAAGGTCATCAGGCTCGGTGACGAGTTCCGTGTCGAGGCCCGCTCCGCCCTCTATGCCGAGCTGCGCGAGCTACTCGGTCCCTCGGCGGTCGTCTAGGTAGCTGCGGCCTAGCCTGCTGCATCTAGCGACGACAGAGGAGCCATGGCCGATTTCGATGTTGACGCCTTCATCGCCAGGTTCGCCGAACGCGCCGAGGCGGTAAAGGAGCGGGGCATTCCGCCCCTCGAGGGGGAGGCCCGCCGCACCTTCATCGCGGCCGCCGAGCAGGACTACATGGACTACGCGCTTGTTGCCAACGCCAGCTTCGAGGTCGCCAGTAGCGTCCCCGAGGCCATGGCCATCGCCGAAGAGCTCGGGGGTGCAGACGGCGAACTCTTCGTC